>CALMVO010000051.1 GCA_937873205.1 uncultured Acetobacteraceae bacterium
AGCACCTCCGGATTGCCGTTTTCCGCAGCCTGTCCAGCCGCGCCCTGCAGCGCCCCCTGCCGCCCGGGTCGGACCCGCAGCCGACGGATGCGGACGCGCCGGCGGCGGAGACGGCCCAGGCCTCGGCCCAATCGCGGGCACAGGCGGCGCTGGAGGCGCTGGACCATGCCGAGGCGGCACTGGCCGACGCCGAGGGCCTGCTGTCGCGGCTGGCGGCGGACCAGGACGGCGATCCGCGGCTGCTGGAGCAGACCGAGGAGCGGCTGTTCGCGCTGCGTGCCGGCGCTCGCAAGCACGGCGTCGCGGTGGTCGAGCTGCCAGGCCTGCTCGCCGCCCTGCGTGCGCGGCTGGAGTCGCTGGAGGGCGGCCAATCCCGCATTGCCGAGCTGGAGCGGGCGGTGGCGGACACCCGTGCCGCCTTCGAGGCCAAGGCCCGGTCGCTCGGCGCCGCGCGGACCACGGCGGCGCGGCGGCTCGAGATCGCCGTCACGGCCGAGCTGCGGCCGCTGCGGCTGGAGCGCGCCCGCTTCACCGTCTCGCTGGAGCCGCTGCAGCCGCAGGCCTGGACCGCGCGCGGCATGGAGCAGGCCTCGTTCCTGATCGCCGCCAACCCGGGCCAGCCGCCGGGGCCGCTGGCCCGGGTCGCGTCCGGCGGCGAGCTGTCGCGGCTGATGCTGGCGCTGAAGGTGGTGCTGGCCGGCCGCTCGCAAGTGCCCACCCTGGTGTTCGACGAGGTCGATAGCGGCGTCGGCGGCGCCACCGCGGCCGGGGTCGGCGAGCGGCTGGCGCGGGTGGCGGACGGCGTGCAGGTGCTGGTGGTGACGCACAGCCCTCAGGTGGCGGCGCGCGGCGACCACCATCTGCGCATCCTGAAGACCGTGGCCCGCGACCGTACCGAGACCCGCGCCGAGCCGCTCGAGGGGCGCGGCCGGCGCGAGGAGATCGCGCGGATGCTGGCCGGCGAGACCGTCACCGAGGCCGCCCGCGCCGCCGCCGACAGCCTGCTCGGCCTCGCTTGATGGCCGGCAAGCCCAAGGCGCGGGATGCCTCCGCCATCGAGGTCGCCGAGCTCGCCGAGACCGAGGCGGCGGCGGAGCTGGCCCGGCTGGCGGCCCTGCTCACCCGGCTCGGCCACGCCTATCACGGGCTCGACGCGCCCGAGGCGACCGATGCCGAATACGATGCGCTGTTCCGCCGCAACCGGGCGATCGAGACACGGTTCCCGTCCCTGGTGCGCGATGACACGCCATCCGCTGCCGTCGGTGCGCCACCGGAGGGCGGCTTCGCCAAGCACACGCACCTGGTGCCGATGCTGTCGCTGGACAACGTGTTCGACCGCGCCGACTTCGAGGGCTTCGTCGCCCGTGCGCGGCGGTTCCTGGGCCTGCGCGAGGCGGCCCCGCTGCCGATGGTGGCGGAGCCCAAGATCGACGGGCTCTCGATCAGCCTGACCTACGAGGACGGCCGCTTCGTGCACGGCGCCACCCGCGGCGACGGCAGCGTGGGCGAGGACGTGACGCCGAACCTGCGCGCGCTGCACGGGCTGCCGCAGCGCCTGCAGGGTGGTGCGCCGGCGCTGATCGAGATCAGGGGCGAGGTGTTCCTGCGCAAGGCCGACTTCCTGGCGCTGAACGAGCACCAGGCCGCCGCCGGGCAGCGGCTGTTCGCCAACCCGCGCAACGCCGCCGCCGGCTCGCTGCGCCAGCTCGACCCGCGCATCACGGAGGCCCGGCCGCTCTCGCTGTTCGCCTACGCGCAGGGCCGCTCCAGCGAGCCGGTCGCCGCCACCCATTCCGACTACCTGGCGCGGCTGCGCGGCTGGGGCTTCTCGGTCAACCCGCTGTCGGAGCCGCTGGACGACGCGGACGCGGCGGAGCGGTTCCAGACAGCGCTGGCGCTGCGGCGATCGTCGCTCGAGTACGACATCGACGGCGTGGTCTACAAGATCGACGACCTGGCGCTGCAGGAGCGGCTGGGCTTCGTCGGCCGCTCGCCGCGCTGGGCGGTAGCATGGAAGTTCGCGGCCGAGCAGGCGGCGACCCAGCTGCTGGAGATCCGCATCCAGGTCGGGCGCACCGGCGCGCTGACCCCGGTCGCGGTGCTGGAGCCGGTCAATGTCGGCGGCGTGCTGGTGACGCGGGCGACGCTGCACAACGCTGACGAGATCGACCGCCTGGACGTGCGGCCCGGCGACCGCGTGCAACTGCAGCGGGCCGGCGACGTGATCCCGCAGATCCTGGGGCGGATCGAGACGCCGGACGCGGCGCGCGGCCCCGCCTTCGTCTTCCCGGACCATTGCCCGATCTGCGGCGCCCGCGCGGTGCGGCCCGAGGGCGAGGTGGTGGTGCGCTGCACCGGAGGCCTGGTCTGTCCGGCGCAGACGGTGGAGCGGCTGATCCACCTGGCGTCCCGAACCGCGTTCGACATCGAGGGGTTGGGCGAGAAATCGATCCGGGAGTTCCACGAGGCCGGGCTGATCGGGGCACCGGCCGACATCTTCCGCCTCACGCCCGACCGGATCGCCGGCCGCGAGGGCTGGAAGGATGTCTCCACGACCAAGCTCATGCGCGCGATCGACGAGCGGCGGACGATCCCGCTGGCCCGCTTCATCTTCGGGCTCGGCATCCGCCGCATCGGCGAGACCAACGCCCGGCTGCTGGCCCGCCATTACGGGTCGTACGCGCAGTGGCGGGCGCAGATGGAAGCCGCCACCACCATCGGCTCGGACGAGCGGCTGGCGCTCGGCAGCATCACCGGGGTCGGCGAGACGATCGCGGGCGAGCTCGCCACCTTCTTCACCGAGGCGCACAACCGGCAGGCGGTCGACGACTTGGCCGCAGAGCTGCGCCAGATCCAGGACGAGGCCGCCACCCGGGGCGGACCCTTGTCGGGCAAGGCGATCGTGTTCACCGGCAGCCTGGCGAGCCTCACCCGGCCGGAAGCCAAGGCGATGGCGGAACGTCTCGGCGCCAAGGTCACCGACAGCGTGTCGAAGAAGACCGACCTCGTGGTGCTGGGCAGCGACGCCGGCTCGAAGGCGAAGAAGGCGGCCGAGCTCGGCATCGCCACCGTCGACGAGGATGGTTGGCGGGCGCTGGCGGGGTTGCCGACGATCGGAACGTGAGGGAAGGCCAGGGCCCTGCCCTGGACCCGCCAAGGGCCGGCGGCCCTTGGAACCCATCTCATAAGCGGTTTCCAAAGGCGAGCCTTTGGCGGGGTCCAGGGGCAGAGCCCCTGGCCTTGCCTCAAGCGTCGACGGCGGCATCCTCCGCGACGAACAACCTCGAGAACAGCCGGAGCAGGTCGGGATCGAGCTTGCCTCGCATTGGCGCCATCAGCTCGGCGGCTTGCAGGGCGGTCAGGGACGGCTTGTAGGACCGCTTCTCGATCAGCGCCGTGAAGACGTCGCAGATCGTGGCGATCCGGACCTCGTCGCCGATCTGGTCGCCCTTCAGGCCCAGCGGATAGCCGCTCCCGTCCAGGTACTCGTGATGATGGCGGGCGACACGTAGCGTCGTGCGATGATGGTCGCCCTGCGCCAGCAGCAGCTCGTAGCCGGCACTCGGGTGCTGCCTCATCTGGTCCATCTCGGCGTCGGTCAGCGGGCCTGGCTTGTTCAGGATCTCGGTCGGCACCAGCGCCTTGCCGACATCGTGCAGGATCGCGGCGCGGGTCAGCCGGTCGCAATCGTCGGGCTTGAAGCCGAGCGAGACCACGAACGCGGCCATGATGCCGGCCATCAGCAGGCAGTGGCGGTAGCTCTGGTCGTGCACCTCGGAGACGGTCTCCATCCAGCGGCCGACATCGTTGTCGCGGATGGTGTCCAGCAGCAGGCGGGACGCCTCGGCCGTCATGCCGACGCCGATGGTCTGCTTCGAGGCCGCCGATGCCATCAGGTCGGCGATGGCCACGCCCACGTCGGCGACGGCGGCCTCGACGGCGACCGTGCGTTCGGTGCGGCGCAGGCCGCCGCCGCGCCGGGTGAGGGTGTGCAGCACGTCGGCGACCCGCCGCAGCGGGGTGTCGGCCGCCAATACCGCCGAGGCGCCCAGCGCACGCGCCTGCACGTCGTCGCGTGCGGAGGGGTTGTCCAGCAGGCACAGGATCGGGACGTTACTGTCCAGAAACGGACGCAGCGCTTTCTGCACGTCGCCGAGCGAGCCGCTCTGCGTGAACGCGACGCCGCTCACGATCACCGCGTCCGGAACCACCGCCGGCAGCGAAGCGGAGGTCCGCAGCGCCCGCGTCTCGACCGGGCAGAGCAGGCGCAGGTTCCGGGCCATCGGCCGGCACTGCAGCTCGGTCTCGCCGATCAGGAGCAGGCTCCGCTTTGCGACATACATCGCGATCCCCTCCCCCGTAACGCTCCATCCCCCGGGACCGACGGGGGCAGAGTTGTGCCTTATACGAGTGCCGCAGCTGCGGGCGTCCTTCGTTTCGAGACCATGACCGACGATGCTTACTCACAGGTAAATAAGGGCAGACTCCGGGGCGGTGTGATGGCTCAGCCGCGCAGCCAGACCGGGTCCTTCATCTGCGAGACGAAGGCGCGATGCGCCTCCAGCTCGGCATCCGTCGGCACGATCGGACGCGGCGCCCGCGCGCGCGATAGAGTATAGGACACCGCGGCGAGGCCGCCCGCCTCGACTGCGAGCTCGAAGCCGCGCTGCCGGCCGCCCATCAGCTCGACATAGACCTGCGCCAGCAGCCGGCAGTCCAGCAGCGCGTTGTGCGTGGTCCGCTCAGTGAGATCGATTGCGAAACGACGACAGAGCGCGTCGAGGCTGTTGGGCAGCCCGGGGAAACGGGTGCGGGCCATGTCGAGCGTATCGATCATGCGGTGCGTGCCGAGCGGGGGCAGGCGCAGCCGGGCCAGCTCGGTATCGACGAAGCCGAAATCGAACGGCGCGTTGTGCGCGATCAGCATGTCGTCGCCGACGAAGGCCAGGAACTCGTCGACCACCTCGCCGAACTTCCTCTGGCCGAGCAGGTGCGCGCGCGTATAGCCGTGCACGCGGGACGCCTCCTCGGGGATCTCGCGCTCGGGGTCGATCAGCACGTGGTAGTGGCGGCCGGTCGGCAGGTCGCCGACCAGCTCCAGCGCCGCGATCTCGATCACGCGGTCGCCGGTCAGCGGGTCGAGCCCGGTCGTTTCGGTATCGAATAGGATTGCGCGCTTCATCGGGCGGACCTCCCTTGTTGGCCGCGGGTTTCGAGCCGGGCCAGCAGGCGGCGGATCTGCCGCAGGCTGTGCCAGCGCGACAGCCCGGTGCGGATCACCACGTCCGCCCGCGCCCGCTTGGCCGCGTCCGGCATCTGGCGTGCGATCAGGGCGGCCGCCTCCGTCGGGCTCATGGCGCGGCGGAGGCGCACGCGGGCCAGCTGCAGCGCGCGGGGGGCCGAGACCACCAGCACCAGGTCGCAGGCGCGGTCGCCGCCGCCTTCCAGCAGCAGGGGGATGTCGAGCACGGCCCAGCGATGCCCGCGCGCCCGGGCGCGGCCCAGGAACCGCCGCTGCTCGGCCCGCACCATCGGGTGCATGATCCCCTCCAGCCCGGCGAGCAGGGCGGGATCGGCGATCACCGCGCGGCGCAACGCCGCCCGGTCGATGCGGCCCTCCGCCACCGCGTCCGGCACCAGGCGGCCGATCGCCGGCACCGCCCGGCCCCCGGCCGCCTGCAGCGCGCGCACGCTGGCGTCGGCGTCGAACACCGGCAGCCCGGCGCGCGCCAGGGCGGCGGCGGCGGTGGACTTGCCCATGCCGATGCCGCCGGTGAGGCCGATGACCCTCATGCCTCGCCGGCGACGGCATCAGCGAGGTCCGGATCGATCGCCGGCAGCACGCCGAACCAGGCGGCGTGGCCGATCCGCGCCTGGTGCAGCAGCATGCCGATGCCCTCGACGGTGCGCAGGCCGCGCATCTCCGCCTCCGCCAGCAGCCGTGTGCGCCGCGGCGTATAGACGATGTCGCAGACGACGAGTCCGTGAGGGGCGTGCTCCACGTCGCAGGGCGTGCCGGGCGAGCCCGCCATGCCGATGGCGGTGGCGTTTACCAGCAGCGCCGGCCGACCCGGCAGGTCGGCGCGTGTCTCCCAGTCCGTCACCCGGATCGGCGGCGCACCGGGCCGGGCGGTCTCGTTCAGGGAGGCGGCCAGCCGCTCCGCGCGCGTGGCGTCGCGGTTAGCGATCCTGACCGCCGCGCCGAGATCCTGCAGCGCCGCCGCCACCGCGCGCGCGGCGCCGCCGGCGCCCAGCACCAATGCCGGCCCGGCTGCTGGATCGACGCCGGCCGCCCGCAGGCTGTCCACGAAGCCCTGGCCGTCGGTGTTGTCGCCGTGCAGCCGGCCGTCGGCGTCGAACACCAGCGTGTTCACAGCCCGGCACCGATGCGCGGCCGGCGAAGCCACGTCGCTGAGCCGGTAGGCCTCCTCCTTGTGCGGCAGCGTCACGTTGACGCCGGCGAAGCCCGCCGCCTGCAAGCCGCGCAGCGCCGTCTCGAGGCGTCCGGGCGCCACGGGGAGCGGGACGTAGGCGCCGTCAACGCCGTATCGGCGCAGCCAGCGATTGTGCAGCGCCGGCGAGCGGGAGTGCGATACAGGCCAGCCGACCACGCCAGCCAGGCGGGTGCCGCCGCCGATGCCATCCATCAGCCGGAGCGCCTCGGGTCGGCGATAGCAGGCCGGGCCGCGCTGCGTAGCGGCGATGGTGGCGCACCGGGCGCGCGGCACGCCGCCACCGCAGGCGGCAGCAGCCGCGCCAGCCGTTCGGCCCAGCTCCGCTGGCCGGACTCACCGGCGATCAGGTCCTGGCGGATCTCCAGCTCGACATGCAGCAGGCCGCGCCGCTCGCCATGCACCGGCACCGTGTAGTCGTCGAGGTCGGACAGGCTGTAGGGCTCGTTGTCGCCGACCACGAGGTCGCCCTCCCGCTCCAGCAGCGCCATGAGGGCGTGACCGAGCCGCGGATCGTGGTTGGTGAGCAGCCCAACATGCCAGGGCCGGACGCGGCCCGCCATCACCGGCGTGAAGCTGTGCACGGCAATCAGCACGGTCTCGCGTCCGGCAGCCGCGCGCGCGTCGATCGCCGCTGCGACCGCGTCCTGGTAGGGCAGGAAGATCTCGGCGATTCGGGCGCCGCACGCCGCCGCGTCCAGGCCGACATTGGCCGGGATGTCGGTGCCGTCGCTGCGCGGCGCGATCGAGGTCGCGTGCCCCGGCCGGCGGTTGCAGTCGATCACCAGCCGCGAATAGGCCTGCGCGATCAGGGCGGCGTCGAGCAGCGCCGACAGGTGCAGGCCGATGCCCAGGGCGCCGATGTCCCAGGCGATGTGCCGCTCGAACTCCGACTCGGGCAGGCCGAGCCGGCCCAGCGCCGCCGGCACCGCGCGCCCGGCATGGTCGACCACCAGCAGCAGGTCGGAGCGTCCGTCCGCGCGCAGCACCTGCACCGGCGGCGGATCGTCTTGCGTCAGTAGCCGATGCTCGGGCAGGCTCGCCTCAGGGTCACGCGGCTCAACCATTGGTCCACTTCTTGCTGCGATCCTGCGCCAGGCGCCGCCGGCCTTTACGGCGCCGCGCCGCGCCGCCCTCTATAGTGCCTGATCCAGACGACACCCAGGAAGCCCGGAAGGATCAGGTCGATGCCGGTTCTGACAGTCCAGCACGTCACCACCTACCGCTACCGGCGGGTCGTCGGCTTTGGCGAGCACCGGATGCTGTTCCGACCGCGCGACTCGGCCGACCAGCGCCTGCTGTCGTGGGACCTTTCGATCACGCCGAGGCCGATCCTGCTGCGCTCGGTTCCGGACGCGTTCGGCAACGTCAGCACGGTCGCGCGCTTCGCCGGGCGCGCGCGCGAGCTCAGGTTCGAGAACCGGCTGGTGGTCGACCACACCGTCGTCCGGCCGGAGGCCGAGCAGCTGGCGCCGTATGCCCGCACCTGGCCGTTCACCTATGACCGCGACGACGCCGCCGACCTCGCCCGTGTGCGCGAGCGGCACTACACCGACCCCGACCACGCCGTCGATGCCTGGGCGCGCGGCTTCCTGCGCCACGGCGAAACCGGCACGCTGGACCTGCTGGTCGACATGACGCGCGAGATCCGGCGCGGCTTTACCTATTCGGCCCGCTACGAGGAGGGCGTGCAGGAGCCGGCACGGACGCTGGCGCTGCGCAACGGCACCTGCCGCGACTACGCCGTGCTGATGATGGAGGCGGTACGATCGCTGGGCCTGGCCGCGCGCTTCGTGTCCGGATACGTCTATTCGCCCGGCTCGGACGGCAGCACCCATGTCGGCGGCGGCTCCACCCATGCCTGGGTCGAGGTGTTCCTGCCGGGGTGCGGCTGGACCGAGTTCGACCCCACCAACGGCATCGTCGGCAGCCGCGACCTGATCCGCGTCGCCTCGGTGCGGGACTGGCACCAGGCGGTACCGCTGGCCGGAACCTGGACCGGATTCCCCGCCGACAGCATCGGCATGACCGTTTCCGTCAAGGTCGGTATGCGTTCGGAAGAGGTGGACTCGAGGGAGGAGTCTGGCAAAAGCGCGGCGGCGTCGGGGGAGCCCGATACGGGCGTGGCAGGCGCGGCCGAAATCGTGCGGCTGCAGACGCGTGACGGCGTCGCCGGCTCCTCCGGGGCCGGAACCTGGCCGGAGATGGATCGCTCGGCCGCAACCACAGGCTGATGCCGCTCCGGCTGGGCGGGGGACGGGCCGAGACAGGAAAGGGACGTGCATGCTGATCCGGGCCGGCTACGACATCGCGTTCAACGCCCCCGCCGCGACGCCGCTGCTGCTGATGCTGAGCCTGCATCCCGAACGCGTGCCCGACCTGCAGACGCCGCAGCAGATGATGTTCGACCCCCCCGTCCCATCGCATGCGTATCGCGACGCCTTCGGCAACGTCTGCACCCGGGTTGTGGCCCCGCCGGGGCTGCTGCGCATCACCAACCAGTTCACCGTCGCCGATAGCGGCCAGCCCGACGAATATGCCCCGGACGCGCCGCAGCTCGCTGTGGAGGACCTGCCCGACGAGGTGCTGGTCTACCTGCTGGGCAGCCGCTACTGCGAGACCGACCGGCTGTCCGACACCGCCTGGTCGCTGTTCGGGCACGTGCAGCCGGGCTGGGGCCGGGTGCAGGCGATCGTCGACTACGTGCACGACCGCATCAGCTTCGGCTACGAGCATGCCCGCGCCACCCGCACCGCCTACGAGGGCTTCATGGAGCGCAACGGCGTCTGCCGCGACTTCGCGCACCTGGCCGTGGCCCTCTGCCGCTGCATGAACATCCCGGCGCGCTACTGCACCGGCTACTTGGGCGATATCGGCGTACCGCCGGTGGACGACCCGATGGATTTCAGCGCCTGGTTCGACGTCTATCTGGGCGGCACGTGGTACACCTTCGACGCCCGCCACAACCGGCCGCGGATCGGCCGCGTCCTGATGGCGCGTGGACGCGACGCCACCGACGTCGCCATCTCGACGGCGTTCGGCAGCGCCTGGCTGGCGGGGTTCGAGATCGTCACGTACGAGCAGCAAGGGTAGGAAGGCCAGGGGCTCCGCCCCTGGACCCCGCCAAAGGCTCGCCTTTGGAAACCGCTTTTAAGTGACGGGGTTTGGGGCCCGCGGCTCCAGCGGCGGCGCCCCTCGCCTGTCAGCCGACCAGCCGCTCCACCAGCGCCGCGGCCTGCGGCGTCGCCCAGTCGACCGGTCCCTCCAGCCGGGCGACCTCCCTGCCCTGCCGGTCGACCAGCAGCGTGACCGGGATGCCGTCGAGCCCGAGCACCGACAGCGCCGTGCTGTGCGGGTCCAGCAGCACCGGCAGCGAGCGGATGCCGTGCGCGGCGAAGAACGGCCGCACCGCGCTCGCACCACCATGGTCCATCGATACCGTCAGCACCTGGATGCCTGACGTCGCCAGGGTGCGGGCCAGCGCGTCGAGGGCCGGCATCTCGGTCACGCAGGGCACGCACCAGGTGGCCCAGAGGTTGAGCACCACGCCGTGGCCCCTATACCGGTCGAGGCCGACCGGGTGGCCGTCACCGTCCAGGAACGACAAAGCCGGCAGCGGGGTCGGCGCGTGCGGCTTGATGACGTCCAGCGGCTGGAACGGCGGGTGATCCTGTGCCCGGGCGCTGCCGAACGGGCGTTTGCGCGCGAGTGCGGCCGCCATTACGGTCCCGCCGGCCGCGAGCACGGAGCGGCGGAGGATGGGGCGCATGATCCTGGACATCGCATGTCTCTAGGCGACGGCGGACCCGCCGCAAAGCCGCCGCAGGACGGTGCGCGCGCCAATGCGCAGTGGGGCGGGCGATTCGCCGGCGGTCCGTCCGCGATCATGCAGGAGATCAACGCCTCGATCGGCTTCGACCAGGCGCTGTGGCGGCAGGATCTGCGCGGCTCTCTGGCGCACGCGCGCATGCTGGCCCGGGCCGGCATCATCGACGAGGCCGACGAGTCCGCGATCCGTGGCGGACTGGAGGCGATCGGCGCCGAGATCGAGGCGGGCCGGTTCGCGTTCGACGCGGCGCTGGAGGACATCCACATGAACATCGAGGCGCGGCTGACCGAGCGCATCGGCGAGGCCGGCCGGCGCCTGCACACCGCGCGCAGCCGCAACGACCAGGTCGCGACCGACCTCCGGCTCTGGGTGCGCGACGCGATCGATGGCCTCGACGGCCAGCTGGCGGCCCTGATGCTGAGCCTGGCCATCCGTGCCGCCCAATACGCCGCCGACCCGATGCCGGGCTTCACGCACCTGCAGACCGCGCAGCCGGTGACGTTCGGCCACCATCTGCTGGCCTATGTCGAGATGCTGTCGCGCGACCGCGGCCGGCTGGCCGACGCGCGCCGGCGGCTGAACGAGTGCCCGCTGGGGGCGGCGGCGCTGGCCGGCACATCCTTCCCGATCGACCGCCGGCTGACCGCCTCGCTGCTCGGCTTCGATCGCCCCGCGCAGAACTCGCTCGACAGCGTCTCCGACCGCGACTTCGCGCTCGAATACCTGGCGGCCCTCGCGATCCTGGCCGTGCACCTGTCGCGGCTGGCGGAGGAGATCGTGACCTGGTGCTCGGCGCCGTTCGGCTTCGTCAGCCTGTCGGACGCCTTTACCACCGGCTCCTCGATCATGCCGCAGAAGCGCAACCCGGACGCGGCCGAACTGACCCGGGCCAAGACCGGCCGCATCGTGGGCAGCCTGATGGGGCTGCTGACGGTGATGAAGGGGCTGCCGCTGGCCTATGCCAAGGACATGCAGGAGGACAAGGAGCCAGTGTTCCAGGCGACCGAGGCGGCGGCGCTCTGCCTCGCCGCCACCGATGGCATGGTGCGCGACCTGAGCGCGCGCACGGACCGCATGCTGGCGCTTGCCGGCTCGGGATACTCCACCGCGACCGATCTCGCCGACTGGCTGGTGCGGACGCTGCGGCTGCCGTTCCGCACCGCGCACCACGTCACCGGCCGGCTGGTCGGGCGCGCAGAGGTGCTGGGCGTCGAGCTGGCCGGGCTGTCGCTGGACGAGATGCGGGCGGAGGAGCCCGGCATCACCGCCGCCGTGTTCGACGTGCTGACCGTGCAGGCGTCGGTGGCGTCGCGGACCAGCGAGGGCGGCACCGCGCCCGCCAATGTGGCGCGGCAGGCGGCGGACTGGATCGCCCGGCTGCAGCCGGGGGTAGCGGCATGACCTGCGCCTGGCCGCGGCCGCTCCGCCTGGTCGCCCTGCTGGGACTGGGCCTCGGGCTGGCGCTGGGCGTGGCCGCCTGCGGCAAGAAGGGGTCGCCCGAACCACCCGGGCCGCCAGGCCAGGTCAACTACCCGCGGACCTACCCGCCGGACTAGAGGATGATCCGATCGTTTAGGCTCACGGATCATCCTCTAGCTTGTTGTTTTGACGAGCATCTTTATCCGATCGAGCGAGTCCGTTCGATCGGATGATGCTCTAGGAGCCGCTGAACCAGTTGTATCCCTGCTTCTCCCAGTAGCCGCCGGGGTCCTGATTGGTCACGGTGAGGGCGGACAGATATTTGGGGCTCTTGAAGCCGAGCTTGGTGGGCACGCGGAGACGGAGCGGGGCGCCGAAGGGCGGGTCGAGCGGGGCTCCGTCGAAGTCGAGCGTCAGGATCGTCTGCGGCTGCAGTGCGGACGGCATGTCGATGCTCGTCCAGTAGTCGTCGAAGCACTTGAAGCCGACGTACCGCGCGCGACTGTCGGCGCCGATGCGCTTCAGCACGTCGGCGAGCGGCACGCCGGACCACTGGCCGATATAGCTCCAGCCCTCGATGCAGATGTGGCGCGTGATCTGACTTTCCTGACGCATGCCGCGGAAATCCGCGAGCGAGAGGGGCCGCCTGTCGGCGACGAGGCCGCCGATCTCGAGCCGCCAGGTCGCGGGGTCGACGGTCTGGACCTGGTATTCGGGGTAGAAGGCGTTGAAGCGCGCCGGACGGGTGATCTCGCTCGCCGGGAAGGTGGCGGCCAGGCGCCGGCGGTTGAAGAGCCAGGCCTGCACGCGGTCGTCGAAGCGGAGCATCGTCCAGAGCACGCGATCGATCCCCTCATGCGTCGAGAGATCGCCGACGTCGCAGCCGCCGAGCAGTGCCACGGTGCCGAGCGACAGCGCGCCCTTCAGCGCGAAGCGGCGCTCGACCAAGCGCGCCTGTGTCCGGTGGTCCTTCACGGTCGGCTCCCCTCGGCGCGCACGCCGCCGGTGATCATGGTGGGCAGCGTGCGCGGATAGAGCGCGACGAGCGTGAGATGCACCGCCAGGAAGGCAACGATCGCCGACATCAGCGAGAAGTGGATGACGCGCGCGACCTGGTAGCCGCCGAAGCACCAGGTGAGCCAGCCGAGCTGGACCGGCTTCCAGATCGAGAGCCCGCTCAACACGGCGAGGACCGCGATCAGGATCACGCCCGAATAGAGCAGGCGCTGCACCGCGTTGTAGTGACCGCTCTCGTGCTTCAGGCGGAAGGTGATGGCGAGCCACATGTCGCGCGCGACGGCCCGCGGCGTGCGCGGCGCCAACTCGCGCGCGAGATGGCCGCTCGCGAACCCCCAGGCGAGATAGACGAGACCGTCCGCGATCAGCACCCACATCGCGGTGAGATGCCAGGCGACGCCCGCCGCGAGCCAGCCGCCGAGCGTCATCCAGGCCGGGAACACGATCGGAAGGATCGGCGACGCGTTGTAGATCTGCAGCCCGCTGCCGATCATGCAGAGGAAGGCGGCTGCCCCGACCCAGTGACAGATCCGGACCATCGCTGGATGCCGCGCCGCCTGCCTCATGTCCGTCTTCCTCTTCGTCCGGTGCGGTCGCGCCCTCGCCACGGCGCGGCTCGGCGGGGCCGACGCGAAGGCAACTTCGCCCGGCTCCGGCGTTCTGGTCCGATCCCAGGAGGACAATAGCATGACACGACGTGCCCTCGCCGCCCTGGTCGGCGTGCCCGCGCTGCTTGCCGCGACCTCATCCTTTGCCGCCCCGGACCGGATCCGCGGCACGATCGAGAAGGTCACGCCGGAAGGGCTCGTGATCGACCAGCGCGATGGCGGGACGATCACGGTCTCCACCAGCGGTGCGACGAAATATGCGGAGGTGGTGCCATCCAGTCTCAACGCGATCCAGAAGAACGACTTCATCGGCACCGCGACCAAGGGTCCGAAGACCTTCATGGTGGCGCTCGAGCTGGTCATCTTCCCCAGCTCCATGCGCGGCGCGAACGAGGGCCAGTATGGTTGGGACAAGCTGCCCGACACGACGATGCGGCACGCCTCCTCCGAGACCACATCGAGCACGATGACGAACGGCTCGGTCAGCGCCGCTTCGCCGGTCGGCGCTCCGCGGACGAAGACGCAGATGACGAACGGGACGGTGTCCGCGGGACAGACCACCGCCGGCGGTCGCTCGATCACCGTCGCGTATGGCGGCGGTCAGAGCTCGACCATCCTCGTCCCGCCGACCGCGACGATCGTCCGCTTCCAGCCGGGCGACAGGTCGGTTGCCAAGCCCGGCGCGAAGGTCTTCATCAAGGCGGACGACTCGACGAGCCCGCCGGCGGCGCAGTTCGTCGCCGTCGGCGACGGGGTCGCGCCACCGATGTGATCATGCACCTTCATCTAGCCGCACTTGGCTCCTGTAGCGGCACCCCCACGCCGCCGGACGCCGCCTCCGCCGCGATCTGGATGCCGATCGCCGCCCAACGGCCGTCCGGTCGCCGCCACAGCAGCGGCGCACCGCTGGTGCCTAGCGTCGCCTGGCAGTCATGGACGAGTAGCGGCCGTCCCTGACCGTCCGGTCGCACGTCCAGCACGTGGCAGCCAGCTTCGGCGACGATGACCTCGTCGCGGTCCTGGCCGTAGCCGCCGAGCAGTATCGCGGCCGGCAGCGACGGAACGGGCGCCACGGCGAGCACCTCCGATCCGGGCAACAGCCGATGGTCCAGCACCAGCACGGCGCGATCGGCGCCGGCCGTAGCGACCTCGTCACCCGGTCTATAGGCCCCCGGCACGGTGAAGCGCACCACACGGGCGTGGGCCGCATAGTGTCCGAACCGATAGCCCAGCAGCACATGCACCGAGCCCGGCTGGATGAAGCCGCCGACCCTGGGCAGATAGAGGCAGTGCGCCGCCGTCACCGCGACCTGCGGCGCCACCATGAAGCCGGTGCAGCGCTCGCCGAGCTCTGTCTGCACCCGCACCAGCGCGGTCCAGGGCGCCCGTGTCGCATCGACCGGCAGCCGACGGTCCGCGGGTTCCACGCCTGGCAGCAGCGGCAGGGCCGCCGCGAGGAGAATCGCGATGGGCTTAACCATTCCTTGGCGACTGCGCGCCGAGAGTCGGCCTGCGCGCCATCGTGACGCCACACATCATTCACACCCTCAGCCGAGACGGAGCCGGGAGCGCATGGTGACAGAGTTCGATCCTTTCGACGGGGCCGTCGGCCATATGAACGATCGCGGTCCCGGCCTGACGCCGGTCCTCGACCGCATCGCCGCCAGGGCGCTCCACGCTTCTGCATTCGGACTCTCGAGGACAATCCCGGCGCGGTCCGACGAGGCCAAGGATCGGCTGTATCAACGCATGTTCCCAGAGTGCCTGCTCGCAGGAGCGATCAGCGATGCCCCAGTCTCCGCCGTGCCGTGACGTCCGTCGCGGCGTCATCGTCATCCATGCCTTCGGCCAGTATCGGGAGGCGCAGTTCCTCGACGATCCGGTCGTGATCGACAACCTGATCGCCGATGGCCACAGCTGGCGGATCGCCGATGCAGTCCTGCTGGCGGACAAGGCATAGGCGCGGTCGGCGCTCCACTGCCCGTGATGCCAGGCCCGGCGTCTTGCCGAAGCCCTCCAGATCCCGGCCGTCAGGCGGCCAGGAACGACAACAGGTCTCCGTTCAGCCGCTCCCGCTCGGTGTAGAACAGCCCGTGCGGGGCGCCCTCGTACTCGATGAGCCGGGCGCCGGGGATCATCGCCGCGGTGCGGCGGCCGCTGGCCTCGATCGGCACGGTGGTGTCGGATAAGCCGTGGATCACCAGCGTTGGCCTGTCGAACGCCCGCAGGTCGGCGCGGAAGTCGGTCTCCGAGAACAGCCGCACGCAGGCGACGGTGGCCAGGGCCGAGCCCTGCAACGCCATGCTGGCAGACCAATTCAAGATCTCCGTCGAGACCGGCGAGGTGATCAGGCCGACGCCGTAGAACATCTTGCCGAAGCTCGCGAGAAAATGCGGACGGTCGGTCAGGAGCTTCTGGACCATCTGGTCGAACACCGTCTTGTCGACGCCCTCGAGATTGTCCGCCGTCTTCAGCAGGAAAGGCGTGACCGCAGAGACCAGCACGCAGCGCGCGATCCGCCGGCTGCCGTGCCGCGACATGTAGCGGGCAACCTCGCCCCCGCCCATCGAGAAGCCGACCAGCGTCACGTCGGAGAGATCGAGCGACTCCAGCACGGCGTGCAGGTCGTCGGCCAGAACGTCGTAATCGTAGGCGCCGCCCGGCTGGTCCGACCGCCCGAAGCCGCGGCGGTCATAAGCGATGGCGCGCAGCCCGTGCTGCACCATCGGCATCATCTGGTAGTCCCACATGTCGGCCTGGAGCGGCCAGCCATGGACGAACACCACCGGGCGGCCGCTGCCCCAGTCCTTGTAGAACAGGTTGGTCCCGTCGGCAGTCCTGACGAAGGCCATGCGCGTTTCCCTCCGATTTGTCTCAGGCGAACGACCGTCCGGAGCCCACGGTTCCGCCGATGCTGCGACGTTAACCCGCGCTTAAGGCGGGGTCGTCACGCTCGATGGACGCGATGCGGGACGATCCATGGGAACCCAGACGACGGAAGCGCTCGAGCCGGACGCCGGGCCATGCTCGCAGCAGGCCATCCAATATGGCGTGGCGGACCGCGCGGCGCTGTCGGCGATCCGGCTGCTGTTCGACCGTGCCTTCTACCTGTCGGCCAATGCCGACGTCGCCGCCAGCGGCATCGACCCGCTCGACCACTTCCTGACCTGCGGGCTGTCGGAGGGCCGCAGCCCGTGCGTGCTGTTCGACCCCGAGTTCTACCTCGGCCAGCCCGGCACGCCGAACACCCGGGACTGGCTATTCCTGCACTACCTGAAGGTCGGCATCGGCCGCGTCCTCGACCCGCATCCGCTGGTGATGGCCGCCTTCTATGCCGGCCAGGCGCCGCGGCTGCAGGACGGCGTCAACCCGCTCACCCACATGCTGGGCGCCGGACGGCGGGAGAACCGCCGCCCGAACCCGTTGTTCGACGCCGCCTTCTACGTGCGGCGCCTGCGCGGCGTGCCGACGCCGCAGCACCCGCTGATCCACTACGCGCAGGCCGGCTGGCGAGCCCGGCTGCAGCCGCATCCGCTGTTCGACCTGGACGCCTACCTGGCGCAGCGGCCCGACATCGAGGCGGCCGGGATCGATCCCCTCGCGCATTACCTGCGGCATGGCCGCCTGGAGGCGACGCGGGCGAACTGGCTGTTCGATGCCGGACACTATGCCGCGCACTGCCCGGACCCGATCGAGCCATGCGACGCGCTGCTGCACTTCGCCAGCCATGGCAGCGGCCCCGGACGGTCGCCGAGCCCGCTGTTCGATGCCGCGCACTACCTGCACCAGCATCCGGACCTGGCCAGCACGGGCGCGGATCCGTTCCTGCACTTCCTCGAGTTCGGGCTGCCCGAGAACCGGGATCCGCATCCGCTGTTCGATACCTGGTTCTATCGCGACCGGAACGATGACGTCGGCGCAACCGGCATCTCGCCCTTCGTCCACTATGTGCGCTACGGCGCCCGCGAGGGCCGCGATCCCAACCCGTGGTTTCCCGCGGGCGCGTATTTGCGACGATATCCGGAGGCGGCGATGGAGGCGGCCGGGCCGCTGGCGCACTTCCTGCGCCGGCCGGAGGCGCAGCTGGAGCGGCTCTCCGACGCGTTCGATCCCGGCTACTATCTCGACTGCCATCCGGGCGGTCGGGCCGCGGCGGCCGCCGGCGTGCCGCCGTTGTCGCACTACCTGGCGACCGGGCGCGCCGACCGGCTGTCGCCGCGGCCGCTGCCGCTCGATCAGCTTGGCTGGCGCGGTCCTCAGGCGATGCCCGGCCGCGCCGGAACAGCGACGCCAATCCTGCTCGTGCTGCAGGATGCGTCCCGCAGCGACGCGGCGCTCTGCGCGCTGCGGGCGGCGCGGGAGATGGCGGCCGATCCGGCCCTCGCCTGCCGGGTGGCGATCCGCCACGACGGCGTGCTGGCCCCGGCCTTCGCGGCCCTGGCGCCGACGCTGGTGGTCGGCGCCCCGCACGACGCCGCCGACACCGACCGCATGGCCGAGCTGCTGTATTCGTTCCGGGACGAGCCCGGCGGCGTGGTGATCGTGACGAGTGCCGCGCTCTGCGACGTGGCGTCGCTGGCCGGCCGGCTGCGGCTCCGGCTACTCGCCTGGCTGCACGAGATGCCGATCTCGATCGACAGCCTGCTCGGCGGCCGCGAGACCATGCGGTCGCTGGCGGCGGCGGCATCGCGGATCGTCACCAACTCCGAGGCCGCGCGCGATGCGCTGCTGCGGCACTATGCGCTGCCGCCGCAGCGGGTCGTTTCCATCACGGACGGGGTGGCGCCGCCGCCGCCCGGGCTCGATGCGCGCGAGGCGGCGCTGTCGCTGCGTGAGCGGCTCGACCTGCCGCCGGACGCGCTGGTGGTGCTGGGCAGCGGCGCCGTCGATTTCCGCAATGGCGCCGACCTCTTCGTCCGGGTCGCGGCACAGGTGGTGGCGGGCGCCCTTCGGTCACCGGCCGATGCGGCGCTGCGACAGGCCTATTTTCTGTGGACCGGCACCGCCGACGACCGGCTGTTCGCCGGGCTTTGCCGCAACGACATCGATCGGCTCGGCCTGTCCGACCGGGTGCGGCTGCTGGGACCGCAGGACGAGCCGGCGCAGATGCTGCTCGGCGCCGACCTGTTCCTGCAGACCGCTCGCGAGCCGGTCGCGGGCGTCGCCGGCGTCGAGGCGCGAAGCAGCGGGCTTCCGGTGATTGGCTTCTCGGGCTGCGGCGACGACGCCGCGACGCTTGGGGCCGACAGGCTGATCGAGGTGCCCTATCTCGACCTGGACGCCATGGCCGAGGCCGTCATGCGACGAGGCGCCCGCCCAGCCCGGCGCACCCGGGCCAGCCTGCCGCGCGCCACCGGCCCGAGCTGGGCCGCCTGGCACCTGGCCCTCCGCATGCTGCTGTCGGAGAGCTTCGGCATCGATGCCCCGGCGGCGGGGCCTGCCGAACCGGCAGAAGCTGCGCCGTCACCCGCCCCGTCAACTCCCGCGGCGGACCGGGTGCCGCCAGGCTGGTCCGGGCCCTGGACCGCGCGCGACCCGCTGCCGATCGCGGCGGTGGCCGTCCCGGCGCTGCCGGCGATGCACGGCGCGGGCTGAAGGGCGCCGGCGTCAGCCCAGCGAGTCCGGTCCGAACGAGCGCGGCAGCAGCTCGGCCAGGCTGCTTGCCAGCAGCACCTGCCCGTTCGGGTCGACCATGTGGATCGGCGTGCCCGGATCGGCGAACTCTCGGATCTTCTGGCGGCAGCCGCCGCAGGGGGTGCAGGGGCCGGAGCCGCCGGCCGCGACCACCACGGCGGTGATCCGCCGGCTGCCGGCCATGATCAGGGCCGCGATCGCACCGGCCTCCGCGCATAGGCCCTCGGGGTAGGCGGCGTTCTCGACGTTGCAGCCGGCATGCAGCAGGCCACGCTCGCATCGCATCGCGGCGCCGACGGCGAACCGCGAATAGGGTGCGTGGGCGTGCCGGCGGGCCGTCAGCGCCGCCTCGATCATCGCCCCGATTGCCACGTCGTCCATCGCCGTCCCGTATCGTGATCCGTGCGATATCGCCGGCCGGGCCCGGCTCCCGTCAAGGCGCTTGGAGAGCGGCGCGGGCTCTCCTAGTGTCCGGACATGCCAAGCCACTTCAACAGCCTGTCGGCGGCGGATCTGCCGGATCACGAAGCCGGCGGCGATCCCACCACGGCCGAGCTGCTGGCGGCACGGCCGCAGCTCCGGCTGGACGCGCTGTGCGGGCTGATGCTGGAGCGGGTGCCGCTCGCCGGCATCGCGGACGCGCTGGGCACGCCGGTCTGGGTGACCGGCGCCGGCATCCTGCGGGCCCGCCTGCGCCGGCTGCAGGCCGCGTTCGACGAGGCCGGCCAGGCCGTGGCGATCCACTACGCGGTCAAGGCCAACGACCACCTGGCGATCCTGCGCGTCCTGTCGCAGGCCGGCGCCGGCGCCGACGTGGTCAGCGGCGGCGAGCTGCAACGGGCGCTGCTGGCCGGCATTGATCCGGAGCGGATCGTGTTCTCGGGCGTCGGCAAGACCGACGACGAGCTGCGCCTGGCGCTGTCCCGGTCGATCGCGCAGATCAACGTCGAGAGCCGCGAGGAGCTGGAGCGGCTATCGAGCCTGGCGGCGGCGGCCGGAGCCCGGGCGCGGATCGTGCTGCGGGTCAACCCGGATGTCGATGCCGGCACCCACGCCAAGATCACCACCGGCCGCGCCGACGACAAGTTCGGCATCGGCCGCGAGGAGGCGGCGGCCCTCTACGCCGAGGCCGCCGCGCTGGACGGCATCGAGCCGGTCGGCTTCGCGGTGCATATCGGCAGCCAGATCGGCGAGCCGGCGCCGTTCCGCACCGCCTTCGCCAGGATCGCGACGCTGGTCCGCCAGGTGCGGGAGGCCGGCCGAGCGGTATCGGTGGTGGATTGCGGTGGCGGCCTCGGGGTGCGCTACCGGGATGAGCCGGAGGGCTCGCCGCGGGCGCTGGCGCATGCGATCCGCGACACGCTGGGCGGGCTCGGGCTCCGGCTGGTGATCGAGCCCGGGCGCTGGCTGGTGGCGCCCGCCGGCGTGCTGCTGTCGCGGGTCGTGCGGGTCAAGCGGTCGGGCGAGGACCGGCCGCCGTTCGTGGTTCTGGATGCGGCGATGAACGACCTGCTGCGGCCCAGCCTCTACGAAGCCTGGCACGGCGTGGTGCCGCTCGGTGCGGCCTCTGCGGCGCGGCCGGCGCAGGCGGCGCACCTGGTCGGGCCGGTGTGCGAGACCGGCGACACGCTGGCGCGCGACCGCCGGCTGCCGGCCCTGCGCGAGGGCGACCGCGTCGCGATCCTGGATACCGGGGCCTACGGGGCGGTGATGAGCTCGACCTACAACGCCCGGCCGCTGGCGGCGCACGCGATGGTCGACGGGGACCGCTGGGGCTGCATCCGCGAGCGGCAGCCCGTCGAGCGGCTCTGGGCGCACGAGACGGTCCCGGACTGGATCGCTGGCGCGGGGACGCCGCGATGAGCATGGCGGAGCGGGCATCGCCGCCATCGACGCTGCCGGGGCTCGAGCAGGCGCGGCGACGGGTGCTGCGGGTGCTGCGGATCGAGCAGGCCTGGCCGTCGCTGCTGCCGGTGCTGGACCTCGTGCTGCTGCTGCTGATCGCCTCGCTGCTGACGCTGCCGCAGCGGCTGCCCGGTTGGGCGCACGCGCTGCTGCTGCTGGCGGTCGCGGCCGGGGTGGCCTGGTGGCTGCACCGACGCCTGGCGGGCCTGGAGGCGCCCTCGATTTGGCAGCGCGACCGGCGGATCGAGCAAGCGTCTGGACTGGCGCATCGGCCGCTGGCGACGCTCGGCGACCGGCCGGCCCGGCTCAGCCCGGCCGCCTCGGCGGACGATCCGGTGTGGGAGGCACATCTGCGGCGCACCGAGGCCAGCCTTGCCCGGCTCGCCACCGGCCGGCCGCGGCTGCCCGTGCAGGGGCAGGACCGAGCCCTGCTGGGCGCATTGCTGGGGGGGTTGCTGGTGGCACTGCTGCTGGCGGGACGGGCGGCGCCGCTGCGAATCGTCTCGGGCTTCTGGCCCGGCCTCCAGATTCCGCTGGGGCCGCGGCCGGTACTGCAGGCCTGGATCACGCCGCCCGACTATGCCGGCGGCGCGCCGATCTTCCTGATCGATCCTCACGGGGATTACGACGTCGCGGCCGGCGCCCGGCTGACGATCAGCCTGACCGGGCTCGAGACGCGGCCGGCGATCGGCCTCGGCGGTGACGGCCCGGTATCGCTGCAGCGGCTGTCGACCGGGAGCTGGACCGCGCAGGCCACGCTGCCGGCGACGGCGCGCGTCACCGTGCGCGGCGCCGGCTACGCGCTGGCGGACTGGAACGTCACCGTGCGGCCGGCGGCTGCGCCGGTGGTGAGCTGGAGCGCCGCCCCAGGGCCGGCGACCGACGAGCCGGAGCATGTCCGGCTGCCCTGGTCGGTCACGCACCGCTACGGGGTGCGCAGCCTGGTGGCCGAACTGCGCCTGGCGACGCCGGCGCCGCACGCGGCGGTCCAGCTGCTGCGCATCCCGATCCAGCTGCCGGGCCTGCCCACCACGGCGCACGGCGTGGCGCTGCCTGACCTGGTCGCCAACCCCTGGGCCGGCGAGGCCGTGGTGGCGCGGCTGGTGGCGACTGACGTCACAGGCCGCACCGGCACCAGCGCCGAGGCCCGCTTCACGCTGCCGGCACGGCCGTTTCGCAACCCGCTGGCGCGTGCCGTGCTCGACGTGCGGCGCCGGCTGGCGCTGGGGCGCGACACCCCGCCCGAGGCCGCCGACGACCTGCAGGCGCTGGGCGAGACCCCGGGGGAGTTCGCCCGGGACAGCAGCCTGTTCCTGAACCTCGCTGCCGATGCCAGCCTGCTGCGCCTGTTGGAGGCAGGCGGCGGCCGGCTGGAGGAGGCCTCCGGCCGGCTCTGGCAGTTGGCGCTGGCGCTGGAGGACGGGCTGCACAACGACCGGACCGGCGCCCGCGCCGCCTTCGCGGTGCGCACGGCCCAGGACCGGCTGGCCGAGCAGCTCGAGCACATGCGTCAGCTCGGCAACAAGGGCCAGACCGGGCCCGAGCAGGCCGAGCTGCGCGCCCGCATCGCTGCACTCGGCGCCGCAATCGCCCAGCGGATGCAGGCGCTGGCGGCGCAGGCGGCGCACGACCATGCGACGATGCCGGCGATCCCGGATCCAAGCCTGGGCGCGCAGGACCTGGACCGCATGCTGCAGCGGATGCAGGCGGCGGCGGCCAACGGCCATGCCGAGGAGGCGATGCGGCAACTGTCGCAGATGCAGGCGATGCTCGACCACATGCGGATGGCGACGCCGGAGGACCTGGAAAGCGCCCGGCAGCAGGCGGAGGCGCGCCAGCAGGCGCAGGACCAGATGGAGGCGACCCGCGACCTGGTGCGCCGGCAATCCGCGCTGCTCGACCATGCGCAGTCCCGCCAGGCCGCCTCCGACCGGACGCCGCAGGAGGGCCAGGATGCGCAGGGTCCGGGCCCGCAGCCGGACGCGGCGATGCAGGCGCTGATGCGTCAGCTGGGCATCCAGCCCGGCGGCGGTCCGACCGCGCAGCCGTCGCCGAATGCCGGCGGCCCACCGCCCGTCGCGGCCCAGAACCAAGCTGGACAAAACGAGACCGGGCGGCGCGCCGACCAGCATACCCAGCACGTGCTGCGCCGCGCCCTGGACGAGCTGGCGACCGAGTTCAAGGCGCTGACCGGCAAGGAGGCGAGCAGCCTCACGGACGCCAGCCGCGCCATGGACCGCGCCCGCGACGCGCTCGGCGCGGGCCAGGACGCGCCGGCCGCCGCGGCGCAGACGCAGGCGCTTGCCGACCTCCAGAAGGGCGCGCAGCAGATGCACAGCGCCATGTCGGGCGGCAGCGGCGGCAGCGGCGGTCTCGCCCTGCTGCCGGACAGCGGACCCGGGTCGGGCGGCAGCGAACCCGGAGAGGAGGATGCCGACGGCACCCCGGCCGACGCGCAGGAGCAGCAGGACGGGCGCGATCCGCTGGGGCGACACCTGGCGTCGGGCCGCGCTAGCATGGATGACGGCGACGATACCCATGTCCCGGACCATCCTGACCCTGCCCGATCGCGCGAGATCGAACAGGAGCTGCGCCGGCGCGACGGCGACCGGACCCGGCCGGCGCCGGAACTGGATTACCTGGACAGGCTGCTGAAGACGTTCTGAGGAAAGGCCAGGGCTCTGCCCTGGACCCGCCAAGGGCCGAGGCCCTTGGATCCCATTTTTTTATAAGCGGTTTCCAAAGGCGAGCTTTTTGCGGGATCGGACCGCGACGCGGATCGGTGGGGCGGAGCCCCGGCCTTCAGGACGGGCCGACCTCCAGCATGCGGCGCATGAAGTCGAGCTCCGAGGTGCGGAAATCATGGCCGCCGCGCTGGACGGTGCCGAGATCCAGGTAGGGGTCGCCCACCGCTTCGGCGCGCGGCCAGTCCGGCAGGCCGGGGCGGTTGGGGTCGCCGGTGGTGGCGAACGCGGTCCAGGCCCGCATCATGACCTCGGAGAGCTGCCGCTGCTGCGGGGTCGCCGCCGGGCCCACCGTGCCGAACACGAAGCGCAGCTCGGCGGCGTGCTGCGGCGGCCGGCCGCCGAGCGGCTCGGTGAACAGGTAGCGGTAGGTGTCCGGATCACGACGACCGGCGGCGCGGGCCAGCGATCGCGCACCGCTGTAGAACAGGCCGTCGCCGATGATGTCGGCGCCGGCCCGCAGGATGCTGGCCGGATCGTGCGCCGGATACACCCGGGCGGCCTCGCCGGCATCGACCCCGAACAGCGACGCGAGGTCCTGCGTATAGCGCTGCATCGAAGCGGTGGCCCAGAACCGGGCGAAGCCGATGCCCTCGTCGCCGTTGTCGCCGACGATCAGAGGGATCGCCGGCTCGGCATGCTCGGGCAGCAGGATCGGCTGATCCGGCACGAGGGTGCCGTCGACGATCGGGAATGGCAGCGGCACCGGCGCCATCGCCGGCGCCAGCGTCTGGATGCGGGCGTTCCAGGACAGCAGCGAGGCGGCCGGCGCGTGTCGCAACACCGCGATGTCGGGGCCGATGGCGAGGCCGGTGCGCTCGGCCTGGCGCAGCGTCGCCAGCCGCCAGCCGATCGCCGGGCTCTCCAGGATCGCCCGTTGGAACAGGCCGCGCGCGGCGGGGATCGCCAAGAGCATCGCCACCGAGGTGCCGCCGGCGGATTCGCCGAACAGCGTCACGCGGGTAGGATCGCCGCCGAAGGCCGCGATGTTGCGGTGGACCCAGCGCAGCGCCTCGATCTGGTCGAGCAGGCCGTAATTGCCCGACGTGCCGCCACCCTCGCGGGTGAGTGCCGGATGGGCCAGGAAACCGAACACGCCGAGACGGTAGTTCAGCGTCACCAGCACGACGCCGTGCGCCGCCAGCGCGGTGCCGTCGTAGTTCGGCTCGGTGCCGGCGCCGTTGATGAAGCCGCCGCCGTGCACGAACACCATCACCGGCCGGGGATGCGCGACCGGCGCCGCGGCCGACCATACGTTCAGCGACAGGCAGTCCTCCGACGGCGGTCCAGGCAGGACGGCTAGCGGAGTCTGCATGCAGGGGGCGCCCGGGGCGGTGGCGTCGCGCACGCCGGTCCAGGCGGGTGCGGGCACCGGAGGCCGCCAGCGCCGCTCGCCGGTGGGCGCCGCCGCGTAGGGGATGCCGAGGAAGCTGCGGATGCCGCCCTGCCCCAGCCTGCCGCGCAGCCGCCCGACGCCGAGCTGCAGCTCGGTGGTGGCGGTAAAGCCGGCCGGCGGGCCGGGCTGCGCCGGCATGTCCGCCGCGTAGCCGCCGTCGGGCAGCGACAGCAGCAGCAGCATCAGCATCAGCGCGAGGAGGATCGGGAGCGACCGCACGGCAGTGATCAAGATCAGATCGGTGATCATGTCTAGATCAGTCCGCGCTTGGCGAGGGTGCGGCCGGTCGCGGCGATGCGAGATCGGCGGCGGTGGTGGCGCATGGCAGCGCCAGCAGCATGATGGCGGCGGCGCAGGCGGCGCGCAGCAGTCGTCCGCTCGGCACGGTCCGCTCGGTGGCGTGGGCCGGGGCGATGGCGGACGGGGCGTGGACCATGATGACCTCCTGCGACCGGCCGGGATGGCGTCGGGCGCGGTCATGGTTTTGCAAGCCACGGGCCAGACCGTAGGCCCCGGATCGCGGCAGGCAGGTCGGCAAAAAGACGCGTGGGGGACGGGCAGATGCTGCCGGGTGGCGGCGGCCGGAACTGCCGGGCGGCAGTTTCAGCCGAGCAGGGCGCGCACCGCGTCCAGGGTCGGCGCCGCCTCGGCGGCCCCCGGCCGCGTGGTCGCCAGCGCGCCGCAGGCGGCGGCGAAGCGGACCGCATCGGCCACGCGGTCGCCGCGCGCCAGCGCCACCGCGAGGCCGCCGTTGAAGCAGTCGCCGGCGGCGACGCTGTCGATCGCCTCCACCGGGAACGGCGGGACGTGGCCACCCTCGCCGTCCTGGCGCCAGACCACGCCACCGGCGCCGAGCTTGACGATGGCGCCGCGCACGCCGCGCGCCTGCAGCCGCCGGGCGGCGACGGCGGCGGAGTCCGGACCGTCCGGCCGCAGCCCGACCAGCCGCTCGGTCTCGGTCTCGTTCGGGGTGATGAAGTCGACCAGGCTCCAGGCGGCGTCGGGTAGGCCGGCCGCGGGCGCGGGCGCCGGATCGAGGATGACGACCGCGCCGCCGGCACGCGCCAGCCGGGCGGCGGCGAGACTGGGCCCGAGCGGCGTCTCCAGCTGCAGCAGCAGGATCCGGGCCTGCCGCAGCAGCGGCGCCAGCGCGTCCACGTCGGCCTGGCCGACCGCGCCATTGGCCCCGGCGGCGACGGTGATGGCGTTCTCGCCCCGCGCGTCGACGCCGATCATGGCGAGGCCGGTCGGGCGGTCGTCGTCCTGGCGCAGATGGTCCAGCCCGACCCCGAAGGCGGCGAGCCGGTCGCGGGCGAGGGCTGCGAACGCGTCCGCGCCGACGCGGCCGGCCATCGCCACGCGCAACCCCAGCGGGCCGGCCAGCCGGGCGGCGGCGGCGGCCTGGTTGGCGCCCTTGCCGCCCAGGCCGATCGTGGTGCGCTCGGCGTGCACGGTCTCGCCCGGCCGCGGCAGCGTGGGGGCGTAGGCCACGATGTCGACGTTGACGCTGCCGAACGAGACGACGAGGTCAGCCATGCGGGTCGCTTCGGCGGGCGGCCGGGGTCCCGACGGTGCGGCGGGACCAGCCGACGCCGCCGAGGCAGCTGAGATAGCCGAGCGAGCCTGCGAACCAGACCGCGCCGGGCAGGGTGTGGGCCGTCGCCGCGAACACCGCCGTCGCCAGGATCGGCCCGATCACCGCCGCCAGGTTGGCGAGGCTGGCGAGCGAGCCCTGCAGCTCGCCCTGCCGCGCCGGACCGACCTCGCGCGACATTGCTCCCTGCAGCGCCGGCAGACCGACGCTGCCGCCGGCCAGCAGCGGCATGATCGCGAACGGCATCCAGCCGCGGGTGGACAGCCCCATCAGCGCGGTGCCGGCGGAGTCCGACACCATGCCCAGCATCAGGCTGCCGCGTTCGCCGGCGCGCCGGGTCAGCGGGCCGGTCAGGAACGCCTGGGACAGCGCGAACAGCAGCCCGAAGCAGGCGAACGACCAGCCGACGGCGGCCGGCGTCCAGCCGTAGCGGGCCTGCCCGTAGAGCACCCAGAGCGAGGCCGGGATCTGCCCCAGCAGGCACACCGCGCAGTAGATGCTGAGCAGGGGTGCAAGCGCCGGCACGCTGCCGATCCAGCGCAGCGAGGCGAACGCGTTCAGCTGCGACAGCCGGATCGGCCCGGTGTCGCGGCCGCGTCGCATCGGCTCGGGCAGCAGGAACACCGCCAGCACCAGGTTCACGCCGTTGAGCAGGGCGGCGAACAGGAACGGCAGCACCGGTGCGAGCTGGCCCAGCATGCCGCCCAGGGCCGGGCCGGCGATCCAGCCCAGCCCCAGCACCGCGTTCAGCGTGCCGTAACGGCGGGCGCGCTCCTCCTGCGGCGTGAGGTCGGCGATGGCCGCCGAGATCACCGCCAGGTTCGCCGCGGTCATGCCGCCGACCATGCGGGCGGCGAACAGCAGCCAGAGCGTGGGCGCGAATCCGGTCAGCAGGTAGTCGACCATGCCGCCGGCGAGCGAGAGCAGCATGACGGGGCGGCGGCCGAACCGGTCGCTGAGCCGGCCCAGCACCGGGGCGCAGAGGAACTGCATCAGCGCGAAGCAGGCGACGATCGCCCCATAGCCAAGCGTCACCGAATGGCCGCCGGACAGCCGCCGCATCACGGTCGGCAGGATCGGGATCACCAGCCCGACGCCGGTGGCGTCGATGAAGCCGGCCAGATAGAGCACGGCGAGGGCGCGGGTCATCGACACTCCCCTGCCAGCGGGTGACCGGGGCTGCCGGACCGGGCCGGAACAGCACCGATCGCGGCGGCCGCGTCAAGCGGGTGCGGGATGGCATGGAGCCGAGCTGTGGGCTAGAGCATCATCCGATCGAACGGAATCGTTCGATCGGATAAAGATGCTGGTTAAAACAACAAGCTAGAGCGTGATCCGTGAGCCTATGCGATCGGATCACGCTCTAGTTTCGCAGGTCACTGCCCCGGTCCTCTATGTGCCGACACGCCCGATATGGCTGGCCGTCGGCGGCCTCTCCGGCCTGCTGGCGGGAGACCCGGCCGCCTTAGCAGCCGGCGACACGATCTATCAGGATCAGGGTTACGGCGTCTCCGTGACGGTGCCGCCCGGGCTCAGGATATGCACGTCCGGACCATTCGGCAGCGGGCACGGCGTCGACATCCTGCTGGAAGGTGCCGGAACCTGCGCGGCCGGGGTGCCGAAACGGGTCATCACCGTCGATGCGCAGCCGAACGTCATCGATGCCGCGGGGCCGTCGGAACTGGAGCAGTTCTACTGCCGGGACGGGGCGCCGCTGCCGGTCCCGCTCATCGTCGTGCGCGCCCTGCGGCCGGCCGACGATGTCTGCTCCGTCCTTACCAGGACGCGGCGGATCGCGGTCTGGGTGCTGCGGCAGCGAGCGGGGATCAACTACGAGATCGGCCTGGTGAGCGACCTGCGCCACTATGCCTTCGACCTGCTGGCGTTCCGGACGCTGCTGATGCGGATCAGGATCGGCAAGTTCCGGTGACGGCTATCCGGCGATCCGGCATTCGTGGTCCTGCAGCGTCTCGCCGGAGCCCGACGCGATCCTGACGTACGGCCACGCCAGCCAGGACAGCGTCGAGGCCTGGCCGTCGAGCAGGATGAAGTCGGGCTGGCCGTCATGCACGTCGCCGACCAGCACCAGCGTGTGCCGGCCCATCTCGCGTGCCGGGTCGGGCAGCGAGGCGGCCAGGATGCGGAACGGGTCGGCGTCGCCCAGCGCCGGGCCGGGCAGCCGGATCGCCCGGTAGCGGTGCCCGGCCAGCGCCGCCGACAGCGGGCGCCAGTGGCCGTCGATTTCCGGCTCGGCGCGATCGAGGGCGGCGCGAGTCTCGGGGGCGATGCAGTCGACGTGGATGTGCAGCTGGTCCTGGCTGCGGCCGGTCTCGGCGTTGATCGCCAGCGCCAGGTCCTGCCGTGGCAGCGGGCGATGCAGGGCGGCGCCCACGAGCGGCGCCGCAGCCCAGGCGGCGGCAAAGTAGTTGGCGGCATCCGGCGCCAGCAGCAGCGGCGACTCGATGCCGGCGATGCGCGCGGTCGGGATGAGGAGGTATTGCGAGACGCCGCGACGGTCCTTCAGCACCGCCGATCCCGCCGCCTCGCCGCCGGCCAGGTCGACGCGGGCGCAGGGGGCCGGTTCGTGGCGCGTCAGCTGGTCGGCCACGCAGCGCCCGTGCACGATCCGCCACAGCGCGTCGGGGTCGGACGCGGCGCAAGCGGGGCCGCCCAGGCCGATCGCGAGCAGGGCCGCGGCGACGACGCACGGCGTCCCCCTCATCCGGTGACGATCTCCAGCTGCAGGCCGACCGCCTGCGCCAGCCGGTCGAGGCGGCGGCTGACGCTCTCGCCGCTGACCATGCCGCGGTCCTGCGCCAGCCGCAGCACCAGCCGGTCGCCGCCAGTCCCGGCCGCCCGCGGGGTGAGGCTGGTGCCCTCCAGCAGCTCCGGCACGCCGGCGCACAGCGTGTACGCCAGGCGCAGCGCCAGCCCCAGGATCTCGGCGCGGCGGAAGCCGGCATGGTCCAGCAGCCGTCGCGCCGGCTGCAGGAACGGCTGATCCGGCTCGGCCTCGTAGCGCATTGCCAGGGTGAGGGCCAGGAAGGCGCGGGTCGAGTGGTCGAACGCCATGCCGGGCTGGCGCAGCACGTGCAGGAAGGTCTGCTCGGCACGATATTCCGGATGCTCGAAGGCGCCGCTATCCGACATCCAGCAGGCGCTGGCGCGCAGCCGCCGTTGTGATTCCGTCTCGGCGCCGCCCAGGGCGGCCACCAGCGCGCCACCCTCCGGCCCGAACAGTGCCGCGGTCCAGCGGGTCAGCGCCGGCGGCAGCGCGTCGTTGCGGCCGAGCCGGCGCGCCATGTCGCGCGACGCCGCCTCGAGCGGGTCCTGCGCCATCACCTCCGGCGCCACGTGGCGCATGAACCAGCCCTCGCGCAGCCCATCGACGCAGAACACCACCCGCGCCGGCGACAGCCGCCGCAGCAGCCGGCGCAGCACGGTGGCGGCATAGGGCAGGTCCTCCAGGCGCTTGCGGGGTGCGCCCGGCAGCCGCTCCAGCGCGCGGCGGGTGGAGCCGATGATCCAGCCGGTCATCTCGCGCGCCTCGTCGGCGCGCAGCTCGTATTGATGAACGATGTTGAGGGGATAGAATGCGCGCGCGATCTGCAGCCGGGCCAGGCCGCGGAAGGCGCCGCCGACGAGGTAGAGCGTGCGTCCGGCCGCCTCGGGCAGCCAGGCGACGCCGGCCAGGTCCTGCTCGACCAGCGCCCGAGCCTGCACCAGATCGCCGCCGGCGCGGTCGCTGAGCCGGATCACCCCCAGCCGCAGCGTCTGTGCCTGCCCCTTCACGCCGTGGCGCAGCCGCACCAGCTCAAGCGAGCCGCCGCCGATATCGGCCACCACCCCGTCTGCGTTGGGCAGGCCGCACAGCACGCCGGTGGCGGCGTAGTCCGCCTCCTCCTCGCCGGACAGGATGCGGATCGGCACGCCGGGCATCAGCTCCCGCAGCCGCTCCACGAACGCCGGCCCGTTGCTGGCGTCGCGCACCGCGGCGGTGGCCAGCACCTCGAACGGCGACGCCCCCATGCCGCGCGCCACCGCGTGGAAGCGGCGCATCAGCAGGACGGCCTGCTCCACCCCGTCCGGGTTCAGCAGCCCGGTGGTCTCGAGGCCGCGGCCCAGGCGTACCACCGCCTTCTCGTTGAAGATGGTGACCGGATTGCGCGACTTGCCCTCGAACACGACGAGCCGAACCGAGTTCGAGCCGAGGTCGACCACCGCCGATCGGGGCGGCCGGGCGGACGCGCCGCCGTCACCGGGCTCGTCGCCGGGCTGTCCGGGGGCGCTCAATCCTGCAGGATCCGGTCGGGCCGGCGCGGCAGCGGCCGCGACACCGGCAGCGCCAGCTTGGTGCCCGCACTGCCGCGTCCGGACAGCGACGGGTTGGTCATGAAGTACTCGTGCGCCGAGAACGGCCGCTGGCCGGGATCGAGCCGGCGCCAGGTGCCGTCGGGCCCGAGCTGCCAGGACTGCAGGTTGTCCTTCAGGTCCATGACCATGATCTGGTCAAGCACCTGCGCGTGCACGGTGGGGTTACGGATCGGCACCATGCTCTCGACCCGCCAGTCCATGTTGCGCGCCATCCAGTCTGCGCTGCTGATGAATACGCGCGCGTCGCGCGACGGCAGCCGGCTGCCGTTGCCGAACACGAAGATGCGGCTGTGCTCCAGGAAGCGGCCGACGATCGACTTCACCTGGATGGTCTCGGACAGCCCGGGCACGCCCGGCCGCAGGCAGCAGATGCCGCGTACCACGATGAGGATGCGCACGCCCGCCGCCGACGCGGCGTAGAGCCGGTCGATCAGCTCCTCGTCCACCAGCGAGTTCATCTTGAGCCAGATCTGCGCCGGGCGGCCCGTGCGGGCATGGCCGATCTCGGCCTCGATCAGCCCGTTCAGCGTGCCGCGGATGGTGAGCGGGCTGAAGGCCAGCGCGTCCATCGCGTTCGGCTTGGCATACCCGGTCATGTAGTTGAACAGCCGCGCCGAATCCCGCGCCAGCGCGGTGTCGCACGTGAAGAAACTGAGGTCGGTGTAGATGCGCGCCGTGATCGGGTGGTAGTTGCCGGTGCCGAAATGCGCGTAACTGCGCACCGAGCCGCCCTCGCGGCGCACCACCAGGCTGAGCTTGGCGTGGGTCTTCAGCTCGGCGAAGCCGAACACCACCTGCACGCCGGCCGCCTCCAGCGTGCGAGACAGGCGGATGTTGGCCTCCTCGTCGAAGCGGGCCCGCAACTCGACCATCGCCGTCACCGACTTGCCGTTCTCGGCCGCCTCGATCAGCGCCTTCACGATCGGGCTGTCGCGGCTGGTGCGGTAGAGCGTCTGCTTGATCGCCACTACCGCCGGATCGAGGGCCGCCTGGCGCAGGAACTGCACCACCACGTCGAAGCTCTCGAACGGGTGGTGGACGATGATGTCCTTGGCGCGGATGGCGGCAAAGCAGTCGCCGCCGAAATCACGGATGCGCTCGGGGAAGCGCGGCACGTAGGGCGGGAACAGCAGGTCGGAGCGCTCGTCCACGATCACCTGCCGCACGTCGACGACGCCGAGCAGCCCTTGATGCACCTGCACCGCGTCCAGCGGCACGTCGAACTCGTCGGCGACCAGCTCGGTCAGCTCGGCCGGCATGTCGCCGTCGACGTCGAGATGGATCACGACGCCGCGGCGGCGGCGCTTCAGCGCGCTCTCGTACGACCGCACCAGGTCCTCGGCCTCCTCCTCGAACTCGACGTCGGTGTCGCGGATCACGCGGAACACGCCGTTGCCGCCGATATGGAAGCCGGGGAACAACCGGTCGAGGAACAGCTTGATCAGCTCTTCGAGCACCAGGAAGCGGTCCTCGCCCCGGTCCCCGCCATGCCCGTCGGCGTCGCCCCGCAGCGGCAGCCGGACGAAGCGCTCGACCTGGCTCGGCAGCATGATCAGCCCGGTCATGGCATGGCGATCGTCCTCGTCGCGCAGCAGGCTCAGCACCAGGCACAGCCCCATGTTGGGGATGAACGGGAACGGGTGCGCCGGGTCGATCGCCAGCGGGGTCAGGACCGGGAAGATCCGCTCCATGAAGCAGGTGTCGAGCCAGGCGCGGTCGCGCTCGTCCAGGCCGCCGACGTCCAGCACCGAGATGCCCGCCTCATGCAGCGCCGTGCACAGCTCGGTCCAGATGCGCTGCTGCTCGGCCAGCAGGATGCGGGCGCGGTCCTCGACCGCGACCAGCTGCTGCGCCGGCGTGCGGCCGTCCGGCGAGCGCGTGCTCAGCGCTTCCCGCACCTGCACCATCAGGCCGGCGACGCGCACCGAATAGAACTCGTCCAGGTTGCCGGCGCTGATCGACAGGAAGCGCAGCCGCTCCAGCAGCGGGTTGCGCGGGTTGTCGGCCTCCTCGACCACGCGCTGGTTGAAGTCGAGCCAAGACAGCTCACGGTTGATGTAGCGCTCGGGCGCGTCGGCGGCGACCCGCGCCGCGGGCGCGTCGACGGCGACCCGCGCCGCGGGCC
>CALMVO010000052.1 GCA_937873205.1 uncultured Acetobacteraceae bacterium
GACGAGCATCTTTATCCGATCGAACGAGTCCGTTCGATCGGATGATGCTCTAGCATGTTGTCGTCACCCAGAAGTTCCTTCACCGGCTCCTTCCAGATCAACACATCATATCGTCTGTTGCGGACCGGGGCCGGGATCGGCTTCATCGTCTCAATCAACATGCTGAGCCCGTCGGCGAGGTTTTCGTCGGCTGCCGCCGCTGGAGGCGACTGCACGCATAGGGCGAACAGATGCGTCGTCTTGAGGCGGCTCAATTTGAACGCTTTCGGAGCCTATCGCCGAACTACCGGCAGCTGAGGTGCTCGATTGCGAGAAAAGGTATAGAGATCTGCAAGGGGTGGAAGCCGGCCTAGCCGGCCCTGTTCTTTCCTCTCGGGATCTGTTGCTTGTTGTTCTCCACACGCCGGACAGAATCGCGATGTAGCGTTATCATGTTGTGTTTGGTCGCCTTCAGGTTTCGCTCGCCACAACGACGATCCAGCTCGCGCATGCTGAAGCGGCGGCCGTTCTGGCGGTCCTCAACTGCCCGAACATCGGCTCGATGCAGGTGCTCCGGCGTTGATATTAGTCGTGCCCACGCCTGATGCGCAGCTTGTGGTCCATCCGCTCGCGTACGGTCATGGTCGTCGGCTTGCGACCTCATAGTGGAGGGACATCGCGCAGGACCGCCCGCTGCTTGTGGTCCTTTTGCATGACGATGATCAAATCGCAGTCGATGGTCACGCTCGCCACGTTGGCGTCCAACCAGTAGCCGGCATCGGTCATCGTAATCACATCGACCCAGGCTTGTGCCAACCTCGGACTGGACTGGCACAAGCCGTTGGTTTCCATGATGACGTCGTTGGCAACGATGGTCTGGCGCGGCGTGACCATGATCTGCGCGCTGTAGTTCTGCAGTTCCCCGCGGCGCGTCTTCTTGACCCCGCTATCAGGATTGGTCAGGTTAGCGATGGTACCGGGATCGAGACCGGGATCGACCGGTTCTGGCTTGCGACCTTACCGGTGCTTGCCTGATGTCGCTTAACCGCCGTCACGACTAGGTGAACGATATTGTCCACCAGCAACCATTCCATCATGTCAGCCAGCAGCAACAACTACTGGCAGCGCTGGGCTCGGCGGAAGCGATGAGCCGTCAATCGATCCATAGCGATGGGTCAGGCGGACCGAGCCAAGGCAGCGGCACGGTGGTCAATAGCACACGATCGATGACCGCTGCCGCCGGTTCGTTACTAGACCGAATTAGCGTCGGGCATCAGGTGATCGGACACATATCGAGGATTATGAGGCTGTTATCATCATGCCGTCCGCCTCAGGCAAATCGCTCTGGGTTCATCGCGTCGCCTCGACATGCTGAACTATTGCCTGAAAGTCTGCGGAATAAGCATCGCCGATCCCGTGACTCAGCTTTGCATTCAGCTTAGCATAGGAACAGATTCTTAACGGGGGCCGACTCATAGTCTAACGGCGGCTGGAAAGTATGGTCGGCATATGCGGTTGAGCGATGACTCACTGATCAGGTGCCTGAGCCACTCGAATCTAGGTAGATGTCAGACGGGTGCATTCTGCCATGCTGATCAACCGGTGGCTGTATCTTCCCGCCAAGCCGCGGCTGCTTGCTGGTCATGATCGTTAGATGTTTCAACACAATAGCTCAAAGATGTCATGAATTTCTCGTGTTCTGATAGGATTAGATTATAAGATGTCTTTCACGAGGTAACTCGTCTGATAAGCTTGTCGGCGGCTGATGGTGAGGAACGCGGCTATGTTGAAGAGGCCGACGGCCGAGCAACGTCGCATGCTGGGTACGTTCCTCGCGACCAAGCGGGGACGCCTCCAGCCTTCTGATCTCGGCCTTCCCTCAGGACCACGCCGCACGCCTGGCCTCCGTCGCGAGGAAGTGGCTGTTCTGGCAGGTGTCAGTATCAGCTGGTACACGTGGTTGGAACAGGGACGTGATATACAGGCGTCGGGTGATACGCTGAGGCGCGTCTCCGATGTTTTGCATCTCGATCAAGTCGAGGCTGCCTACCTGTGTGCCTTATCCTCGCGAGAACTCCCCACCTTCCGAGCGAACGAACATCCGACAGACGCGGTCGTGGCCTTGGTGAGGGCGATGGACCCCATCCCAAGTTACGTCAGAAATAGTCGGCTCGACATCCTGGTGTGGAATGACGCCATCACCAACTTGTTTGTAGATTATGCCAAAATACCTCCCCATGAACGCAATACACTACGACTCCTGTTTCTGCATCAGCCTTACCGCAGCCTGATCCTCGACTGGGAACAGATGGCTCGCGGCATGGTGTCAACCCTCCGGGCAGCCCGAGCCAAGGCGGTGGACAAAGCCCCATTTGATGAACTGGTCGAGAGTTTGAGTTCCGTCAGCCCCGAGTTCCGGGAATGGTGGCCCGACGTCGATGTCAGAGGCTTCCACGAGGGTTGTAAGCGTCTACGTCATCCCACACTGGGTCGCCTGGACCTGACTTACATCTGTCTCGCGCCCGAGGGGCAGCCCGATCTGACGGTCACCGCCTATATGCCGCGACCCGTCTCTCTCGATCTGGAGCGATGAGTACCGCTACCGCAAAGATCGAGTTGTAGGCCATCGGTTCAATGATCTGCCAGATCAGTCTCGACGTAGGGGAAGATCGTCTCATGGTCGAGATGCTGAAGCTTTACACGTCGCCGCTCTTGCGAACCTGCAACGCCTGCGCCTGTCTACCCATGAGAAGGGCATCACCGAAAATTTCAAGGAGGCGATCTACGGCATGATCCCGGTCGGCGAGCAGCGTGGCCGGACTTCAAGCTCCACGCCGCCTTCGAGGGACGCAAGATCGCCGGTACGACACCCAAGGAGCAGGTGAGCTGCTGCCAGTGTGGTGGACACCGAGATTAGGGTGTTTCACGGGATTGGAGGGTGCAGATGGCGCGGCGACAATTTAGCCGGGAGTTCAAGCTGGAGGCGATTCGGCTGGTTAGGGAGCGTGTGGTTTCGATGGTGCAGGCCAGCCGGGACCTGGATGTGGGCGAGAACGTGCGTCGGCGCTGGATCAAGGAGCTCACGTTCGATCCCAAGCAGCGTTTCCGGGTCGGGGCCAGCTCAAGCCGGAGCAGCAGGAGATCGATCGGTTGCGGCGTGAGGTCGCCAAGCTCAAGGTGGAGTGCGACATCCTTAAAAAAGCCGCGGCCTACTTCGCGAGGGAGTCGTTGTGAAGTTCGGCTTCGTCACTGAACATCGAGGGATCTGGCCGGTGCGGTGGCTTTGCGAGGCGCTCGATGTCTCGCGCAGTGGCTTCCATGCCTGGCTCTCCCGGCCGCCCAGTGCCCGGGCGCGCAGCGACGACGTCCTTGGCGGACGGGTAAAGGCCAGCTTTGTCGGCAGCGATCGGACGTATGGCGCCCGGAGGGTCTGGCATGACGTGCTGGCCGAGGGCGCCGCATGCGGGCTGCTCCGTGTCGAGCGTCTGATGCGTGAGCAGGCCCTGCGGCCACAGCCGCGCCGCCGAGGCACGCCCTCAGACAAGAGCACACGGCACGAGGCAGCGGACCGCGTGCTGGACCGGCAGTTCGTGGCCACGGCGCCGAACCAGAAGTGGATTGCCGACTTCACCTACATCTGGACGGCCGAAGGATGGCCCTATGCGGCAGTCGTCATTGACCTGTTCTCGCGCCGGGTGGTCGGCTGGTCCATGAGTGCCACCATGGCCGCCCAGTTGGTCGCGCACGCGTTGATGATGGCGATCTGGCGCCGCGGCAAACCGGACGCGCTGCTGCACCACTCGGATCAGCGAAGCCAATATAGCAGTGGACAGTTTCAGACGCTGCTGGCCGATCATGGCGTCACCTGCAGCATGAGCCGATCGGGCAATGTCTGGGACAACGCCGCAATGGAGAGCTTCTTCTCCTCGCTGAAACCCGAGCGGACGGCCTGCAAAGTGTATCGCACCCGGGACCAGGCCTGGGCCGACGTGTTCGACTACATCGAGCGGTTCTACAACCCGCGGCGATGCCACTCGACCGTCGGCCTTCGAGCGAACCAACGCCTCAGCTTAAGCTGCGTGTCCACCACACCGGCAGCAGCTCAGTCAGCCTCCTCAAAAAGAGGATCAATCTGTACGTTGATCCCCGCCGTATCGGGCACACCAAGGGCGGCCTGAACTCCCGGCTGCATGCCGTTTGCGATGGCCAGGATCGTCCCGTCATGCTGTTGCTGTCGGACGGCCAAATGAGCGACCACAAGGGCGCCGCCCTGCTGCTGGACACGCTGCCCCGGGCTTGTGAGCTGATCGGCAACCGCGGCTACGACAGCGACGGCTTCCGCAAGGTTCTGCTCGCCCGCCGCATCAAACCCTGCATCCCGCCGCGCAAGAACCGCCGGGTCCAAGCACGCCTGCTGCCGCACGCTCTACCGCCAGCGCCACAAGGTCGAGAACATGTTCGCCCGCGATCCAAGCTCTGGCACCGATCGCTACCCGCCATGACCGCTGCGCCATACCTACATGTTGGCCATCTACCGGGCAGATACCGTCCTGTTCTGGCTCAATCGTTAGGCCCTGAGCCTTAGCTTGTACATCGCCTTTACCTTGATCGATTGCTAGGATCGCTTTCATGATCACGACCTTGATCAGACCAGCCGGCGATATGGAGCGCGTTATGAAGATCATCTGTGTTGAGGAGCACGTCATCGATCCTGGCATCGTCCGGGCAAGCATGGCCGCGTTATCCGAACGTGCCGGCTACGTGAAGGACGGCGGCGTCTACATGCCCGGTGGGGGCACGGGCCCCGAGGAGCCGCCAGCTTCCTTTAAAGGTCGACGTCCTTACCCGCGATTCAAAACTGGGGTCGATCTGGCACTCGATAACATTGCCGCACGGATCGCGGAGATGGATCACCACGGTATCGATATGCAGATCCTTTCCTATAGCAACGCGCCGCAGCTCACCCCTGCCACCGAGGCGATCGAACTTGCGCGGAGCGCCAACGATCGACTTGCCCAAACGATCAAGGCGTATCCGACGCGTTTTGGCGGCTTCTGCGCGTTGCCATGGCAGCATCCGCAAGAAGCGGCGGACGAGTTGGACCGCGCCGTCAGCGAGCTTGGCTTCTCGGGCACGTTAGTGATCGGTGCTCCCGGTGACACGTTCCTCGACGATCCGCGCTACGAGCCGGTCTTGGCCAAACTCAATGAGTTGAAGGTGCCGATCTACGTGCATCCGGGTATCCCGATGCCGCAGGTTCAATCGGTCTATTATGCGGGCTTGAGGGGCACCGTGAGTTCTCGGCTCTCGTTGTTCGGCTGGGGCTGGCACAACGAGGCGGGGATCCATGTCATCCGCATGATGCTGTCGGGCCTGTTCGACAAGTTTCCGAACCTGCAGGTCATCAGCGGCCACTGGGGCGAAATGGTCCCCTTCTATCTCCAGCGCATGGACGACATGATGCCGCGCGAGGTGACCGGCCTGTCGAGGACGATCACCGAAACCTACAGGGCGCACGTCTCGGTGACGCCGAGCGGCATGCTGAACCTACCGCATTTCGAGTTCACCCATAAGGTGCTCGGAGCCGACCGCATCATCTACTCGGTTGACTATCCATACCTGAGCAACACCGGTGCGCGCGAGTTTCTGGAGAACCTGTCGATTGATCAGGCCGAACGGGAAAAGATCGCCTACGGAAATGCCGAGGCGTTGCTGTTCCGCACGTAGGCCCTCTGATCGTCCGGACCATCCATCAGGAACGCGGACCCGGCCCCCCTACGGAAACGCCTCCAGGCCGCCGTTGCGGCGAGCCTGGAGACCCGTTCGGTGAACGCTCAGACGATCGGCGTCACGCCCTCCTCGATGCCCACCAGCGCCCGGCCATACACCTCGGCCGCGATGTCGGGCCCGACGACGGCGTGACGGCTCGCCGTCTCGCAGTCGCGCCAGATCCTCTGGAGCGGATTGAAGTCCGCGAACGACGATGCGCCATGCGACGACATCAGCACGTCGATCGCCTCACGGGCCATCGTCACCGTATGGCCAACGTCCATCCGGATCCGCGCGCGCTCGAGGTAAGTCAGGTGACGCGCATTGCTGGCCGCTTCGTCGATCAGGTCCGCCGCGCGGTAGGCGAACAGATGAGCGGTGTCGACCAGCGTCGCCGCCTTGGCCATGTTGAGCTGGAAGCTCGGCGAGTCCGTCTGACGCGTGTAGAACGTGTAGGCGATGCGCCGCTTCGGTGCCATCTCGAGCACGTATTCAAGTGCACGCGAACACAGGCCCAGCTGCGGCCCCGCCAGGATCAACGCTGCGACGGGGACGAAGCTCGCGCGATACAGGGCCTCGTCCTTGTAGGGGGTTCGCGTCTCACCGGCGAGAACGCCAGGGATCGAGATCAGCCGGTGCTCGGGAACGAACACGTTCTCGGCCACCGTCGTGTTGCTGCCTGACCCTCTCATCCCGGCGGTGAACCACGTCTCCTCGATCGTCAGGTCGGACATCGGCATGAAGGCCAACGCTTCCTCGACCTTGTTGCCGTCGGCATCAACGACCGGAATCCCAAGCATGGCCCAGTCGGCATGCAGGCATCCGCTGGACCACGGCCAGCGGCCGTTCACGAGGTAGCCGCCCTCGACCTTCTGGCTGGTTGAGCTGGCGTTGAACACGCCCGCGATGCGAGCGTCCGGGTTGGCGCCCCAGATCTCCTCCTGCGTCTCGGCCGACGCAAGGCCGGTGAAGAAGGAGCACACGTTCATGAGCGAGGTCACCCAGGCGCTTGAACCACAACCCTTCGCCACCTCGCGGGCAACCTCGATCTTGGTGCGGATATCGGTCTCCAGCCCGCCGAAGCGGCGCGGCACCATGATCTTGAAGGCACCGGTGGCGCGCAGTGCCTCGATGTTCTCCTCGCCAACGCGGCGGGCCGCCTCGGTCGCCGGCGCATTCCGCTCGAGCATCGGCTGAAGCGCGCGAACACGGCGCAGCAGTTCCTGGCGAAGATCGGAAGGCGACAGCCGCGCCAGGTCGCTGACGTCCACCAGGCCGCTCTGCGTAATCGGGCGCAGGAGCCTCGGCTGCTGCGTCTCGTTCGGTTGGGCGGCGCTTGGCACCACCTTCAGTCTCTCGATGACGTTGTCCATGGACTTCTCCTTATGAGACCGGCGTCCTTGGGGATCGCCGTGGTTGAACCAAGTCGTATCGTGACGTCGCCGCGACGGCCACGGACGCCTAGGTTCCGGTCGAAGACTTGCCGGCCGACCGGTGTGGATGCTCATCCCACCAGGCCAGCCTGCCCGGTGCGCGCTCGATCAGGTGCGCGTGCGTCGACGCGATCGCCTCGCGCGCATGCCTGTCGTTCAGGCCGAGCCCCCGCAGGACCAACCGTGCCTGCTCGGCAATCTGGCACGCTCCCGTCTTGCTCGCGGCGATCCTGCGGATGCCGCCCAGGGTCGCTCCAATCACGAAGTTCGCGGCAAGCTCGACCGACTCGAATGCGTAGAGGCCGGCGCTGCGGCCGTTCTCCAGATCGACCATCAGGTTCGCAAGCAGCTCGGGATCATGGAACAGATGGTCGGTCCTCGACACGAACCGGGCCCAGACAGGATCGAACGCCGCACGCCACTGGAACAGCTGAAAACCAGCGGCGAGGCGATGCACCGGACTGGGGAGGGTGTCATAGACGGGCATGAGCCCGATCGTCATCTCGTCTGCAAGATGCCGTCCGATCGCCTCCAACGCCTCCTCAAGAGACGCAAAGTGCTTGTAGAAGCTGCCGCGAGACACGGCGGCCGTCCTGACGACGTCGTCGATCACGATGCTGATGCCAGTCTGCGCCTGCGGCCAAAGCTCCATGATCGCGGTGACGAGCCGTGCACGCATTTTGGCCCGTCTGTCCGCGGCCACACGGGTCCGGTGGTTCTCGATCAGCCTGTCGATGGATACGGACGCCGCGGCGGATACGGGCCCCGCGGTCACCTCCAGAGGCCCGGTCATCGCCGGACCGCCATCATCCACCCGCTCACCAGGTGGTGAAAACCAGCCTTCACGGGATAAACCACGGTTCTCACCACCTAAAGCTCGCCCGCCACGATCGTCTTCCTGGAAAAAAGAACGTCACCCTGACGAAGTTGGTCACTCCGGTTCCTGAAGTCAAATCCTTCCGTTTCCCCGAGCGATGGGTCGCGATACCGTGACCGGGCCAGGTTCGTCCATCCCGTCACAACGCGTCCGCATCGAGGTCATGCAGCACGCCGACTACCCGTTCAGCTCCAACCGGCGGGGCCGCGACTTCCTCGACGCGCCGCCGGTCTCGCAGGCCGACAAGGTCAAGATCACGCATGCCAATGCGGACAGGCTGCTGGGGCTGAAGGGATAAGACCGTCCGGGGTGGCCGGCAGCCATCGGCTCAAGCGTGGAGGATGCTGTTCTTCGGTATCCTGAGCGCGATGGCGGCGGTGAGGGCGGCGAGGACCGTGAACAGCAGCAGGCTCGGCCGGTATCCACCGAGATGGTCGAAGCTGACGCCCAGAAGGAGCGGCCCGATGCCGCCGCCGATGAGGTAGATGCCGAACTCGATGCCGTAGAGGCGGCCGAACAGCGCCTGTGCGAAGTGGCGGCGGGTCAGGAAGGCGATGAAGTTCACCTCGGCGCCGATGGCACCGCCCAGCAGCACGACGGCCAGGTAGCTCAACGGCCTGCCGCCGCTGAACGCCAGTAGCAGGAAGGCGACGCAGGCGAGCAGGGCGACGACCGCGATGACGCGCGGCGCCTGCACCCGGTCGAGTACCCAGCCGATGCCGCCGCGGCTGACCAGCGCCGACAATCCGGTGAGCGCCGCGATGCCGGCCGCCGCGGTGGGCGCGAAGCCGCGATCGATCATCATTGGCACGAGCTGCGCCAGGACGCCGACGGTGGTCACGCCCAGCAGCAGGAAGATCGCGCACATCAGCAGGAATGTCGGCGTCCGCATCGCCGGGAGCGCCGGTAGCCTGACGGTGCCGACCTGACGGACGACCGGGCCGCGCGTATGCCGGGTGGCGACGAGGATGGCGGGCAGGCCGACCAGGAACGTGATCAGGCCGATCAGGGCGTAGGCGTGCCGCCATCCGTAGGCGTTGATCAGCGCCTGCGCCAGCGGCGGCAGGATGCTGGCGCCCAGCCCCACCCCCATCGTGGCGAGGCCGAGCGCCAGACCGAGATGCCGTTCGAACCGGCGGACCAGGGTCGCCGAGTAACCGAGCGGTGAGGTGCCCGCGGCCAGGAACGGGATGCCGGCGAAGATAAGGTAGAGGTGCCAGAGATGGTCTGTAAGGAACGCCAGCGAGGCCACTAGGACGGACATGGTGACGATCGAGACGAGCATGATCGGGCGCGGGCCGAAGCGGTCCACCAGCGAGCCCCAGAACGGCAGAGCGACCGCCAGGCCGAATTGCGACATCGCCACGGCGCCGCCGAGCTGCGTCCGGTTCCAGCCGAACTCCGCGTGAAGCGGATGCACGAACACGCCGAAGGAATAGATGGTGAGGGTGCCCGTGCTGAAGATGAGGCCGGCCATCGCCGCGACGACTGTCGGCCAGTCATGATCCATCGCCGAGGCCTGGATCGGAGCCGCCGTCATTGGAACGTCCTGCATCGTTCCGCCCTTCGTGGCATCTTGTCGTCCTCTTGATTTCCGGCCGATCCGTCCCGATCGGCCGACGGTTTTCGGTGCGGCGTTCTGCTGGAGCGATCTAGAGGATGGTCCGATCGCTTAGGCTCACGGATCATCCTCTAGCTTGTTATTCTGACGAGCATCCTTATCCGATCGAACGAGTCCGTTCGATCGGATGATGCTCTGGGCCGCGTCGTGGCGATGATCGGACGCTTCCCAGCCGGCTGGTTCGGGTCGGATGATCCGAGCCGGCCACGTCGATCTTTGCCCCGCCCGCCGACGACTTTTCCAGACCTATCGATGGGCCTCCAGGCGCGGCAGCAGCCGCCGGGCATTGGCGGAGGTGAAGTCGGTGCCTCCGGCCAGCGATGCGGCACCGCGGACCGCGTCGGCGCAGGCCGGGATGACGTTCTCCGGTGCCTGCGGATAGTCCGTTCCGAACAGCACCCGATCGAGGCCGACGGTGTCGCGAAGCAGCTCAAGCACCGGCGTGCTGGCCGACAGCGCGGTGTCGTAGGAGAAGCTACGCAGCAGACGCAGCATGGCATCGCGGTTTTCCGGAACGTCCTGCGTCTGGTCAGGCTGGAGGAAGCTCCTGAGCATCGCCAGCCGCTCAGCGAGATACGGCGCGGCACCCCCCGCATGGCTGAAGATGAAACGGATCCCGGGGTAGCGGGTCGGCACGTCGCGCCGGATCAGGTTGACGATGCAGCGCGTGGTATCGAAGGCGTATTCGAGCAGGGCGGGCGAATTCTCGAGCTTGAGCAGCTCGCGGCCCATCGGGCTGACCGGATGCACGAACGCCAGCGCCCCCCGGCGATCCAGCTCGGCGAGGAGCGGATCGAGGCTGGCATCGCCGAGATAGGTGCCGTCATAGCTGGTCGACAGCATCACGCCGTCGAGCCCGACGACATCCAGCGCATGGGCGACCTCGTCGAGCGAGGCATCGAGATGGGGCATCGGCAACGAGGCGAAGGCGCCGAAGCGATCGGGACGCCTTTGCATGCAAGAGCCGAACAGGTCGTTCAGCAGCCGGGACAGGCGCAGCGCGACTGCACGATCGCGGTAGAGGAGGTCAGCATCCGGGGCGGAGAGCAGCGCCATGGCGATGTCGTTCTCGTCCATCATCGCCAGGGCGCCGGCCTCGGTCCAGCCGGGCGGAAACGGCCGGCCTGCCATCGATGTGCGACCGGTCTGGGCCAGCGCCTCGAAGAACGCCGCCGGGCGGGCGTGATGATGCACGTCGATGAGACCGTCGATCATCCCTGGTTCTCCGCTCCGTTCTGGTCCGACCCTGCCTGTCGCCGCCTCATGGCAGCTGCTTGCTCCCATCGAGCAGCAGGTCGCCATCCTCCGAGTGCACGACCACCGTATCGGGGACCGTGGCCTCGCCCAGCCGGTAGCCGCCCACGCGGCGGTAGCACAGCACGCCGAGTGCCGCGGCCGCGACGACGGCGATCAGCAACGAGGCCGCAGGCGCGATGAAGACCGCGGCGAACGGCACGTGCCGCGACAGCAGCATGCCGCCTGCGACCTGCGCCAGCAACGCGCCGACGCGGCCTAGCGCCTGGCCCCAGCCGGTGGCCATGGATCGGATCGCGGTCGGGTAGAGAGTGCCCAGCACCGCGTTGATGCCGAAGTTGTTGCCGGTGACGCAGAACCCGGCTAAGGCGATGACGCCGACGATGGCGATCGCGGAGAGGTGCGGCAGGCCGATCAGCGCCACCACCGGCACGCCGATGGCGAACAGGACCACGATGGGCAGGACGCCCAGCTGGTCGATGATGAACACCAGCGCCAGGCCGCCGACGATGCCGCCGATCGAATACATCGTCGTGGTCAGCCCGATCCGCTGCGTGCCGGCGCCGATCGAGCGCAGCAGCAGCGGCAACCAGCTGACCATGAAGAAATTGGTGAACTGGTTCGCCGCCAGCACGATCCAGAGCAGCGGCGTGATGGCGCCGAGCCCGTCCGAGAACAGCCTGCGCGGCGATCCGCCGTGCCCGCCCTGGCGCACCGCCACCGCGAAGCGCGTATGCGCGTCGATGGCGAGGTCCGGCCGCAGCTGGCGCGCTAGGCGGGTGACCTCCGCGGCGCGATCGCCGCGGTTCAGCAGGTAGCGGATCGACTCGGGCAGTAGCGGGATCGCGCACAGGCCGATGGCGAGCGAGAGTAAGCCGCCCGCCAGGAACAGCACCGGCCAGCCATAGATCGGCACCAGCGCGGCGCTCACCACGCCCGGCAGGGCGAACCCAGCCGGAACACCGAAATTGACGATGATGATGAACATGCCGCGCAGCCGCTTGGGCGCCACCTCGGCGGTGAGCGCGATGACGTTGGGGATCAGACCGCCCAGGCCGACTCCGGTCAGGAAGCGCAGCAGGGCCAGCTGAGCGGGCGTGCGCGCCGCCATCGACAGCAGCGCCAGCACACCGAACGCCAGCAGCGCCGTGATGATCACCCGCTTGCGGCCAATCCGATCGCCCAGGCCGCCGAGTAACGGCGCGCCGATCAGCAGGCCGAACACCCCTGCCAGCTGCAGCGGCAGGATCGCGTGCGGCGAGATGTGCCAGCTCCGCACCAGATCCGGTGCCGCGACCCCCATCACCGCGATGTTGAAGCCGTCGGCGACCACCGCGAGGATCGTCAGCACCAGGAACACGATGACGGACGCCTGCACCTTCTGGCCGTCGATGAGCTCGTCCAAATCCATCACCGACGACTGACCCATACCAACGCTGCTCACGCAAGCCTCCTTCATCATACGAACGGCCTGACCCGGTCCTGGGGCCGGCTCCATCCCGTCCAGGATGTTCATGATCATCCAGCCTGTCTGGAAGATGTCAGGAACGCCAGGCATCGCGTCGACACCCGCCGGACTCGACAGAGCCGGAACGATGTTCCGGCCCTGTCCCTTCTAGCCGGCCTTCTGGCTTGTGCCGAGCAGGCGACCTATGGAGATGATCGTCAGGACGCCGCCCTCGAACCCGTTGCGCCCGCGGCGCTGCAGCGGGTCGTAGTACTCGTCGGGGTTGATGAAGTACTCGACATACGGGCTGATCTGCGCCCAACGGGTGACCTGGATCTGGTCGAGCGTCTCGAATGCGTAGCCATCGCGTTGCTGCTGACCCGTATCGCGGTTGATCGGGATCCGGTTCTGCAGCAGCGTCTCGTGCTCGGCTTCGATCTGGCTCAGGCGCTGGTAGTGCAGCTGCACCCCGAAGACGTCGCGCGGCCGAGGTGGCAGGAAACCGGTGAAGTTCACGCCGACGAACGCATCGCAGTCGATCGGCTGCGGCTTATCGATGGAGGCAGCGAACGAGCCCCACAGAAGGATGTTCCTCGGCGCCACGTGCGCCAGGTTGGGGCCGCGCCAGACCGTGTACCCGCCCTGCGCATAGAACACGCCGCCGCCGACATAGTCGCGGACGGATAGCAAGGACGAGTAGTTGCCGGCGCCGCCCTTGTCGTTCGACGGGCCGTGTCGCGTGTTCCACTCGATGCCCGTCTCGAAGTTGGCCGGGTAGCGCGCGTTGCTGAACTCCGACCTGTAGGCAACCTCGCCCAGGAACTGTGCGCCGGACGCCAGATCGGCGCCGAAGTTGTAGGAGTTGTCGACCGAGCGGCGGTAGTCGTCCTCGAACGTGCCGTACTGGGCGTACCATTTGGGAGTGAAGTGGTAGTTGACGATGCCGCCCCACACCGGATGGGCAAGCGGCACGAAGTCGCCATCCTCATAGATCGTGGTCGACTCGGACGTGAACGGGTCGAGACCGTTTGGAATGAAGAAGTAGCGGTAGGCGTTGGTCCTGCCGGCCTCGATGTCGAGCTTGCGGTTGAGCAGCGTCTGCTCGTAGGTGAGTTCCCTCAGATCGTTCGTCTCCGGTGCGGGACTGCCCTGATACCCGTCCAGCGAGCCGCCCTCCTCCAGAAGGTCGTGCGGGAAGTTGCTCTTGGCGAAGAAGACCGCCTCGATCACGTGGAGCGTGCCGCCCCTCAGGCCGATCAGCTTCTGGAGGTCGAAGTCCAATGCGAACGAAGCCGAACCGAGATTGTTCGTCTCCGACTGGACGCCGGCCGTCGCCTGACCGAGGAAATGGTCGAGAACGGTGCCGTGGAAGTCGATGCCGTAATCATTCAGGGTCCGGCCGAAGGCGGGAAACAATCCATAGACCGGAAGCGGTGATGGCGCCTGGTTAGGCTGTATGAGCGTCGTATTGCCGGACGTGTTGAAGCGACTCTGGACCGGGAGTCCGATGCCGACGCCGGTGCCGGCCTTGTTCGGCTGGGGATAGGCGGTGGAGATCTGGGCGACCTGGAACGGAGCGGCCGCATCCGGGAAGAACGTGGTCATGTCCGTCTGGACCAGTTGGTCGGCAGGGGCCGCCGCCTGGACCTGCTGATCGACGGGCACCGCTGCCTGGGCCTGCTGGTCGGCAGCGGCCGCCCCCCCGGTCATCAGTCCGACCGCGACGATCGCGGATGTTGAGGCAAGCCAAGCCTGGAAACGCATCATACTCTCCCCTTATCCTGACGGTCTGATGCCGCCTCGGATCTAATGTCGTAAGCGAGACGGTGCTTCGCGTCCTGCGGCGTCGCTCCCCCTTTGCCACCGACCATCAACTGATAAAGCCTGTGACGGCAACCAGAGACATGGCAAAAATGAGCGCCGACTTAGTTCCGTCGTTCGCAGGCTTTGTTTTGCATGTGGAAACCGAGCCGTCCACCGGTTTCAGGCCTGCCGAGCAATCGCCGAAACGAATTAAGCGGTTGTGCCCCAAAACACACACCGGGATTCAAAGCGAGCCGCCGGTACTCGCGGCGCGGCCGGCGCAACCTCCGTCGTCGGCTGGATCGGCCCCTTCAGCGCCCGCGATGCGCGCCGGTCTACTGGCCGTTGCGGGTCTTATCCGCCTCGCGCATGAAGTCGACGGCCACCTTGTTGAACTCGGCCGCGTTCGCAGCCTGTACGAAGTGGCTGGGCGACCGGACGATGACGTGGCGGCCGTGCGTCAGCTTGGCGATGATGTCGCCCTCCATGTCGCGCGCCGGACTCCAGCCGCCGGTAACGACCAGGACCGGGATCCCGGCCTGAGCCACCGTCGCGGCCGCCGCGCGCGTCTCGGCGGCCGTCGCCACCTTGCCCTCGATGAGCGCACAGCCGGACGCCGTCGCCTTCTGCGGGTCGTTCAGGACGGCGGCGAGTGCCGGGGGCGCCTTGCCGGCGCCGGTCACGGTGGCGGCGAAGCTGCGCATGAAGTCGGCCGGGGTCTTGGCGGCGAGGAGCCACTGCGCCCGCTCGGCCACAGCCTGGTGCAGCACCGGGTTCTTCATCAGCTCTGGATCGGCGGGGATGAGCTGCGTCATCGCCGGCTCGATCAGGATCAGCGACCTCACCTTCTCGGGCTGCCGTGCCGCCGCCAGCAAGGCATCGGCGCCGCCCCATGAGTGGCCGATCAGGTTGACGCCGCCGTCCATCATCCTGGCGATCCAGACGCTCTCGTTCTCCATGTTGTCCGGCCCCCGGGTCGGGCTTTGGCCGAAGCCCGGCCGATCCGGAAGCAGGAGCTGGAAGCCGTCCTGGCTGATCGGCTTCTGCCTGGCGAAGCTGGACGGCCCGCCGCCGACATCGCCTTGCACGCCGCCATGGATAAGCAACACCACCGGGCCGGTATCGCCCCAACGGGTGACGTGGATCGGCAGGGCGTCGGCCTCCGCCGGGCTTGGCGTCGGCCAGGGCGGGCACTGGGCGACCAGCGCTGCCTGGGCGCGGGACACCGCAGCCGGCTGCGCCCGGGATTGCATCGGGCTCAGGGCGGAGATCAGGGCAATGAGCCCGACGGCAGTTTTCTGGAGCAACGCTTCATCCTCGATCAGGCACCGGCTTCGGGTCAGACGGCGCGTCCCTGACATGGTGTTTTGTGAAGGAATGGGGTGCAGGCCCTAGCGGGCGGTCGCGGCGAGGCTGCCGGTCGCCAGCCAGGCGGCACCCCGTTCATAGAGCGCCGTCACATCCGGTCCCCGTAATCCTGCCATGTTCCGCGTGACGTCATAGCCGATACGGGTCTGCAGGTAGGCCAGGTGGCGATAGCCGATCGGGAACTGCTCCAGCAGCTTCGTGTCCAGGACCGGGATCGTTCCCGGCTCCACCGGATCGAGGCGGTCCAGCTCATAGATCGACTGCCGCAGCACGAGGCCCCATCGGCCGGCCCGCCACTCCAGGAAGTCATAGAAGCGCCCGGCACAGGTCACGTCGCACAGCACGCCCTCCACCGGCGCACGCTGGGTGATGGTCATCTTGGTCTGCGCCAACGCCCGGTCGCCGGCGAGGTCGATCGCGGTGCCCCCGAGGCGATGCATGACAGTCAGGCCCTTCGCCCATCCAGCCTGGCTGATGGCGATGAACTCGTCGCCGGTGCCCTCAGTCCAGGTCGCCACCATGCGTCCGTCCGGGTGCCAAAGTGGACGCAGGCGGTCCCAGTCACCAGCATCGCGAAACACGACCCAATTCTCGAGGAGATCGCGGATCTCGCGGCGGTCCGCGGCCTCATCGCGGCCGCCGGCCATAGCGGCTGTCCCGGTCATCGAGTGCCCGCCATCGTGATCGTGGGACGCTTCTGGTCCAGCCGGATGATCTTCGGCATCCCTTTGAAAGAGCCAAACATGGTCCACTCGACAGTAGAACACTGTTCGAGAACAACTTCCCGATGCATGATTGAGGTTTCTCTAGTTCAAGTCGTTGTTGGTGTAGTCATCGACGAGGTATCGCGCTCTCGGATACGGCAGCACGCGTCCCGAAGATTAGCCGAGCCGGATCGAGATGCATCGCACCGTCGTTCGCCGACATGGCATCGGGCGAAACGTGTGCATCGGCTCGTTGTTCATGTCGTATCCCCGAATACTTGGCCATGTAGGCTTCTTGCATTGACCGCGTGATGTGACTTGTTAGCTGATTAGGGGAGCGACCCTGTGATCCACGACACGATTTACGTGGGCATCCAGTCGTGTCTCGGCTCGTCGAGTTCAGTCATATCAACGCCATATCCATCAAACGAGATTGCCGGCACCTTCGTCGCCGCTGGTAGGCTTGAAAAGATGGTAGTTTCGCGGCCCCGATGCCTGCTAGGCATACCCTCATGAAGCTCCATCAGCTCCGCGACTACCTGGCCATCGCCGAGAAGGGCAGCATCCGGGCGGCAGCCAAGCATCTTGGGATTGGCCAGCCCGCATTGAGCCGCAGCGTCCGAGACCTCGAGCAGGAGGTCGGTACCTCGCTCCTCGACCGGCACGCCAGTGGCGCGGTCCTGACCGAGCTCGGCAAGGTGTTCGCGCGACGAAGCGGTGCCGCCTACGAGGAGTTGCGACGGGCGCTGGAGGAGCTGCAGCAGATGCGGGGCTTCATGCACGGGAACGTCGTGATCTGCCTGTCGAGCCTGTCGCATGTGGCGTTGCTGCCGAGCGCGCTTCCGCCGTTCCGCCAACGGTTTCCGAACATGAAGCTGAGGATCATCGAGGGCGTCTACCCGGTCATCGAGCGGCGCCTACTGGATGGCACGATCGACTTCTATGTTGGTCCGCTGCCGATGGCCGGGGTGGCCGCCGGGCTGCGGCACGGGCAGCTGTTCGAGAACAGGCGGGTCGTGCTCGCCCGCAAGGGACATCCGCTGCGCCATGCCACCTCGCTGATCGAGCTCGTCGATGCGAGCTGGATCACGACCTCCATCACCGGGGACCCCGGAATGGAGTTCGGCGACCTGTTCGTTCGTCATGGCCTGCCGTTGCCGAACCTGGCGCTGGCAACCGAGTCACTGCTGACCTGGCTGGTGGGGCTGACCACCACCGACATGCTGGCGATTTCGCCCCAGCGCTATCTCACGAGCGACCTGATCAGGCGGCAGATCATCCAGATTCCCGTGAAGGAAGCCTTACCCGGCTTTCCGATCATGCTGGTGGAGCGTGCCGCGATACCGCCCACGCCGGCGGCGGAGTACTTCGCCGATCTCCTGCGTCATGCTGCAATGCAGCAGTAGGCGCGTCTTGCGCGGCCATCGTCGATTATCGCTACCATCTGGCAGTGGGGTAGATCCGAGCGAGTAGTCATGGCCGCCTTCATATGACACGTCGAGCGGCAAACTGTCAGGCCGTAGCCGTCACGACCTGTTCCTCAATCGCCTGCGTGGGGGTCTGGTAGCAAAGGAACCGAAACTGCGTTTCAGGGTAAGCTTTGGCAGCCGTCTCACGCATTAAGCGTGCGCGGGATAACGGCGACGGACGTTTGGATGGCCGGAAGGCCGGCGGCAGCGGCTAGCGCGATGACAAGCTTGTTCGTGGTCGTTCCTCTGTGGCTTGGGTGATTGCGATGTGACTGAGTGTCAGGCGGGACGCGCCAATCCCGTTCGGCGGCGGTGCGAATTGCCGACATGAAGGCGTCCGAGCAGCCGCCGCAGCTCTCGTGCGGCAGACGTTCAAGTGCGCCCTCGCGCTCCAGGCGGAAACTCGGGAAGCTCTGCAGGCCGTGGCGCCGCATCAGCGCGCGTGTCCTGTACGTGCAGGTCGACGGGCGCCGCTGCCAGGGCCTGACGGAAGGCCGCGGCGTCTAGTCCGACGGTGGGGGGCTGCCCCCACAAGCACGTTGTCGTCGGCCACGCGGCGGCCGTCTACGTAGTGGGCGTGCTGGATCGCGGCGATCATGGCCACGCTCAAGCCGGGCCGCACCGCCTCGGCTGCGAGCACGGCCGCGACGGTCGGGCGCGACCACCAGACGCTCGTTGGATCGACCACGACGCCGTCGAGGTAGGCCGGGCCGAATACCTGGCCGGTCAGCCGGCTGATGTGGGCGTCGGTCTCGCACATCGTGCGCCACTTGGCGTCGGTGGCGTGCACGGCCGGGTCCCACAGGCCGCCGCCGCGCAGGACAATGGGCACGCCAGCGTCCGCCGCGGCACGGATCAGGGGCTCGGCGTAGCACCCCAGCCGCAGGGCGGATCGTAGACATAGTGCAGGTGGGCACGGTCATGGGGAACTTCGGTCAGGGGTGGAGAGGATGCGCAAGCGGTCAAGCGGCCTTGAGCGCGGCGGCGACGCTGATGGCGACCGGCGTGGTGGGCCGGCCGATTGGGCGGCGGAGATCGCCGCTCTCGTCGAAGAGCGCGCCCTTGGCAGCACCCGCATCGCTGTCGGCGAGCAGCGCGGCGAGGAAAGGCGGCAGACCCGCGCCGAGGAGTGCCTTCTCAAACTCCGCCTACGGCAGGTCCTTGTAGGCGATTGGGCGGCCCGCCTGGCGCGATAGCTCCGCCGCCAGCTCCGCCAGGGTGTAGGCCTCATCGCCCGCCAGCTCGTAGGTGCGCCCGCCCTGGTCGTCCTTCGAAGTCAGCACGGCGGCCGCCGCCTCGGCGTAGTCCGCGCGGGCGGCCGAAGCGATACGACCCTCGCCGGCCGCGCCCAGCACCGCGTCGTGGGGCAGGGCGGCGGGCACGCTCGCCATGTAGTTTTCCGTGTACCAGCCGTTGCGCAGCAGTGGGCGCGCCCGAGGCGGCGAGCAGGGCTTCGGTCTGCCTGTGGTCCTCGGCCAGGCCGAGCGGCGAGCGGTCGGCGTGCAGCACGCTGGTGTACGCGATCAGCTCGATGTCGGCCGCCGTCGCGACCTCCACCACGTTGCGGTGCTAGGCGACGCGGCCGTCCAGCTTGCTGGAGAAGATGAACAGCAGCCGCTTGATTCTCTCCAAGGGCGTGCGAAACGAGGCCGGGTCGGCGTAGTCGCAGATACGCACCTGCACGCCCTGCGCCTCCAGCCGCTCGGCCTTGAACCGGGCGCCGCTTTCGGCAGGGCGGACAAGGCCGGCGATCTCGGCGGCAGGCGTGGTTCTCAGAAGCGCGTCGACGACGAGCGTGCCGAGCCGGCCAGTGGCATCGGTGACGCCGGAGCCGCTCAGCCAGCCAGGCCGCGTGTCCCGCCAGCAGACTGGGCCGGGTCGGAACCCGGCACTCAGCCCAGGCACCCGACGCCAGATACCGCTGCACCGTCTCCCGATTGCACCCAACCTCGGTCGCGATCCATCGCGTGCCCCAGCCCGGCCGCGATAGTCCGAACGAGGACGATCCACCAGATCCACCAGCAACTGACGGGTGTATATACAATTAGCTTGATAAATTCTCTGATTGTAGATACAAGAGGCCATGCCGTTCGACTGGGACCCGACGAAGTGCCTGAGCAACCTCGCCAAGCACGGCGTGGACTTCGCTTCGGTCGAGTTCTTCGATTTCGATACCGCCCTGATCCGAGCATCGCTGCGCGGCAGTGAGCCTCGGCTTGAGGCTTACGGCCTGATCGGTGACCGGGTTCATGTCCTGGTCTATGGCATCGAGGTCCGTGCGATCCGCGTCATCAGCCTGAGAAAGGCGAACAGGAAGGAGACCGTGACATGGCTAAGCGCCCAGTGATCATCCCGAGCGACGAGGAGGATGCCGCGATCAACCGCGGCATCACCGAGGACCCGGACACCACCGTATGGACCGAGGCCCAGTTTGCCAGCGCCGTCCGCGGCTCCGAAGCCGGACCGGCTATGGTGCCTGATCACCTGCTCCGCCGCCGTGGCCGGCAGAGAACGCCGACCAAGGAGCTGATCTCGCTCCGGCTGGATCAGGATGTGGTGGAGCGGTGGCGTGCGACCGGACCTGGCTGGCAGAGCCGGATGAATGAGGTGCTGCGCCGGGCGGTGGGGTGAGAGCGGCCGCGTCGGGGCCGGCCGCGCCGAGCTGGGTCAGCACCATCACATCAGCGGCAAGTACCTGCTGGCCTAAGCCGTCGAGATAGCGTGGCGGGAGGACAACCGGCGACCTACCTGAAGACCGTGGCGGGAGCCTTGGAGCTATGAGGTCCACGTGGACCACAACTTTGTTGCGGATCGTGGTCCGACGTGGATTTCCGGTCGTCTTACGTTGTGCATGAACATGCTTAAGCGCTTGATGCGCAACGCAAGACCAGGCTCTCTCACGGCGGTAACAGGGGTTCGAATCCCCTACGGGACGCCAGGCGGAAATACGTTTCGCAGACCCGATCATCCCGCCCGGCGGGCTTGAGAGCGTGGTCTTCGCCATGACATGCTGGTCGGCGGGCTCGCGCGGCTCGGCTTGCGGGCCGGCCCATCCCCGAGGGACGTTCCCCAGAACGGGGCCACGCCACCGGCGGCCGTGCCCAAGGGAGTCGACATGCCGATCACGATCAACGGCCAGGCGGTGCCGATCCCCGTCGACGTCCGCACGTCGCTGCTGGACCTGCTGCGCGAACAGCTTCATCTGAGCGGGACGAAGAAGGGCTGCAACCAGGGCGCCTGCGGCGCCTGCACCGTGCTGGTGGATGGCGAGCGCATCCTCTCCTGCCTAGCCCTGGCCGCGCAATACGAGGGGCGCTCGGTTGTCTCGATCGAGGGGCTGACGCCGGACGGTGAGCTGCATCCGCTGCAGCGCGCCTTCATCAACCATGACGGATACCAGTGCGGCTACTGCACTCCGGGCCAGATCTGCTCGGCGATCGGCATGGCGGACGAGCTGCGACGCGGCGTGCCCAGCGCCGTCACTGCCGATCTCGCCGCAACGACGATGGCGCTCACCGGCGACGAGCTGCGCGAACGGATGAGCGGCAACCTCTGCCGGTGCGGCGCGCATAACGGCATCGTGGCCGCGATCGCCGAGACCTTCGCCCGAACGCCCGCCATGGCGGAGGCGGCGGAGTGACCCCGCTCAGCTTCGCCCGCGCGGCCGACACGGCCGCCGCGATCGGCCTCGCCGGCGCGCCCGGCGCCAGATATCTGGGCGGCGGCACCAACCTCGTCGACCTGATGCGCGAGACGATCGAGCGGCCGCAGGCGCTGGTCGACGTCACCGGGCTCGGTTCGGCCATCGAGGACCAGGCAGATGGCGGCCTGATGATCGGTGCCGCGGCGCGCAACACCGCGATCGCCGAGCACCGGTCGGTGCGGACCCGCTATCCGGCGCTGTCGCGGGCGATCTTGGCCGGGGCCAGCGGCCAGATCCGCAACATGGCGACGCTGGGCGGCAACCTGATGCAGCGCACCCGCTGCACCTACTTCTATGACGACGCCGCCGGCTGCAACAAGCGGGCGCCCGGCGCCGGCTGCGACGCGATCGACGGGTTCAACCGCATCCACGCGATCCTGGGTGCCTCCCCGGCCTGCGTCGCCACCCATCCGTCCGACCTGTGCGTGGCGCTGGCAGCACTGGACGCAATCGTACACGTCGAGGGGCCGGCGGGCGCCCGGAGCCTGGAGCTGGTCGAGCTGCACCGCCTGCCGGGCGGCCGGCCGGACATCGAGACGGTGCTGGCGCCGGGCGAGCTCATCACCGCGGTCGAGCTGCCGGCGCTGGCGCTGGCGGCTCGCTCCACCTACCGCAAGGTCCGCGACCGCTCCAGCTACGCCTTCGCGCTGATCTCGGTGGCGGCGGCGCTGGAGGTGGCGGAGGACGGCACAATCGGCGACGTCCGTCTGGCGCTAGGCGGCGTCGCGCACAAGCCCTGGCGCGCGCGTATGGCGGAGGCGGCCTTGCGGGGCGGGCCCGCGACCCGCTCAAGCTTCCTGGCGGCGGCGGAGGCCGAGCTCGTGGACGCGGCGCCGCTGTCGCACAACGGGTTCAAGGTCGAACTGGCGAGGCGGACGATCGTGGCCGTCCTCGGCGAACTGGCGGGAGACGCCGCGTGAGCATCCTCGACACCATCCAGCAGACGGCGGCCGGAGTCGTGGCTAAGCTTCGTCCGGATGCGCCGCCGGACCGGTTGATCGGCAGGAAGCATGGCTCGATCGGCACCTCGCTGCCGCGCATCGATGGACCGCGCAAGGTGCGCGGCGAGGCGCGCTTCGCGGCCGAGGTGCCAGCCGCGGGCCTGACCTATGCGGCGCTGCTCCACTCGACCATCGCGCGCGGCCGCATCGCCACGCTCGACACCGCGGCCGCGGCACAGGCGCCGGGCGTCGTGCTGATCATGACCCACGAGAACGCGCCGCGCCTGAAGCCGCCGGCGGCCTTCATGTCCGATCCGCGCGCCGCGGGGGCCAGCGACCTGCCGGTGATGCAGGATGCGACGATCCACTGGAACGGCGAGCCGGTGGCGGTCGTGCTGGCCGAGACGCAGGAGCAGGCGGATCACGCCAAGTCGCTGATCGTCGCCACCTACGAGGCGGAGCCGGCGCGGCTCTCCTTCGCGCAGGCCGCGACCCGGTCGCGCCAGCCCGAAAGCGTGCTGGGCGAGCCGGCGATCATCCGGATTGGCGATGCCGAGGCGGCGCTGGCCGGCGCGGCGTTCCAGGTGGACCTCACGTTCCACACGCCGCGGCACAGTCACGCCGCGATCGAGCCGCACGCCGCCACCGTCTGGTGGGAGGGCGACCGGCTGGTGATCCACGACGCGACGCAGATGCTGCATCAGACGCGCTGGACGCTGGCCGGCATCTTCGGCATCACCGAGGAGAAGATCCGCATCCATTCGCCCTTCGTCGGCGGCGGCTTCGGCGGCAAGGGCCTGTGGAGCCACCAGATCCTGGCGATCGCCGCGTCGAAGCTGGCCGGACGTCCAGTACGGATGGCGCTGTCGCGCGAGGGCGTGTTCCGGGTCGCGGGCGGCCGCACCACCACCACGCAGCGCGTTGCGCTTGGCGCCAACGCCGACGGCACGCTGGCGGCGCTGATCCACACCGGCACCGTGGCGATGACCACGCACAACAACTGCCCCGAGCAGTTCACCTTCCCGGCGCGCCACCTCTACGCGGCCGGCAGCTTCCTGCTCGAGCAGCGCGTCGCCGACATGGACATGCTGGCCAACACCTTCATGCGGGCACCCGGCGAGAGCATAGGCACATTCGCGCTGGAGACGGCGCTCGACGAACTGGCCGAGGCGATGCGGCTCGACCCGATCGAGCTGCGGCGCCGGCTGGAGCCGGAGCAGGACCCGACCTCGGGCCACGCCTTTTCCTCCCGCCATATGCTGGCAGCCTTCGAAGCCGGCGCCGAGCGCTTTGGATGGTCACAGCGCAATCCGGTGCCGCGGGGCCGACGGGAGGGCGAGTGGCTGATCGGCATGGGGGTCGCGGCGGCCACCTATCCCTACTACCGCATGCTGGGCGGTGCGGCCCGCGTGACGATCACCCGGGACGGCTATGCCCGCGTCGCGACGGCCGGCCACGAGATGGGCATGGGCACGGCGACGGTGCAGGCGCAGGCCGGGGCCGACCGGCTCGGCCTGCCGGTGGAGCACGTCACCTTCGAGTATGGCGACACCGCCCTGCCGGCCGGCACCGTCGCTGGCGGCTCGTCGCAGACCGTCTCGATCGCCGCCGCCGTGGCCGCGGCGAGCGCCAAGCTCATCGCCGAGCTGCTGACGCTTGCCGGCAACGACTCGCCGCTGGCGGGCCTGTCCGCGGGAGAGGTCGAGGCGCGCGATGGCGGCCTCGGCCATCCCGAGCAGGCCGATCGGTTCGAGAGCTACGTCTCCATCCTGACGCGCGCCGGCCGGGAGGAGGTGTCGGCGGAGGCCGACGCGCCGCAGCCGGTCGAGACGCAGAGATACTCCATGCACTCGTATGGCGCGCAGTTCTGCGAGGTGCGGGTGAGCGCCGTGACCGGGGAGGTGCGGGTGTCGCGCTTCCTGGGTTCGTTCGATACCGGCCGCATCCTCAACCCGCGCATGGCGGCGAGCCAGTTCCGCGGCGGTATCATCATGGGCCTCGGGCTGGCGCTGATGGAGGAGACGGAGTTCGACGAGCGCAGCGGCCGGATCATGAACCCGTCGCTGGCCGAGTATCACGTTCCGGTCCATCTGGACGTGCCGGACATCGAGGTGATCTGGACCGATATCGCCGACCCGCACGCGCCGCTGGGCGCGCACGGCATCGGCGAGATCGGCATCACGGGCGTCGGCGCGGCGGTCGCCAACGCCATCCACAACGCGACCGGACGTCGCGTGCGGGATCTGCCGATCACGCTCGACAAGCTTCTTTGATGTCGAGAGGACGGAGGAAGGCCAAGGGCTCTGCCCTTGGACCCGCCAAAGGCTCGCCTTTGGAAACCTCTTATGAAAGCGGGTTCAAGGCTAGCCTTGAGCGGGTCCAGGGCAAAGCCTTGGCCTTGCTTCCCTGACCCGCCGGTGTGTCAGCGCATCATCAGCAGCATGCCGCCGGCAAACACGGTCGAGATGGCCAGCGCGGCGCAGCTCGAAACGATCGCGCCGAGGCCGCGGGCCGGGGGATTTGGGGTCTTGATCGTCGAGGACATGATCGGAATCCAACTTATCAGAGGACGGCGGGTCCGTCCGGCGGCGGTCATTTGGGGACGCCCAGCCATCTGGTCGAGACGCAGAAATGCATAGGTCCTGTGCATACTTGGCTAATAAAGCGCCAACTTCGTCTAGGGTCAGCGGCCGAGCCGGATCTCGGTGGTGGCGCGGCCGTCGGCCAGATCCCAGATCAGCACCCGGTCCGGGCCGCCGCCGGTCAGTGCGATCGCCAGGGTCGTGTCCGATTGCCGCATCAGCGTGGTGATGCGGGTGCCTGGCGGCTCGTCGGCCAAGGCCGCGGCCGCCGGCCCGGTCCGAGCCGGTGCCCGCGTCTCCGTCGCGACGCCGGGCTGTGTCAGACGATGCACGACGACAAGGACGAGGACTGAGGTGCCAAGGACGATCAGCACGCCCATCACGATCACCAGCGCCAGCAACGCCCGGATTCCCCGCATCGTCCCGCTCCCTGGTGATGTCCGGGCGGTGCCGTGACGGCGCCCGCCGCGCCGCAGGACGCCACCTCGGCCGCGCTGTCGGTCGAGGCGGCGCCGGCCCATGACGGCATGCGGACCGACCGCTTCCTGGCCGAAGTCACCCCTAACCTGTCCCGATCCCGCATCAAAGGCCTCATGGAGGCCGGTCACGTCCGGCGCGATGGCCAGGTGGCGAGGCTGCCGTCGGAGCCGGTGCGGCCGGGGATGCGCTTCGACCTGACGCCCCCTGCCCCGGTCGCGGCACAGCCGGCCTCGCAGGCGATCCCGTTCGCCATCCTCTACGAGGACGACAGCCTGATCGTGCTCGACAAGCCTGCCGGGCTGGTGGTGCATCCGGCCCCCGGCAACGAGGACGGCACGCTGGTGAACGCGCTGCTGGCGCATTGCGGCAACACCCTGCCCGGCATCGGCGGCGAGCGCCGGCCAGGCATCGTGCACCGGCTGGACAAGGACACGTCCGGCACCATGGTGGTGGCCAAGACCGAGCAGGCGCTGGCCGCGCTGTCGGCGGCGTTCGCCGCGCGCAGCATTGAGCGCAGCTACGTGGCGCTGTGCTGGGGCGTGCCGGCGCCGGCCGCCGGCGACTTCGAGGGCGCCATCGGCCGCGATCCGCGCGATCGCAAGCGCATGACCGTCGTCGCCCACGGCGGCAAGGCAGCGCGCACCCACTACCGGACGCTGGCAGTGGCGGACGCCGCGGCGAGCCTGCTGCAAGTCCGGCTGGCGACCGGCCGCACCCATCAGATCCGGGTGCATCTCTCGCAGGCCGGTCATCCGCTGCTGGGCGACCCGGTCTACCTGCGCCGGGTGCCGGCGGCGGCGCGGCTTCTGCCGCCGGAGCGTCGGAGCGCGGCACTCGACTTTCCGCGCCAGGCGCTGCACGCGGCGACGTTGGGATTTCGCCACCCGGTGAGCGGAGCTCCCCTGTGTTTCGAAACCAGGCTGCCGGACGACCTGCAGACGCTGCACGATCGGCTGTTCGGGCCGGCTGGATGAACGGGAGTTAAGGGACGCATTCGTTGACAGGACCGCGCTAGTCCTGATACATCACCTTCATGCCGACGAGCGGGCGCGCCCGCCGGTCTGGACGTCCCGGCGCCTTCCGCCTGCCGCGAGGGGGATGTGTCGGGGACGTGAAGTCCTCACCCGCGCCCACGCCGATACGCTGCGAAACCGCTGGCTCGCTGTGCCGTAAGGACCGCGAGGCCCCGCAGACGATCGGGCTAAAGGAGCCGTTCGATGGTCTTAGCCGTCATCAATGTCAGCCCAGATGGCAACCTCTCCCGCTATCTCCAGGAGATCCGCCGGTTTCCCATGCTGGCGCCCGAGGAGGAACTAGCTCTCTCGAAGCGCTGGCGCGACACCGAGGATACGAGGGCCGCTCACAAGCTGGTGACCTCTCATTTGCGTCTCGTCGCAAAGATTGCAATGGGCTATCGCGGCTATGGCCTGCCGATCAGCGAGCTGATCAGCGAGGGCAACGTCGGCATGATGCAGGCGGTGAAGCGGTTCGATCCGGACCGTGGTTTCCGCCTTGCAACCTATGCCATGTGGTGGATCCGAGCCGCGATCCAGGAATACATCCTGCACAGCTGGTCGCTTGTGAAGATGGGCACCACCGCGGCGCAGAAGAAGCTGTTCTTCAACCTGCGCCGGCTCAAGGGCCAGATGCAGGCGATCGAGGACGGTGATCTGCAGCCGGAGCAGGTCAATCACATCGCGACCACGCTTGGCGTTTCGGACGGCGACGTGATCAGCATGAACCGGCGCCTGGCCGCGCCGGACCATAGTCTCAACGCACCCGTGCGTGCCGACAGCGAGGGCGAGTGGCAGGACTGGCTGGTCGACGAGGCTGAGAGCCAGGAGCAGACGCTGGCCGAGAGCGAAGAGTTCAACGGTCGCAAGGCATTGTTGGGCAATGCGCTGCAGACGCTGAATGAGCGCGAGCGGCACATCCTGGTTGAGCGCCGGCTGAGTGAGGAGCCGTCGACGCTGGAGGATCTCTCGCAGCATTACGGCATCTCGCGCGAGCGGGTACGTCAGATCGAAGTCCGTGCCTTCGAGAAGGTGCAGAAGGCGATGAAGGCGCAGGTCACGACGCGGCGCCTGGCCGACCAGGCGGCCTGATCGATCGGTGGCGCAGCGGGGGCTAACAGCCCCCGCTTCGTTGTCATTTCAAGGTGATCATGGGCGGCAGCGTCCCCCACTCCTCCTCCAGGGCTGCCAGTTCGGCGGCGCAGGCTCGTCGTTTTGCCGCGGCATTTAAGTCGGCCACCAGCTTCATCGTGATGCCCGCGATCTCGCCGACGAACCAGCCCGCCAGCACGGCAGTCCACGCGGCGAACACGAGCAGCGGCCGATGGATCATGGCAAGCGCCGCCGAGACGGTCGCGCCGCCGTCCCATAACTGAGCCAGCGCAGGCACACTTCCCGCGAGCCCGAACAGCAGCGATGCCAGGGCCACGCGCCGGCCGGGACCATCCTCTGGAAACATCGACACCAGCAGCACCGGCGCCACCAGCACCGCCAGTAGGATCGCCGTTCCCGGGGACAACACAACGACGCCCCCGCAGCCCAATACGGCCCACCACAGCCCACTACCGCTGGAGGTGGCGCCAACGGCTTTGGTTGAAGCCCGGCCGGACTTGCGCGCGCGTTTCGGGGCGGCCTTTCCAGCAGCCTTGGCCGTCACAGCACGAAGCCGATGGTGACGGCGCCCAGCAGCGCCGCGATGCCGCCCATCACGGCGACCTCGCGCCCGGCGGCGCGGGCCTGTCGGGCACGGGTCGGCCCCGCATCGATCGAGGCTTGGTGCGCCATCCGCAGCAGGTCGGCCTGCGCGCGGACCTGTTGCAGCGCCTTGTCATCTTCGGCCCAGGCATCGTCGCGACAGGACAGCTCGATCATGGCGACGAGGTCGCCGGCCACCGCCGCCTGGTCGAGCTGCTCCAGCCGCCGCTGCCGGCGTCCCTTGCCCGGCCACCCGCCCAGCCTCTCGCGCGCTACGGGCAGCAGCCGCGCCGCCAGCCTCGGCAGCGCCGAGAGCGGCGCCTCCCCGGTACCGGACACCTGCCTGCGGGCGTGCAGCTGCGTCTCCGCGAGCGCCTGGAGGTCGAGCAGCCGCTCGTCGGCGTCGGCCGGGATCGCCAGGTCCCGGCCGCCAGAGCCCGCTTCCGACCGTGCGGCGAGAAGGGCCAGCATCTGGCTGTCGAGCAGCCGGGAGGCAGTCGCCGGCTGTGCTGCGCTGGTCGCCTCCAGCGCCACCACCAGCTGCTCCGCCTGCAGCACGCAGGCCCCGCCGAGGGCCGGGGAGGTGCAGGCGAGGAACGGGTTCAGGTTGTAGGCCAGCACCGCGGGCCGCAGCGCCGGCACCGGCAGCCGGGGCGCGCGGGCGGGCCCGGGGGCGCGCGGGTGCCCCCCCCGGGGCGGGGCGCGGGCGGGGG
>CALMVO010000053.1 GCA_937873205.1 uncultured Acetobacteraceae bacterium
TCTGCATCGCAGCCACCATCACGTTCTGGCTGCCAAAATGAGTCCTGAGCCTAGAAAGGGATCGCGCTCGCCAAGTAATAAAAGATAGTCTAGATAGTGATAATAAAGTCGGACACGCTTACGATTGCGGGTATTGGGAAGGTATTGCTCATAGTCTGGCTGTAATTAATGCTATTACAGTTTCAGACGAGGATAAAAAGTGAACTTCTCTGATTCGCTCGTTAGAGCACTTTGAGGTTGCGTAGACTTGCTACTTCTGGTTCGACGCTGCTGTTTGAGCAGTGAGAGATGGGATGGCCGCACCGTTGTCGCAGGACCTGCGTCGCCGTTTGGTGCAGGCGGTAGATGAGGGCAGTTCGGCACGTGAGGCGGCGCGGTGCTTCGCTGTGAGCAAGTCCGCAGCAATCAAGTTGGTCCGGCGCGTGCGGGAAACCGGCAGCACGGCTCCGGCCCGGATTGGCGGTTACCGCCAAGCCTCTGCTGGCCGGACATGAGGATCTGTTGCGGGAGCTGACGACAGCCAAGGGTCACATCACCCTGGCAGAGATCCAAGCAAAGCTCGCTGAGCGCGGCATCGAGGCGGGCTGCCTCACGACGATCTGGTCGATGCTGCGCAGGCTTGGCCTGTCACACAAAAAACAGCCTGAGGGCGGCCGAGCAGGACCGCGCGGACGTGGCCGAGCGCCGCCGGATGTGGCGCGTGTGGCAGCGTTACATGGACCCGGACCGCTTCGTGTTCATCGACGAAACCGGAGCCGCCACGAACATGATCCGGCGCTACGGCTGGGCACCGCGTAGCCAGCGCTTGGTCGCTGCCGCCCCGCATGGACACTGGCGCACCACGACGTTCGTGGCGGGCTTGCGCAGCACTGGCCTGGTGGCTCCGCTGGTGTTGGACGGGCCGATGAACGGCCCGGTGTTCCTGGCCTATGTCGAGCAGTTCCTGGCACCTACGCTCCAGTACGGCGATGTCGTCGTCATGGACAACCTTGCCTCGCACAAGGTCGCTGGCGTTGAAGCCGCTATCAGGGCCGTTGGCGGCAGCGTCCTTTATCTGCCGCCGTATTCGCCCGACCTGAACCCGATCGAGCAAGTGTTTGCCAAGCTCAAGGCCCTGCTCCGCGGTGCCGCAACCAGAACCAGAGATGCGCTCCGGACCACCATCGGCCAACTCCTCGATCGCTTCAGTCCAGCTGAATGCCGCAACTACCTCACCAACTCAGGATACGAGTTCAAGTAAAGCGAAAATGCTCTGGCTCGCCGAGGCGCGTCTGCAGGCTCGGGCTCCAGGCGCCGTCCTCGATCGCGCGCAACACGCGCTTGAGGCGGCGCTCGACCTCGTCCAGCCGTGTCAACGTACCACGACGCTCCTCACTAACCGACCACTCGAGCTCCCTGAGCTCCCTGAGCTCCGCCTCGTAGGCGTGCACGAACTCGGCAGCGAGTGCGGGCGTCGGCATTCGCTCGCGCGCGACCTTCGCCGATGGCGTGGGTGCCCGTCTCGTTCGTTGCGGCGGCGCATCCGGGCTCAGGGGATACGATCCGGGGCGGGCGCATAGCAGAGCGGGGGTTGATGAACGAAGATCCCCATACTCGGTGCGCGGCCCGGATCATGGACCGCGATGACGTCGCACGAGCTGGCCGAGCAACTCGGCCGCACCCGCATCGCGCTGGTGCCGACCGGTGCCGTCGGGCAGCATTGGGGCACCTGCCGCTGGGCCAGGACGATTTCCAGATGTAGGAGATCGTCCATCGCGCGGTCTGCAAGCTCGCCGCTATCGGAAACCGGTGATCTTCGGTCCGACGATTCTGTACGAGCCGACGCCATCACTAAGGGATCGACACCATTCTGCTCGTGATGGGCCACGACCTGTCGCTGGACCGTCGCCGAGCGCCATAACGGTGTTAAGCGGCCGGTCGATCAGCGTCGCGACCCGCAGCACCGGAAGGCCGGCGGCGGTGATCATGTTGATCTGGCTGCCGTAGCCGACGGCAAGTTCGGCCTGCCCGGCGGCGACCAGGCGGGAGGGGGAGTCGGGATCCGACGGCGATACCAGCGCCACCTGCAGGCCGGCACGCGAGAATGCGCCGCATTGCCCGGCCGCGAAAAGCGCGGCGTGGTTGGCGTTCAGCAGCCAGTCCAGGATGACCCTCATCCGGTCCGCGGCCGAGGCGCGACGTCCAACGGCGAGGCCCGCGCCCGTGGCGGCGGCGCCGAGTAGGAAGGGACGACGCTGGATCATGGACGCTCCACGGAAGGATGAAGGAGACGACACCGACGTGTATACTTCATGAATGCTAGAAGATACTCATTCGCTCATCACGGCCCTTGCAAAGGTCGTGTCATGGGCCTGTTGTATACACCGACTTGAACCGATCCATTGGAACGTCATCGTTGAACACCATGCGCCGGCCCTGGAAGTGGAACGGCTCGTCGCCCGAGACCGGTGCGATCTCGATGCGTGATCGGCCGGCTGCCGAGCGGATCGGCGCGACCGCGTTCGCCGCGTCGGCGCCCGGCCTGCGCATACAGAACCTGGCGCTCCGTTACGGCACGCGCACGATTTTCGAGGGGCTCAACCTCGACATCGAAGGCGGCCGCTTCGTCGTGCTGCTGGGCACCAGTGGCGTCGGCAAGAGCAGCCTGATCAAGATCATCGCTGGCCTGGCAAGGCCGAGCGAGGGGTGTGTGCTGGCCAGCGACGGCCTGCCGCTGCCGCAGCGCATTGCCTACATGGGACAGCAGGACCTGCTCTATCCCTGGCTGAACGTGGTCGAGAACGTCATGGTCGGTTCGCGCCTGCGACGCCAGACGGCCGAACGGGACCGTGCGATCCACCTGCTCGGCCGCGTCGGACTGGCCGAGCGTGCGACCGCCCTGCCGTCCGAGCTCTCCGGCGGCATGCGCCAGCGCGCGGCGATCGCGCGCACCCTCTACGAGGACCGGCCGATCGTGCTGATGGACGAACCGTTCTCGGCGCTCGACAGCTTCACCCGTGCCCGGGTGCAGGATCTGGCGGCCGAGCTGCTCGCCGGCCGCACCGCGCTGCTGATCACGCACGATCCGCTCGAGGCCTGCCGGCTCGGCCATCATCTGGTGGTGCTGTCCGGGCATCCGGCCCGGCTCGGCGCGCCGATCACGATCCACGGACCGATCCCGCGCGCGCCGGACGACGACGAGCTGCTGCACATGCAGGGGCATCTGATGCGGGTGCTGACCGAGCTGGAACCGAAATGAGCTACACCACGCTCTCGGCCGTTGGCCGCCCGATCGTCACGCTGCTGGTCCTGCTCGCGGCGTGGTGGCTCGCGACATGGATCAGCGGGGTGCCGTCCTATCTGCTGCCGACTCCGCAATCGGTGGCCGTGGCACTCTGGACTCAGCGCGACCTGCTGATGTGGAGCACCGTCACGACGCTGACGGAAACCGTGCTGGGCCTGCTCGTCGGCACTGTACTCGGCTCGTTCTGCGCCCTGGCGATCGTGTTCTCGCCGCTCATGCAGCGCTGGCTGATGCCGCTGCTGCTGCTCAGCCAGGCGATCCCAGTGTTCGCGTTGGCGCCGCTGCTGGTGCTGTGGTTCGGCTTCGGCATCGCGTCCAAGGTGGTGATGGCGGTTCTGGTGATCTTCTTCCCCGTGACCGCTTCCTTTTCCGACGGGCTGCGGCGCACCGACGTCGGCTGGCTCGACCTCGCCCGGACCATGAACGCATCGCCAGCCTCGATGCTGCGCCACGTCAGGCTGCCGGCCGCCCTGCCGGCGTTCGGCTCCGGGCTTCGCGTCGCCACGGCGATCGCACCGATCGGTGCGGTGGTGGGGGAGTGGGTCGGCGCCTCGGCCGGGCTCGGCTACGTCATGCTGAACGCCAACGCGCGCATCCAGACCGACGTGATGTTCGCCGCCCTGTTCGTGCTGGCGATGATGGCGATCCTGCTGTGGGTGCTGGTCGACCGGGTGCTCCGGCGGGTGCTGTTCTGGGCGCCCGACACCACGGCGGCGCTGGCATGAGCGACAAGCGCCGGTAGCCCTGCTGCTTATCGCCTGTCTGCTGGCGGCCGGCCCGCTGCGGGCGGCCGACCGCCTCTCGGTGATGCTGAACTGGCTGCCCAACCCGGACGAGGCGCCCTTGTTCGTGGCCCGGCACGAGGGCTTCTTCGCCGGCACCAGCTCGACGTCGAGCTGATCGCGCCGAGCGATGCCAGCACGCCGGCGATGATGGCAGCGACCGGTCACGTGGATGTCGCGATCACCTACCAGCCCTCGCTCTACCTGCCGGCAGACCGTCAGGTTCCGCCGGTCCGGTTCGCGACCCTGGTCGGTACGCCGCTCAACTCGATATCGCCCTGAAGCCCGGGCCGATCCACCGGCTGGCCGATCTGCGCGGGCGCACGAGATGATGGCGTCGGCCGGACTGCGGCCGGACGAGGTCCGGCTGGTCGACGTCAGGTTCCAGATCGTCAGCGCGGTGATGACGCATCGCGTGGACGCGACCATCAGTGTCGCTGCGCCGCGCCTACAAGGCCGGCATCCCGTTCCTGAGCGGGTCGGAGACCGGCTTCGCGATGACGCCGTACGGCGAGTTCCCGGCGCGCGAGCTACCGGTGATGATGCGCGCGCTGGACATCCCGGCCGGCGAGATGCTACGGGCCGCGACCTCGCGCAATCGCCGCATGCCGCGGGGCGGCGGCGGCTTCGACAGTCTGGCGGCTGGAAACTCGCTGACTTCGTCGTCTTCGACGGCAACCCGCTCGAGAACATGGGCCAGCTCGAGAAGCGCGAGCGGCTCGTCGGCATCTGGATGAACGGCCGGCGCGTGACGTTGCCCGACATGCCGGCCGAGCTGCCGCGCCACCCATCGGAATCGTCGCAGGGCATGTGGAACCGCGTCTACACGCGCGCACCGACCCGGCACCGGACGCCGGAAAGCACCGCGCTGCCGCCTGGCACGGGCGTCGAGGATCTGCCGGAGGAATTTGCATGAGCGCCACCATCCAGGGCCAGGGCCAGGGCGACGGGCCGGTGCTGCGCGCGACGCCGTTCGACGCCGGCGACCTGGACGGCGCGGTGGCGGCGAACGACACCGTCCATGGCCTGCATGCCAGTATCTGGACGCGGAGCCTGCACGATGCGCACCAGCTCGCGCGACGGATCAAGTCTGGCAATGTCTGCGTCGACACGCACAACGTCTTCGATCCGGCGTTTCCGATGGGCGGCTACAAACAGTCCGGCTGGGGCCGGGCGGCGGGCTCTGCCGCGATCGAGCGCTACATCGAGATCAAGGGCGTCGTGGCCAGGCTATGACAGTCCGGCGAAGGCAGGTGTCCGAACTGGCCGAGGCGGTGAAGCCGCGCCGGGGGCCGCTGGTGCCGACCTTGTCGAGCATCGTGCAGCAGAAGATCGTCAACGACATCTCGCACGGCCGGCTGCCGCCGGGCATGCGGCTGGAGGAGGAGGAGCTGGCACGGCGCTACGATGTCTCGCGCACGCCGATCCGCGAGGCGCTGCGCCAGCTTGCGGCCATCGGCATGGTCGACATCCGCCATCGCCAGGGTGTCGTGGTGGCGGTCCGCAGCCAGAAGCATGTCACCAACCTGCTGGAGGTGGTTGCCGACCTCGAAGCGGCCAGCGCGCGCTATGCCGCGCAACGCATGACCGAGGCCGAGCGCGACCGGCTGCAGGCGCTGCTCGAGCAGATGCGGGCGATCGCCGAGCAGTCGGCCGCGGCGCGGTTCGACAAGGCGAACGGCCAGCTGCATCAGCTCATCCATAGAAGGCGCGCACAACGCGATCCTGCTCAACGGCGTCCTGCAGATGCGGATGCGGACGTTCCCTTATACGCGGCTCGAGTTCATCACCGAGCGGCGTCGCATGCTGATCTCGCACATGGAGCACAACATCATCGTGCACGCGATCATGCGGCGTGAGCCGGAACTTGCCGATCAGGCGATGCGCCTGCACGTGATCGAGGCCGGCCAGGTAAAGGAGGACGCCGCATTGCCGGCCGCCTTGGAATCGGAGGCATGAGGACCCGGCGCCCGCATCGCGGGGGTTTCGCGAAGCTGGCCCGCTTCTGCGGCCTGCCAATGTTCCGCCTCGTCTGCGCCGTCCTGCTGGCGGTGACGGTGGCGCCGATGCCGGTTCGCCCCGCCGCGGCGGCAGACAGCCTGACGGTGCTGCTCGACTGGTTCGTCAATCCGAACCACGGCCCGCTGATCGTGGCGCAGGAGATCGGCGCGTTCCGGCGCGCCGGGCTCGACGTGCATTTCGTGCAGCCGGCCGATCCGACGATGCCGCCGCGACTGGTCGCCGCCGGCCACGGCGACATCGCGCTCGACTATCAGGCACAGCTCTGTCAGCAGGTCGCGAACGGCCTGCCGCTGATGCGGATCGGCGTGGTGATCGACAAGCCGCTGCTCACGGTGGTGACGTTGAAGAGCGACCGCATCGCCAGCCTCGCCGACCCCAAGGGCAGGCGGATCGGCTACAACGAGGTCGGCGGCGGGTAGTGTCTCAGTTTGAAATCGCTCGCTTGAACATCCTGCGTATGTCACGCGGTAGCCGTCCGTCATCCTCATGTGATCTCCGCCAGATCGTGACCCGCTCCTCGCGCAGGCGGCGCAGGCGTGGCACATCACGGCGATGACGCGCCCCGATGCTCCGCGGGATCACATGATCGAGCGGCGGCACCCGATCGGAGGAGGGCTCGTCGACGGCATGGCTGGCATCGGCAGTTCGGGGAGCGGATCATGATGGAGCGAGAGGATGCCAGTCTATGGTCGCCGGACCTCAACGGGCGCAACGGCCCGCTCTATCGCGGGCTGGCCGATGCGGTCGCGGCCGCGGTCCGTGATGGGGTGCTGCGGGCCGGTGACAAGCTGCCGCCGCACCGGGTGATGGCGGCTCGGCTCGGCGTCGACCTCACCACCGTCACCCGCGGCTACGCCGAGGCGCAGCGGCTGGGCCTGCTGCAGGCGACCGTGGGACGCGGTACCTTTGTCCGAGCCGAAGCGCCGCTGGTGCGGCAGCGCGGGCGAACGCAGGCCCTGATCGACATGTCGATGAACCTGCCGCCGCTGCCCGCCGATCCATCGCTGCACACCATGATCCAGCAGGGCTTCGCGCGGCTGCTGCGCGAGCAGGACCTGTCGACCCTGATGACCTATCACTGGGACACCGGCAGCTCGCAGGAGCGGCGCGCTGGCGCCGCCTGGCTGCAGCCGGTGCTGGGACGGATCGAGGCGCCCCGCGTGCTGGTGGCGCCCGGCGCGCAGAGCGCCATGCTGGCCGTCGTCACCAGCCTGGTTCGGCCGGGCGAGCTGATGCTGACCGAGCAGCTCACCTATCCCGGCATCCGCGCGATGGCGGCCCAGCTCGGCGTCACCCTGGCCGGGGTCGCCACCGACGGCGAGGGCTTCCTGCCCGAAGAGCTCGACCGCGCTTGCCATGATCTAAAGCCGCGCCTGATCTACTGCACGCCCACGATCCAGAACCCGACCACCGCGACCATGTCGATGCCACGGCGTCGGGCGGTGGTGGAGGTGGCGCGCGCGCACGGCATACCGATCCTGGAGGACGACGCCTACGGCCTGTTCCCGGCGCAGAAGCTCCCGGCCCTGGCCAGCCTGGCGCCGGAGCTGGTGTTCTACGTCGCAACGACCGCCAAGACGCTGGCACCGGGCCTGCGCGTCGCCTACCTGATCGCGCCGGTCTCGGCGCAGGCCGATCGGCTGACGGCCGCGTTGCGCGGCACCGCGCAGATGAGCTCCGGCCTGCTCACCGGCCTCGTCACCTCCTGGATCCTGGGCGGCGAGGCGCAGGCGATGCTGGACGCGATCCGCAGCGAGGCCCGCGCCCGTCAGAGCCTGGCCGCCTCGATCCTGAAGGGCGATCACATCGCCGCCCATCCGGACGGGCTGCATCTGTGGATGGGCATCCCCCCTGCTTGGCAGCCGATCGAGTTCGTCGCCTACGCCCGTCGGCAGGGCCTGGCGCTGGTGACGGACGACGTGTTCCGCGTCGAGGGCAGGAGCCCGCGGTCAGTCCGAGTCGCACTGGGGGCGGCGGCGACCCGCAGCGACCTCCGGCAGAGCCTGGAGGGGCTGCAGGCCCTCTATGGCCGGCCGGTGCCGGACGCCTATGCAGAGGTCGTCTGATCACAGGTTCGTGTTCAAACAAGCGCCATCCCGCGGTTTCGCTCGCCGCCCAGACGTTGGTCATATGCCCAACGTTTGCCGCGCATTCTGCCGCTGATCGTGGCGCCTCGTCAGGCCCTCTCCTGCTAAGACAGAAATTGTCGGGATTTTCGTCGGTATTGTCGGGAAATGTCCGGCTGGTCGCGCCCGTCCCCCGTCGGCATTGTCCGCATTGTGTGCAGCTGCGCGAGGCTGCTTAGCTCCGGGTGTCGCAACAAGACCCGTGCCAGCAAGCGTTTGTCGATCGGCACTGGCTGGACAAGGACCCCGCACATGCCGGCTGTCGACAGACCCAAGCACAAGGCCGGAGACTATCTCGTCGATTACGAGGAGAAGGTCTTCGAGGACGTCAAGGCCGAGCCCGGACAGAAGGCGCTTGTCACCTTCCACACCGTCGCGTTCGAAGGCTCGATCGGCCTCGTCAACCTGCTGCAGGCGACCCGCCTGCAGAGGAAGGGCTTCGAGACCTCGGTGCTGCTGTATGGGCCGGGCGTCACGCTCGGCGTGATGCGCGGCTTCCCGCGCCTCGGCGACGACGCCTTCCCCGGCCACCACAACTTCAACAACCAGATCAAGAAGTTCATGGAGGAGGGCGGCAAGGTCTATGCCTGCCGGTTCTCGCTGCAGGCGCTCTACGGCCACGGCGAGGCGTCACTGATGGAGGGCATCCGCCCGATCAATCCGCTTGATGTGCTCGATTGCATCCTGCTGCACAAGCGCGACAACGCCTTCGTGCTCGATAGCTGGACCGTCTGACGCATGGCGGGCGCCCAGACCGTCCGGGCGGCCGCAGCGCAGTTGTCTCCGGTCATGGAGAACGCGGACGGCACCGCGGAGAAGGTGGTCGATACCATCGCCGCCGCAGCCCGCGACGGCGTCCGCTTCCTGGTGTTCCCCGAAACCTTCGTGCCCTACTACCCCTACTTCTCGTTCGTGCAGCCGCCCGCGACGATGGGCCGCGAGCACATGCGGCTCTACGAGAACGCGCCGTCCGTGCCGGGACCGGTGGTCGGCCTGGTGGCCGAGGCGGCGCGCCGGCACGAGATGGTGGTCGTGCTTGGCGTCACCGAGCGCGACCACGGCTCGCTCTACAACGCTCAGCTCATCTTCGACGCCACCGGCGCGCTTTTGCTGAAGCGGCGCAAGATCACGCCGACCTTCCACGAGCGCATGGTCTGGGGACAGGGCGACGGCGCCGGCCTCACGGTGGTCAACAGCGCGGTCGGCCGCATCGGGGCGCTCGCCTGCTGGGAGCACTACAACCCACTGGCGCGCTACGCGCTGATGGCGCAGCACGAGGAGATCCATGCGAGCCAGTTCCCGGGCTCCCTGGTCGGTCCGATCTTCGCCGAGCAGATGGAGGCGACGCTGCGCCACCACGCGCTGGAGAGCGCCTGCTTCGTGGTCAACGCCACCGGCTGGCTGACCGACGCGCAGATCACCGCCATCACGCCCGACGCCGGCCTGCAGCGCGCACTGCGCGGCGGCTGCTGCACCGCCATCGTGTCGCCGGAAGGGGTGCACCTAGCGCCGCCGCTGCGGGAGGGCGAGGGCCTGCTGGTCGCCGACCTCGACATGAGCCTGATCGTCAAGCGCAAGCGGATGATGGACAGCGTCGGCCACTACGCCCGGCCGGAGCTTCTACAGCTGATCCTGCGCGACGAGCCGACCCAGACGCTGCGCCGCGAGTCCGCACCGGCCCGGAAGGACCTTCATGAACCAGACCCTGCCGATCCCAACGCCGCCCTCGGCTGAGCACGCCCGCACGCTGATGACCGAGCTGCAGTCGCTCGGCCTCCGGCTGGCCGACGCCGGAGCGGGTGCGGACGGTCGCCGCGGCGGTGCCGGCCCGTCCGACCACAAGGCGATCACCATCGCCGGCCAGACCCTGATGGTACCGATCTACACCGGCAGCGCCGCGCTGTCGCCGTTCGAGGCCGGTCTGCCGGGCCCGCGCGGCATGGCGCCGCTCAGCCGCGATGGCGTGCTGGTCGGCGAGATCAGCTTCCCGCGCCAGCCGCGCTTCTACGGCCTGCAGACGCCGGATGGCGTGCCGTACTGGAAGATCGCGGTGCTGCACGGCGCCGACGTGCTGGCGACCACCGTGCTGCAGACCTGCATCCGCTATGCCGACCGGCGCACCGCGTGCCAGTTCTGCGCGATTGGCCAGTCGCTCGTCGCCGGCCGCACGATCGCGCACAAGACGCCGGCCCAGCTGGCCGAAGTCGCCAGCGCGGCGGTGCGGCTCGACGGCGTCCGCCACATGGTCATGACCACGGGCACGCCCAATCTCGACGATCGCGGGGCGTCCACGCTGTGTGACAGCGCGCGCGCGGTGCGGCAGGCCGTCGATCTGCCGATCCAGGGCCAGTGCGAGCCGCCGCGCGACCCCGTCTGGTACGAGCGGATGCGGGCGGCCGGCGTCGACAGCCTCGGCATGCACCTGGAGGCGGCGACGCAGGCCGTGCGCGCTCGCATCATGCCGGGCAAGGCGACGGTCTCGGTGGATCGCTACATGGAGGGGTTCGCGCAGGCTGTTCCGGTGTTCGGCCGCGGCCAGGTCAGCACCTACATCCTGGCCGGGCTGGGCGATACCGCCGCCGAGATCCTCGATCTCTGCACGCGATTGATCGCGCTCGGCGTGTATCCGTTCGTGGTGCCGTTCGTGCCGATCGGCGGCACCCCGCTCGAGCACCACCCGTCGCCCGATCCGGCCTTCATGCGCGAGGTCCTTCGCCCGCTCGGCCGGATGCTGGCCACGGCCGACCTGCGCGGCCGCGACATCAAGGCCGGCTGCGGCAAGTGCGGCGCCTGCTCGTCGCTCCCGGCCTACGAGGCGGCGTGACGATGCTGTCCGACCTGCCGCTCAGGCCGTTCCTGCCCGGCGAATACCGCATCGCGCTCGCTGATGCGGAGTGGGAGCGGCGTGGGCATCATGCGCTGCGCCGCGCGGTGTTCTGCGAGGAGCAGGCGATCTTCGCCGACGACGACCACGACGAGATCGACCGCGTAGCGCAGCCGATCGTCGCGTCCACCTGCGTGCTGGGCGCGCCGCACCACGTCGTCGGCGCGGTCCGCATCCACGAGGAGTCGCCCGGCCTGTGGTGGGGCTCGCGGCTGGCGGTGCATCGCGACCATCGGCGGATCGGACGCATCGGCGCCGAGCTGATCCAGCTCGCCGTCTGCACGGCGAACGCACGCGGCTGCCATACCTTCCTCGCCTACGTGCAGGCGCAGAACGCGCCGTTCTTCGCGCGCCTGCACTGGCGCACTCAGGAGATCGTGCCGCTGCACGGCCGGCCGCACCACCGCATGATCGCCTCGTTGTCGCACTATCCGCCGCACGGGCGCAGCGAGACCCGCTTCATCCGCTCGTCCGGCCTCTCGGCGCGTCGCCAGCCGACCGGTGCGGCCGCCCTGGATCTGCCCGGCTCGGCCAGCCTCGACGCGGCGGCCTGACGCGTTGGACGGATCGCCCCTCGCGCCGACCGCTGCCATTCCGCACCGGCGATCGGATCGGCCGATCGCGCTCGAAGCGCTGGCGGCGACGCTGCGCGAGGCGGGCGGGCTCGCGCACAAGGCCGACCTGGCGCCGCTGCTGCAGCGCCTCGACCTGCCCGCCGGGCCGGTGCGCGTCGGCGACGACTGCGCCGCCATCCCGGACCGGGATGGCTGGCTGCTGTTCGCGATCGAGGGCTTCCTCGGCGGCTTCGTATCGGCGTTGCCCTGGTTCGCCGGCTGGTGCGGCATCATGGTCAACGCCAGCGACATCGCTGCCATGGGCGGGCGGCCGCTCGCGGTGGTGGACGCGCTCTGGAGCCGCGACCTCGACGCCGCCGGGCCGTTGCTCGACGGCATGCGGGCCGCCTGCACCGCCTACGGCATCCCGCTGGTCGGCGGCCACGGCAACACCCGCCATGACGGCGAGCAGCTCGCCGTCGCCATCCTCGGCCGCTCGCGCGCCCTGCTGACCAGCTTCGACGCGGCGCCCGGCGAGCTGCTACTGGCCGCCATCGACCTGCGCGGCGCCTATCACGAGCCCTATCCCTACTGGGACGCCGCCAGCCGCGGCGCCAGCGGCGACCGGCTGCGCCGCGACCTCGATCTCCTGCCGCAACTCGCCGAGGCCGGGCTCTGCCGCGCCGCCAAGGACATCAGCATGGCCGGGCTGGTCGGCACCGCCCTGATGCTGGCCGAATGCTCCGGCGTCGGGCTGGAGATCGAGCCGGACCGGGTGCCCCGCCCGGACGGCGTGCCGCTCGAACGCTGGCTCACCAGCTTCCCGAGCTACGGCTTCCTGCTGACCGCACGCCCGGACGATGCGGCGGCGATCGCCACCCTGTTCCACGATCGCGACATCGCCTGCGCCGCAATCGGGCGCTGCGTGGCCGGCAGTGCCGTCACGCTGGTCGACGGCGATGCGCGGGCGCTGTTCCAGGACCATGCCCGGACCGTTCTGATGGGATGCGGCGCATGAGCGCCGGCCCGCGCATCGCCGTCCTCACCCACTCCACCAACCCGCGCGGCGGCGTCGTGCACGCGATGCAGCTGGCCGAGGCGCTGCATCGGCAGGACCACGACGTCACCCTGGTGGCGCCGGCGCTGCCCGGATGCGACTTTCCCCGGCGCCCGCGCTGCCCGGCGCGGCTGGTGCCGGCCCGGCCGGTCGACGGCACGGTGGCGATGGTGCGGATTCGGATCGCCGAGGTCGCCGCCTTCCTCGACGGCGCCGGGTTCGAGCTGTTCCACGCCCAGGACTCGATTACCGCCAACGCACTGGCGGACCTCGCCGAACGTGGACGGATCGCCGGCTACGTGCGCACGGTGCATCACCTCGACAGCTTCGACGACGTCCAGCTGGATGAATGGCAGGACCGCGGAGTCCGCGCCGCGTCCGCGCTCTGCTGCGTCAGCCGGCACTGGCAGGATCGCCTGCACGCCCGCTACGGACGCCGGCCCACGCTGGTCGGCAACGGCGTCGACACCGGGCAGTTCTCCCCGGTGCCCGACGCCAACGACGATGATCTGCGTCGCCGGCTCGGTCTCGCCGGCGACACCACCGGCCCGGTATTCCTGGCCCTGGGCGGCATCGAGGCGCGCAAGAACACGCTGTCGCTGCTGCACGCCTTCCTGCGGGTGCAGGCCGACCGTCCCAGCGCGCGGCTGATCGTCGCTGGGGGCGCCACCCTGCTCGACCACACCGCCTATGCGGCCGCCTTCCATGCGGAACTTGCCGCGGCCGGGGCCGGTGGCGCCGTCATCCTGCCCGGGGTTGTCGCCGATCGCGACATGCCCTCGCTCTACCGCCTCGCCGACGTGCTGGCGAGCGTGTCGCGGGCGGAAGGCTTCGGCCTGTGTGCGCTCGAGGCGATGGCCACCGACCGCCCGGTGGTGCTGTCGGACATCGCGCCGTTCAACCAGCATTTCGCGCGCGACGAGGCGCTGTGGGCCGACCCGGACGATTTGGACGACATCGCACGCGCCCTCGGCGAGGCGGTGGACCCGCGGCGGCGGGCCGGTCAGGGCCCCGCGGTGGCGCGGCGCTTCGGCTGGGACGCGGTCGCGCGCAATCACCTGCCGGTCTACGCCCGCATGCACGGCCGGCCGGTGCGACGGGAGGCTGCCTGCGATGCCTGAGATGCTGTTCGACATCGTCTGGCCGGACGGCACGCCGGCGCGGTGCTACTCGCCCTCGCTGGTCGTCAAGGAGCACCTGCAGCCGGACACGCGGTACGGGCTGCACGATTTCGTCGCCCGGGCCGGCACCGCGCTCGACATCGCCAGCGCGCGGGTGCAGGCCAAGTTCGGCATGCCGTGCGCGCGTGCGATCGCTCAGAAGGCGGCGATCGAGCGAGCGGCGGCGGGGTTCGCCACGGACAGCACCGTCACCGTCCGCGGCTTCGACGAGAGCGCGTCTTGAGCGGCCGGCACGTCCCGGTCGTCATCGTCGGCGGCGGCCAGGCCGGCCTGTCGATGAGCTGGACTCTGGCCGACCGCGGCATCGACCATCTCGTCCTGGAAGCGAACCGCCCCGGCCATGCCTGGGCCGCCGAGCGCTGGGACACGTTCTGTCTGGTGACGCCGAACTGGCAGTGCCGGCTGCCCGGTTTCCCCTATGACGGCGACGATCCGGAGGGCTTCATGGGCCGCGACGAGATCGTCGACTACCTCGCGCGCTACGCGGCCAGCTTCGACGCGCCGCTGCGCTGCGGCGTCTCCGTCCGGCAGCTCGACCGTGTGCCGGGCGGCGGGTTCCGGCTCGACACCACGGGCGGCATCGTCACCGCCGACCAGGTCGTGGTCGCCACCGGCGGCTACCACGATCCGATCGTGCCGCGCTGGGCGGGCGAGCTCGATCCCGGCCTGCTGCAGCTGCATTCGTCGGCCTACCGCACGCCGTCGGCGCTGCCGGACGGGGCGGTGCTGGTGGTGGGCTCCGGCCAGTCGGGCGCGCAGATCGCCGAGGACCTGCACCTCGCCGGGCGCCAGGTGCATCTGTGCCTCGGCGACGCGCCGCGCGTGGCCCGCCGCTACCGCGGCCGCGACGTCGTCGCCTGGCTCGACCTGATGGGGTTCTACGATCTGCCGGTCGAGCGCCATCCGCTGAAGGAACGGGTGCGCGACAACACCAATCACTACGTCACCGGTCGCGACGGCGGCCGCGACATCGACCTGCGCCTGCGCGCGCACGAGGGCATGCGGCTGTACGGCCGCTTCGAGCAGAGTGCCGGCACGCAGTTCCGGTTCGGCGGCGGCGTGCGCGAGAAGCTCGACGCCGCCGACAAGGTCTCGGCCGACATCAAGGGCAGCATCGACCGCTTCATCGCCGAGCAGGGCGTGGCCGCGCCCGAGGAGCCGCCCTACCTGCCGGTCTGGACACCGGGGCTCGACCGGCTGTCGATCGACGCCGCCGCCAGGCGGATCCGCTCGATCGTCTGGTGCATCGGCTTCACGATGAATTTCCGCTGGATCGGCCCGGACGTGCTCGATGCGCGCGGCACCCCGATCCACCATCGCGGCGTCACCAACGAACCCGGCCTCTACATGCTCGGCCTGCCCTGGATGCACAGCTGGGGCTCCGGCCGCTTCTCCGGCGTCGCGCGCGACGCCGACTTCCTGGCCGAGCGGATCGCCGCACGCCGTGGGGCGGAGCTGTCCCATGCAGGATGAGATCGCCGCGGACGCTGCGGGCTGGATGAATGCGGCGACGGACATCGCCTGGGACAGGGCGCCGACGCAGGCGCTCCGGCTGCGTCCCGACGGCCTGGCCGACTGGTTTCCTGACGGGCGGCTGAACGTGTGCGCCAACGCCCTCGACCGCCATGTCGACGCTGGACGCGGCGACGAGGTCGCGCTGATCTGGGACAGCCCCGTCACCGGCACGGTCGCACGCATCAGTTTCGCCACCCTCCGCGACCGCGTCGCCCGCTTCGCCGGCGGCCTGCGGGCGCTCGGGCTGTGCAGCGGCGACCGCGTGCTGATCAGCATGCCGCCGGTGCCCGAGGCGGTCATCGCCATGCTGGCGGCCGCCCGTCTGGGCGCCGTGCACGTCGTGGTGTTCACCGGCCACGGCCCGGGCGAGCTCGCGGCGCGAATCGACGACACCACCCCGACGCTCGTCGTCTCCGCCAGCTGCGGCTATTCCGGCGCCCGGCCGGTGTCGTGCCTGCCGGCGATGCACGAGGCGCTCGCCACCGCGACGCATCGGCCGGCCGCCTGGGTTCTGCTCGATCGCACGGCGGGCGGCCAGCGGCCGGCGCCCCGGCTGCCCGGCGTGACGGTGACGGACTTTCGCGACGCCGAAGCGGCAGCTCCGGCGGATCCGGTGATGATGCCGGCGACCGCGCCGCTCTACGTCCTGCACAGCTCCGGCACCACCGGACATCCCAAGGGCGTGGTGCGCGACTGCGGCGGCTATGCGGTCGCGATGCAGCGTTCGATGCGGCTGGTCTATGGGATGTCGCCCGGGGACGTGTTCTGCACCACCGCCGATCTCGGTTGGGTGGTCGGACATTCCTATGCGGTGTACGGACCACTGATCGCAGGCTGCGCCACGGTGCTCTACGAGGGCGGCATGACCGGCACGCCGGATGCCGGCGCACTCTGGCGCCTCTGCGCCGATCACGCCGTCGACGTGCTGTTCACCAGCCCGAGCGCGCTCCGCGCCATCCGTGCGGTGGATCCGGCGGCGACGCTCGCCTCCTCGCACGACCTCGCCCGCCTGCGCGCCGTCTTCGTCGCCGGAGAGCGCGCCGACCGGTCCATCGTCGACTGGGCCGAACGGGCCGCCCGGGTTCCGGTGCACGACCATTGGTGGCAGACCGAGACCGGGTGGTGCATCGCCGGCCCGCGCGACGTGGCGGAACCGTCGCGGCGACGCATCTTCGCCATGCCGGGATTCGGTTTGCGCTGCATGGACGAGAACGGTCGCGAGCAGCAAGCGGGCGAGCCTGGCGAGCTGGTGCTGCGCCTGCCGCTGCCGCCCGGTTGCCTGATCGGGCTGTGGCGCGACCGGACACGGATGGAAGCGCTCTACCTGGAAAAATACCCAGGCTGTTTCCGGACCTTCGATTACGGCGGCGTCGGCGTGGCGGGCGACGTGACGCTGCTGTCGCGCGTCGACGACGTCATCAAGGTTGCCGGGCGCCTGGTCGCCACCGGCACGATCGAGGATGTCCTGGCGGCGCATCCCGATGTCGCGGAGTGCGCGGTGTTCGCCGTCGACGATGCGCTCCGCGGGCAGCGTCCGATCGCTCACGTGGTGCCGAACGAAGGCCTGGATCCCCTGCGGCTCGAGACCCTCCGCGTCGACCTGATCGAATCGGTCCGTGTTTCGATGGGCGCCTTCTGCGGCCTGCGCCAGATCGTTTTCCGTGCCGCGCTGCCCAGGACCCGTTCGGGCAAGGTGTTGCGGCGGCGCGCGACGCCCGACATGACCAGACTTCATGATGATGTAATTTCGCAACAATGACGAGGCTAGATGGCGCCACGAAACAAATGGTTTTGAATTAAGAACAATCTATGCATAAACTATGGAAACAAAATATACCGATGAGATCAATGTAACGCAGGAGTGGTTCTGATGCGCGTCAAGTCCTATGGCTTTGGCTTTCTCTTTGTGCTGGGTCCGGCCGGCATCGCCTACGCACAGAACCCGGCCCCGCCCCCGGAGACGAGCTTCATGCAGGGATTCTCCGGCGGCACGCCCTATGTCGGTCTCGCCGGCGGCTACAGCCTGCTCCAGAACATCAAGGTCAATCCCAACGAAGGCCCACTTGGCGCCGGGCCGGCGCAGGAACGGTGGGGCGACGGCTTCATCGGCGCCGGCGCCGTCGGCTGGGCGTTCCCGAACGGCGTGCAGATCGACGTTCTCGGAGCCTATGACTACAACAACGTCAACAATCTGGTGCCGGTCCCCGTTCCTGGAAAGCAGACCGGACATCAGGAAAGTTATGGTGGCTTCCTCGAGGCCCTCTACGCGTTCAACCTGCCGAAGTTCGGCATCCCAATTCCTTGGATGAGCCCCTATCTCGGCGTCGGCGCCGGCACGCTCGCGACGCACGTGACGCTGCCTGAAATGTTGTCCAACGGCGACCTGCATCATATCGGCGGCACGTCGGGTCCCAACTTCGCCTACGAGGGCATCGTCGGCGCGGCGTTCCCGGTCAGTTCGGTCCCGGGGCTGGCGATCACCGCCGACTACAGGCTGGTCGGCATCCATGACGCGGGCGACCTCACCGGCACCTTCTACAACGTTCCGGCCGCCGCCGAGCCGACCGGGTCGATCGGGCTGCAGAAGAACATCTTCGTTCATCTCTTCACCGTCGGTGTCGCCTACGCCTTCAACGCGCCGAAGCCGGCTCCCGCGCCGGAGCCGATGGCAGCTCCGGCGCCGCCGCCTGCGATGGCGCGGACCTACCTGGTGTTCTTCGATTGGGACCGGGCCGACCTGACCGCGCGCGCGCGCGAGATCGTCGCGGAAGCCGCCCAGGCCTCCACGCACGTGCAAACCACGCGGATCGAGGTGGACGGCTACACCGACAACTCTTCGATCCATGGCGGCGCGCGCGGTGCCCGCTACAACGAGGGCCTCTCGATCCGCCGTGCGACCAGCGTGAAGGCCGAGCTCATCCGTGACGGGGTCCCCGGCGGGGTGATCGCCATCCATGGCTACGGCGAGACGCATCCCCTGGTCGCCACCGCGCTCGATACCCGCGAGCCGCAGAACCGGCGGGTCGAGATCATCCTGCACTAGAGCATCATCCGATCGAACGGACTCGTTCGATTGGATAAAGATGCTCGTCAAAACAACAAGCTAGAGGATGATCCGTGAGCCTAAGCG
>CALMVO010000054.1 GCA_937873205.1 uncultured Acetobacteraceae bacterium
CCGGCAGCGTTCGCGTGCCGGGCGACAAGTCGATCAGCCACCGGGCGCTGATGTTCGCCGGCCTGGCCCCGGGCCGCACGCGCATCGCCGGCCTGCTCGATGGCGAGGACGTGCTGCGCACCGCCGCCGCGATGCGGGCGCTGGGTGCCGAGGTGGCGCGCGCCGGCAACGGCGTCTGGGAGGTCGTGGGGCAGGGCGTCGGCCGGCTACGCGAGCCGAGCGACGTGCTCGACATGGGCAATTCCGGCACCGCGGCGCGGTTGCTCGCCGGCATCCTGGCCAGCCACGCGATGACCGCGGTGATGACCGGCGACGACAGCCTGCGGCGACGCCCGATGGCCCGCGTGATCGAGCCGCTGGCGCTCGGCGGCGCCCGCTTCGCCGCGCGTGCCGGCGGCCGGCTGCCGCTGTGCATCGAGGGCACCGAGGCAGCGCGGGCGATCGTCTGGCGGCAGCGCGTGGCCTCGGCGCAGGTGAAGTCGGCGATCCTGCTGGCCGGCCTCAACGCCGAGGGCGAGACCGTGGTCGAGGAGCCGGTGCCGACCCGCGATCACAGCGAATGCATGCTGCGGCATTTCGGCGCCGCGGTCTCCGTGCGGCCGGATGGTGCCGGCGGGACCGTGATCCGGCTGCAGGGCCGCCAGCTCCTGGTCGCTCGCGACGTCGCCGTGCCGGCGGACCCGTCCTCGGCGGCGTTCCCGCTGGTGGCGGCCCTGCTGGTGCCGGGCTCCGAGGTCACGCTGACCGGCATCGGGCTCAACCCGCTGCGCACGGGGCTGTTCCTGACGTTGCGCGAGATGGGGGCCGACCTGCGGATCATGAACGAGCACGTGGAGGGCGGCGAGGCGGTCGGCGACCTGGTGGTGCGGGCGAGCCGGCTGCGCGGCGTCCTGGTGCCGGCGTCCCGGGCGCCCAGCATGATCGACGAGTATCCGATTCTGGCCGTTGCTGCCGCCTTCGCCACGGGCGAGACGCGGATGCGGGGTCTCTCCGAGCTGCGCGTGAAGGAGAGCGACCGGTTGGCGGCGACGCTGGCGCTGCTGGTCGACAACGGCGTGGCGGCGCGGACCGAGGACGACGAGCTGATCGTGACCGGCGATGGCCGGCCGGCACCCGGCGGCGGGCAGGTGACGACCGCGATGGACCACCGGCTGGCGATGAGCGCCGTCGTACTCGGACTGGCCGCCGCGGCGCCGGTAGGCGTGGACGACACCGGCTTCATCGAGACCAGCTTCCCGGGATTTGTCCCGCTGATGAACGCGCTCGGCTGCGGGCTCCCGGCATGACGGCGCGGCTGGTCGTGGCGGTTGACGGACCGGCGGCGGCAGGCAAGGGCACGCTGGCTCGTGCGCTGGCCGAGGCGCTGGGCCTGCCCTACCTCGATACCGGGCTGCTCTATCGCGGCGTCGGCCGGCGCATGCTGGACGCCGGGCTGTCGCCGGAGGCGGACGCCGGCGGCGAGGCCCGGGCGCTGCTGCCAATCGACCTCGCCCGGAGCGACCTGCGGACGCCGGAGGTCGATCGCGCCGCCAGCCTGGTCGCGGCGCAGCCGGCGGTGCGGGCGGCGCTGCTGGCGTTCCAGCGCGGTTTCGGCGCGGCGCATGGCGCCGTGCTCGACGGCCGCGACATCGGTACGGTGATCTTCCCCGACGCGCCGGTGAAGCTGTTCGTCACCGCCTCGGTCCCGGCGCGGGCGGAGCGCCGTTGGCGGCAGCTCAACCCGGGCCGGAACCCTGATCTGGGGACGCTGCGGGTGGTCGCGGCCGAGCTGGAGGCGCGGGATCGGGCCGATGCCGCGCGGGCGGTGGCGCCGCTGCGGGCGGCGGCCGACGCCGTCGAGATCGATAGCGACCGGCTGGATGCCCGCGGGGTGTTGGAGACGGCGCTGGACATCGTGAAGGCCAGGGGCTTTGCCCCTGGACCCCATCAAAGGCCGAGCCTTTGAAATCCAATTCTTAAGGATGCGGGTCTGGGGCGGCTCGCCCCAGCGGGGTCCAGGGGCAGAGCCCCTGGCCTTGCTTTTTCCTTGACTTCGAGGCTGGGGAGGTATTGCTGCCGCCTCGCAGGCACGTCCACACGGAACGGCCCGTTTCGTCGTAACCGGTCCGCCGAAGCGGGCAAGACGTGCTGCCGCGGCAGGGCGCAAGACCGTCGCCGGCGTCAGCCGGATCAGACGCGGGATCCTTCTGCCACATGGCATCAGCCACCACGCTTGCACGCCCCGCCGCCGACCATTTCGGTGGCGAGGATTTCGCCTCCCTGCTCGACGAGACCCTCGGCCGCGACGTCGGCTTCGACGGCTCCGTCGTCACCGGCACGGTCGTCCGCCTCACCGACGAGTTCGCCATCGTCGATGTCGGCCTGAAGAGCGAGGGCCGTGTTGCCCTCCGCGAGTTCGGTCTCCCCGGCACCGATCACGAGGTGAAGCCGGGCGACGTCATCGAGCTCTACGTCGAGCGCTACGAGGATCGCGACGGCGCCATCGTGCTGTCGCGCGAGAAGGCGCGCCGCGAGGAGGCCTGGACCAACCTGGAGAAGGCGTTCGAGGGTAGCCAGCGCGTCCAGGGCACCATCTATGGCCGGGTCAAGGGCGGCTTCACCGTCGATCTCGGCGGCGCTATGGCGTTCCTGCCCGGCTCCCAGGTCGACATCCGCCCGGTGCGCGACGTCGGCCCGCTGATGGGCAGCCCGCAGCCATTCCAGATCCTCAAGATGGACCGCGCGCGCGGCAACATCGTCGTCTCGCGCCGTGCGGTGCTGGAGGAGACTCGGGCCGAGCAGCGTTCGGAGCTGATCCAGGGCCTGAAGGAGGGCATGATCCTCGACGGCGTGGTGAAGAACATCACCGATTACGGCGCCTTCGTGGATCTGGGCGGCGTCGACGGACTGCTGCATGTCACCGACATCGCCTGGAAGCGCATCAACCATCCATCCGAGGCGCTGCAGATCGGCCAGCAGGTCCGGGTGCAGGTGATCCGCTTCAACTCCGACACGCAGCGCATCTCGCTGGGCATGAAGCAGCTCGAGGCCGATCCGTGGGAGGGTGTTGCGATCAAGTACCCGCCGGGGGCCCGCTACAGCGGTCGCGTCACCAACATCACCGACTACGGCGCCTTCGTGGAGCTGGAGCCGGGCGTCGAGGGCCTGGTGCACGTCTCCGAGATGAGCTGGACCAAGAAGAACGTCCACCCGGGCAAGATCGTCGCCACCAGCCAGGAGGTGGACGTGATGGTGCTGGACGTGGACAGCTCCAAGCGTCGCATCTCGCTCGGCCTGAAGCAGGTGCAGCGCAACCCGTGGGAGCTGTTCGCCGAGGAGCACAAGGTCGGCTCCAACGTCGAGGGCGAGATCCGCAACATCACCGAGTTCGGGCTGTTCATCGGCATCTCGGCCGACATCGACGGCATGGTGCACATGTCGGACATCTCCTGGGACGAGGCCGGCGAGGCGGCGATGGCCGCCTACGAGAAGGGCCAGGTCATCCAGGCGCGGGTGCTGGACGTCGACGTCGAGAAGGAGCGCATCTCGCTCGGCATCAAGCAGCTGCATGACGACCCGGCCGCCGACACGCTCAGCCGCGTGAACAAGGGCGCGGTGGTGACCTGCATCGTCACCGCGGTGCAGGCGAACGGCATCGAGGTGAAGGTGGACGAGGTGCTGACCGGCTTCATCCGGCGCGCCGAGCTCGCCCGCGACAAGGCCGAGCAGCGCCCGGAGCGCTTCGCGGTCGGCGAGAAGGTCGACGCCAAGGTGGTGTCGGTCGATCGCGCATCGCGCAAGCTGTCGCTGACCATCAAGGGTCGCGAGGTCGAGGAGGACAAGGCGGCGGTCAGCGAGTATGGCTCGTCCGACAGCGGCGCCTCGCTCGGCGACATCCTGTCGGCGGCGATCCGCCGCCGCAGCGCGCAGACGCCCGAGTGATAGCGGGCGCCTCGCAGGCCTAATGACCAGGGCGGCGCCGGTAACGGTGCCGCCTTTTTCGTGGCCTCGACCGAGGCCGGTTTTCTACCGGAAGCAGTCCGCTCATGAGCGTTGCCGATCGGGTCAACCAGTTCGACGTGTGGCTGCTGGACCGGGTGTTTCAGCCGATGGTCGACCGGTTGCCGGAGCGGCCATCCGGCTTCGACATCGGGCTCAGCATGCAGCTCGGCGCGGTGGTGCTGAGTGCGGCCTCGATCGTGGCGCTGATCGCAACCGGCGTGATCGGCGTCCTGAATGGCTTCAGCAACGTGCTGATCTGGCTGTTCGGGGTCGCGTTCTACATCGGCAACTCGCGGATGCGCCCGTTGGTGCGGCCAGGCCACGCCAATCCGCTGCGGCTGATGCTGCAGGGCATGCGGCCGCTCTCGATTCCGTTCCTCGGCTACAGCATCTGGATCATGGTCAGCGCGCCGCCGGAGCTGGAGATAGCGTTCCGCTTCAACGCACTTGCCGACCTGCTCTACGTGATCGGGCTCTACGTGATCTCGTGCCAGCCCAAGCCGCCGGCGTATCGGCGCACCGTCGTGGACTGGACGCCGCGCCAGGCGCGGTCGTGAGTGCGGGTCTAGAGCATCATCCGATCGAACAAACTCGTTCGATCGGATAAAGATGCTCGTCAAAACAATAAGCTAGAGGATAATCCGTGAGCCTAAGCGATCGGATCATCTTCTAGAAGTCGATGCAGCGGCCCTTGACGGTCCAATCGCCGTAGCGCGTCGGATCGTGCTCCTTCGGGCCGCCGATCTCGGCCTCCACGGGCTGGGTCATGGGGGTTACAGGCTCGGGAAGGACTGGCTCGGGGGGGGTGTCTGAGGTCTCGGTCATGATCCGGATATGGGTGTCGCGGCGGCGGCGCACGAGGGCATCGCGATCGGAAACCAGGCTGCGCACGTCGTCCTGCGCCGTAGCGGCGCCGGTCGGCGTCAATTATGGTGCGGGCGATGGATTTCTATCCCGTCTGGCCGGCCTTCGCGATCTCCGCGATCCTGCTGGTGCTGGTCGGCCTGCCGCCCTTCGCGTCCGCCGACGCGCCGCCGGCACCGCGGCCGGGCCGCCTGCAGACCATCGACGGGTTGCGCGGATTCCTGTCGCTGGCCGTCCTGTTCCACCATGGCGCGATCTACCACCGCTACCTGACGGACGGGGCCTGGACCTTGCCGCCCAGCCGCTTCTACGCCCTGCTCGGCGGTTGCGGCGTCTCGGTGTTCTTCATGATCACCGGCTATTTGTTCTGGGGCCGCCTGATCGACGAATGCCGCCGTCCGGACTGGGTGCGGCTCTATGTCGGCCGCCTGTTCCGGATCGCGCCCATCTACCTGCTCGCCATCCTCGGCTTGCTGGTGCTGGTCATGATGCAGTCGGATTGGATGATGCGGGTCTCGCCGGCCTCGTTCATGCAGGGACTGGCGCCTTGGCTGGCACTCGGCTTCCTCGACTTCAGCGACATCAACGGGCATCCGTTCACCCAGAACCTGATTGCCGGCGTGACCTGGTCGCTCCATTACGAATGGTTGTTCTACCTGGCGCTGCCGCTGATGGCGTTCGCGGCGGGCACCGGGACGATCCGTATTGGCGTGATGCTCATCGCCGTGGCCACCGGGTTCCTGCTGGTCGCCTGCGGCGGTGCGTTCGACAATCCCGGATCGCATTTCGGCTTTGCAACGCTGTTCCTGATCGGGATGGGCTGCGCCACGCTGGACCGGCGGGGCTGGACCGCGACGCCTCGCGACGGGATCGCGTCCACGGCGGCCGTCTTGCTCCTGTTGGCGCTCTGCCATCTCTGCCGGTCCGCCTACACGCCGCTGGCGATGATCCTGCTTGGGATCTGCTTCTACCTCGTCATCTCCGGCTGCTCCCTGTTCGGGCTGCTGACGCTTCGCGCGTCGCGGCGGCTCGGCGACATCAGCTACGGCGTCTACATGCTGCAGGGCCTGGTGCTGGCCTCGATGTTCCAGTGCGAGCCGGTCCGGCGCTTCGCGCTGATGTCGCCATGGCGGCATTGGACGGTCATCCTGGCCGCGGCGGCGGTCCTGGTCGTGGTAGCCACCTTCGCGCACCGCTGGATCGAACGGCCCGGCATCTCGGCCGGCAGGCGCGTCGCCCGACTGCTTCCGCGCCGGTGCGACCGTCTGCCGGTGCCCAGCCGGGCTGGGTAGCCGCGAGGTCAGCGATGCTCGGACTGGGCCAGGCGCTCTTCCGCCAGCTGCCGCCAGGGCGCATCGGCCGGCGCCGCGTCAAGCGCGTGGCGGAACAGCGCCGCCGAAGCTGGGCTTACGGCGCCCTCGGCCTGGCTTTGCGCCTCGGCTACCTGGACCGCCAGCGTCGGGTCGTAGCCGTGCCCGAGCGCCACGGTCCAGGCGGCGGCGGCAGCGGCCCAATGGCCGCGCGACGCCTCGGCCTGGCCCAGCAGCAGGTAGCCCTGGCGGGTCTGCTGGGTCGCGGGATCGAGGCTTGCCAGGCCGTGGCGCAGGCTGGCGATCAGCGCGTCGTCCTGATGGAGCCGGGCGCCGGCCTGGGCCAGGCGCAGCGCGTCCGGCTGCGCCGGCAACGTCGGATGGCCACCCAGCAGGTAGAGACCGATGGCGATCGGCGCCACCGGCAGCAGGGCGGGGACAACGGTGCGGCGGCGCCGGACCCGGGGGGGTGGGAGGTCCTCGGCGGCGGCGGCGAGCAGGCGGCGCTGCACCTCCAGCCGGGCTGCCTGCTGCTCGCCCGCCTCGATCAGCCCGTCGGCACGGTCGCGGTCGAGCTCGCGAAGCTGCGCGCGGTGCAGCGCCAGCGCCGGGGCGTGGTGGTCGCGGATGGTGCCGGGCCGGCGTCCGGCCAGCGCCGCCGGCAGCAGCGCCAGCGCGCAGAGCAGGGCGATTTCGATCCACAGCACCGCCTGCATCAGCGCATCAGCTCGGCCAGCCGCGCCCGCTCCTCGGGCGCCAGCGGCGCCGGCGGCAGCGGACGACGGCGGAGGCCGAGCCAGGCGGCCAGCAGCCCGGTGGCGATCGCCAGCATCGGCATCGCCCACAGCAGCAGGGTGAGGGCGGAGAGTCGTGGCTGCAGCCGGATGAAGTCGCCGTAGCGGCGGACCATCCAGGCCATCACCTGCGCGTCGCTGTCGCCGGCGGCGACCTGCATCCGGACGACGTGACGCAGGTCGCGGGCGAGGTCGGCGCCGCTGTCCTCGATGCTCTCGTTCTGGCAGACCAGGCAGCGTAGGCGCGCGCCGATCGCCTCGGCGCGGGCCTCCTGGACCGGGTTGCGGAGCATCTCGGATGGGTCGCTCACGGCCCAGGCCGGAGACGAGAAGAGAAGAAGAAGGCCAAGGGCTCTGCCCCTGGGCCCCGCCAAAGGCGCAGCCTTTAGAAACCACTGACAAGCAGGGGTGCAGGGGACGACTGTCCCCTGCCGGGTCCAGGGTAGAGCCCTGGCTTTCACAGCCTGGCCACCAAAGCATCCGCCAAGGATTGCGTGATCGGCCCCGCCAGATGCCAGGCGATGACGCCCCCGGGGCGGATCAGGAAGCTTTCCGGCACGCCCGAGACGCCCCAGTCGATCGCCGTAAGGCCGCTGCGGTCGGCGGCGAGGCGGGTGTAGGGGGCGCCGGTATGGGCGACGAAGCCGGCGGCGTCCTGGGCGCGGTCCTTGTAGGCGATGCCCCAGACCGGCAGGCGTCCGGCCACCGTGGCCAGAGGCGGCGCCTCGATCACGCAGGGGATGCACCAGGAGGCGAAGAAGTTGACCAGGATCGGGCCGGTGGCGGCGCGCAGATCGGCGCTGGAGAAGCCGCGGCCGGGCGCCTGGCCTGGCAGATCGAACTCCGGCACCGGCCGGTCCAGCACCGGCGCCTGGATGTCGTGCGGGTCGAACGAGCCGCCGCGCATGCCCGACAGCATCGCCCAGAAGCCGAGCCCGGCGGCACCGGCCAGTCCGAGCGGCGCCAGTGTCAGTAGCCGGCGGCGGGAGACGACGCCGCTCATTCGGCCAGGACCGGGATGCGGGCGCGGGCGCGCTGGGGGGCGCCCACGCGAACGCGCCGGTCGCTGAGCGACAGGCCCCCGCCCAGCGCCATCACCAGCCCGCCGAGCCAGATCCAGGGGGCGAGCGGGTTATCGTGCAGCCGCAGGACGGCGGTGTGGTCAGCGCCGGCGCCGTGCTCGTCGCCCAGCACGGCATAGAGGTCGGTGACCAGGTCGGTGTGGATGGCGACCTCACTGGTGACCTGGCCCTGGGCGGCGAAGTCGCGGCGGGCGGGATGCAGTACGGTCACCAGCCGGCCGTGGCGGGTGACGTCGATCGTGGCGATTCGGGCCCGGTAGTTGGGGCCGGGGCGGTCGGCGAGGCCGCGCAGCGTCCAGTCGTAGCCGGCGAGGCGGCTGGTGTCGCCGACATGCACCGCGACGATGGCGTGGCTGGCCTGGCTCATGCCGACCAGGCCCAGCACGGTGATGCCGACGCCGGCATGCGCCAGGGCCGCGCCGAACACCGCGCGCGGCAGCAGCCGGGCGCGCCGCAGACTGTCCGGCAGCGGCAGCCGGAACAGCTGCACGCGATGGGCGAGCTCGGCGGCGCTGCCGGCGATGACCCAGATGGCCAACGCGGCGCCGATCATCGGCAGCGTGCCGCGCAGGCCATAGGCGCCGACCAGCCCGGCGCCGAGGCCCGCCAGCGAGGCCCACCACAGCCTCGTCACGACCGGAGCCAGACGCGCGCGCTTCCAGGGCAGCGTCGGGCCGATCGCCATCACCGCCAGCAGCGGGATCGCCATCGGCGCCGCGGTGGCGTCGAAGAAGGGCTTGCCGACGCTGATCGCCTGCCCGAACAGCAGGCTCGTGAAGGGCGGGTAGAGGGTGCCGGTCAGCACCGCGGCGCAGATCGCGCAGAGCAGGATGTTGTTCAGCACCAGCCCGCCCTCGCGCGACAGCGGCGCGAACACGCCGCCGGCGACCAGGAGCGGCGCCCGCAGCGCGAACAGCAGCAGGGCACCGCCGATCACCAGCCCCAGCAGGCCCAGGATGAACACGCCGCGAGCGGGATCGACGGCAAACGCGTGCACCGAGTTCAGAATGCCTGAGCGCACCAGGAAGGTGCCGGACAGCGACAGCGAGAAGGTGCCGATCGCCAGCAGCACGGTCCAGACCTTCAGGGCCTCCCGCTTCTCGACCACGATCGCCGAGTGCGCCAGCGCGGTCCCGGTGAGCCAGGGCAGCAGCGAGGCGTTCTCGACCGGGTCCCAGAACCAGTAGCCGCCCCAGCCCAGCACGTAGTACGACCACCAGGAACCGAGTGCTATGCCGCAGGTGAGCAGGCACCAGGCGCCGACCGCCCACGGCCGCACCCAGCGGCCCCAGGCGGCGTCGACCCGGCCCTCGAGCAAGGCGGCGACCGCGAACGCGAACGGCACCGCAAAGCCGACATAGCCGGCGTAGAGGATCGGCGGATGCACGGCGAGCCCGGGGTCCTGCAGCAGCGGGTTCATGCCGGCCCCGTCGAGGGGCGCCGGCCAGACCCGGTCGAACGGATCCGAGGTCAGCAGGCAGAACAGCTCGAAGCCGGCGGCGGTGCCGCCCAGCACGCCGAGCACGCGGGCCTGCAGGGACGTCGGCAGCGTGCGGCCGAACCAGGCCACGGCGGCGCCGCACGCCGCCAGGATCAGGCACCAGAGCAGGATCGAGCCCTCGTGGTTGCCCCAGATCCCGCTGAGCTTGTAGAGCAGCGGTTTGGCCACCGCGCTGTTCTCGGCGATGTTGGCAACCGAGAAATCGTCGCCGATGGCCGCCACCGCCAGGCAGAGGAACGACAGCGCTAGGCAGGCGAGCTGGCTTCCGGCCAGCGCCGGAGCGATCGCCATCAGGGGCTGGTCGCGGCGCCAGGCGCCCAGCAGCGGCAGCACGAACTGGGCCAGTGCCAGGCAGCAGGCCAGCGCCAGCGCGAAGCGGCCCAGCTCGGGGCCGAGCAGCAGGCCGACGATCGCGTGGCCGGGAACCGGACCGTCCGGAAGGCTGGCCGTCACGACCGCAGGTGCTCGGGCGCCGCGGGTCCGGCCGCGCCCATGCCGTCCCAGCTCGCCTCCGGGGGCGGCGGACCGAAGCGGGGATCCCAGCGGCCGGACTTGCGCAGCGCGTCGGCCACATCCTTCGGCATGTAGGTCTCGTCGTGCTTGGCCAGCACCTCGGCGGCGCGGAAACTACCGTCCGGGGCCATCTCGCCCAGCGCCACCACGCTCTGCCCCTCGCGAAACAGGTCGGGCAGGATGCCGACATAGCCCACCACGATCGCCTGGCGGCCGTCGGTCACCTCGAAGCGGACGGAGGGCTCGCGGCCGGCGATGCGTGTTCGGACCAGCGAGCCCGCGACCACCATGCCGCCCAGGCGGATGGTGCGGCCCGCCGGCGGCGGTGCCGCAAGCAGCTGCGACGGCGCCATGAAGAACACGATGTTGGAGCTGAAGGCCGCGAGCGCCAGGCCGGTGGCGGTGCCGAAGCTCGCCATGCAGCCGGCCACCAGCCAGAGCCGGCGGGAGCGCCGCGTCATCGGCGCCCTCGCTCGACCGCGGCCAAGCGACGGCGGACACGGCGCAGGCGGAGTGCCGCCGAAACCGACAGCCAGCCGCCCAGCGCCACCGCCAGGCCATAGGCGCCGGCGACGTAGGGCAGGTCGGTCATGCGTGGCCGGCGTCGGCGGCGCCGGCCAGCAGCAGGCCGCGCAGCCGCGCCTCCAGGATCGCAGCCCGCAGCCGGGCCGTCACCAGGGCGGCGAAGCCCAGGCTGAAGCCGACTGCCGTGATCAGCAGCGGCCACAGCATCGACGGTGACATGGTGGGCGCGCCGGTCAGCGTGATGCTGTCCGGCTGGTGCAGGGTGTTCCACCACTGCACGCTGAACTTGATGACCGGCAGGTCGACCGCGCCGGCCAGCGCCAGGATCGCGGCGGCGCGGGCGCCGCGCGCCGGGTCGTCGAACGCGCGCATCAGCGCCACGTGGCCGAGATAGAGGAAGAACAGCACCAGCACCGAGGTCAGGCGCGCGTCCCACACCCACCAGGCGCCCCAGGTCGGGCGGCCCCAGAGCGAGCCCGAGGCCAGGCAAAGCCCGGTGACGCAGGCGCCGACCGGTCCGATCTCGGCGGCGGCGAGGTCGGCCAGCCGATGCCGCCAGACCAGGGACAGCAGGCCGCAGGCGGCAAGTGCCACGTAGCCAAGCGAGGCCAGCCAGGCGGCCGGGACGTGGACGTACATGATGCGGACGGCATCGCCCTGCTGCCAGTCGGCCGGCGACAGGAACAGGCCCCAGCCGAGCCCGATCGCGGCGAGCACGATCGCCGGCCAGGTCAGCAGCGGCTGCAGCCGTGCGCCGAACTTCAGGAAGCGGCCGGGATTGGCGGTGCGGTGCAGCAGCCGGCCGACCGGTCCGGCGGTGACGCAGTCCGGCTGTTCGACGATCCTGTGCGCCGGGGCCGGGACGAGGGATGGCATGGCGGCGGCGTGGCCGGCGAGGCGGGTCGCTTGCACGATGTGGCGGGTTCCCCGAACGGTCGGTACGGCGGGCGCAGACGCCCGGTCCGATGCAAGGCGCTACTCTATCATGCGGCCGCTGCACTACAATGTGATGGCGGCGAGATCGCCGGGCCTACACCGACGGAGCACCACGATGCTGTTCGCGATCCTCTGTACCGACCGGCCGAACAGTCTGGACACCAGGCTGGCGGCACGGGAGGCGCACCTGCGCTACCTCTCGACCTACGCCGACAGGCTGGTGCATGCCGGTCCGCTGTTGGATATCGACGGCCGTCCCTGCGGCAGCCTTCTGGTCGTCGACGTGGAGGACCGCGCCGCCGCCGAAGGATTTGCCGCCGCCGACCCTTACGCGAAGGTCAACCTGTTCGAGAGCGTCGCCGTGCGGGGGCACCGGCTCGTGTTCAGGGACGGGGCGCTGGTGGGTTAGAGCGGTGCCGTATTGGCTGGTGAAATCCGAGCCGGACGCGTTCTGCTGGGAGCAACAGGTCGCGAACGGCGTGGAGCCGTGGACCGGCGTGCGCAGCCACCAGGCGAAGCGGAACCTGGAGGCGATGCGCCGCGGCGACCGCGTCTTCTTCTACCACTCGAACGTCGGCAAGGAGATCGTCGGCGTCGTCGAAGTGGTGCGCGAAGCCTACGCAGATCCGACGGCAAAGACCGGCGGCTGGATTTGCGTCGACATGAAGGCGATCGGCCCGATGCCTCGCCCGGTAACCCTTGCGGTGATCAGGGCGGAGGCGGAGTATGCCGACTTCGCTCTGGTACGTCAGTCACGGCTCTCCGTGGTGCCGGTCTCGGCGCCGCACTGGGACAGCCTGTGCCGCCGCGGCGGATGGACCGGCTGACGGCTCAGGGCGCGCCGTCGATCGTCTGCGCCAGCACGGCGTTGGCGCCGTTTCCGGGCTGCCCGGCGAAGGTGCGGTAGGTGGCATCGGCGTTGTAGGCCGGCGTCACCGGGGCGGCGATCTCGCCTTCGAAACCCAGTACCTGGAACACCTCGCGGTTGTTGGTGCCTCGCGTGTTCTGGCTGGCGTCCACCGACGGGAGGCCCGGCGCCTGCTCCTGGAAGATGGTGCTGTCGTTGTTGGTGCCGGACGTCGGGCCCGGCGCGGTCTGACGCTGGCTCTGCGCCATCGCCGCACCCGAGCCGAGCAGGGCCGAAAGGCCGACGACGCCGGCGACGAGCGGGACGATCCTGGAGATCTGCATGGCCTGGGCTCCTGGCATGATGGACATGGGACGCGGCCGGAGCGGCGAAGTTTCGCCCCCGTCATCAATTCGCCTGGCAGCCGGGCGCGGGGTCGGCGCGTTGGGTCGGCGACGGGGTCGATGCGACCTCCCCCAAGACGGCCCCCCGATGGCCGAGGAGCGAGACCGATGAGCGCCACCACAGGAAGCGAGCTGTCCCCGCCGGCCCCGCTGGCCCGCGTCGGGCTGAGCCCGTCCGCGCGCGGCGAACTGCAGCGCGTGCTGGAGCAGCTCGAGGCCGGGCGCGGCGTGTTGGTGCGGCTGGCCGACCTGATGGGCGGCGCGGTGGGCCAGGCGACCCGGCTCGGCGTCCGCGGCCTCGGGATGGCCCCGGCGCTGCAGGCCAAGCTGCGGGGCATCGCCGAGAGCGCCATCAGCCGCGCGTTCGACGTCGCGGTGCTGGGGCTGCGGCAGCCGGCCGCGCGCGCGACGCCGCGCGACGACGGCAGGTCGTGGCGCGGGCCGATCACGCAGGGCGCGGTGGCGGTGTCCGGAGCCATCGGCGGCTTCGCCGGCGTGGCCGGGCTGCTGCCCGACATCGGCTTCACCACGCTCACCATCATGCGCGAAATCGCGCTCATCGCGCGTGAGGAGGGCGAGGACCTGTCGACGCCGGACGCGCGGCGGGCCTGCCTGGAGGTGTTCGCGCTGCGGCCGATCGACGCGGCCGCCGATCAGAGCGAGCTCGGCTATTTTTCCGCCCGGGCTGTCCTGCGCGGCCGGCCGGTGGTGATGCTGCTCTCCGAGGTGTCGTCGCATTACGGGTTGGCGCTGTCGCGCAAGGTGGCGCTGCAGATGATGCCGGTCGCCGGCGCGCTTTGCGGCGCGTCGCTGAACGCCGCGTTCTTCGGGCACTACCGTTCGCTGGCGCGGGCGCACTTCACCATCCGGCGGCTGGAGCGACAGCATGGCGACGGCGTGCGCGAGGCGGTGGAGTCGATCCGCAGCGGTCTGGCCGACCGGGTGGCGACGACCTAGGATCCTGTCCGGGGCTGCGCCGTGCCGGCGATCCGATGCGCCAATCTGCGCTTCCGGTGCTCACGGCCAGGCGGCCAATCAGTGCGGGGAGCAGGCGGGATCGTGGGGGCCGGCCAGCACCTTGCGGTTGCCGCCAATCCCGTAGAGCAGAACGGCAACGTCCATTCCGTGAAACCCGGTTTCTGGCTTCGGCTCGGCGGGCGCTGTCGGCTGTCGTGGAGATGGCCGTGAAGGAAGGTCACTGGATGCCGCCGGCCTTGATGCCGAGATAGTCGTCGGCGAGCTTGGCCGTCTTCTTCCGGCATGCCGCGACCGTTTCGCCGGTCGCGGCGTGGCAGGCCTGTGCCGCGGCCTGCCAGTCCGGGTCGCAGGCCGCCAGCAACCGCTGCCGGGCATCCGGGCTGTCGACGGACCTCTGGTCCGGCTGAAAGTCGCGATCGAAGCAGGCGTTCAACCGCTGCGCCGCGACCTGCGAGGCGTCGAGCGTCGCCAGGGTGTCGGCCCGGGCGACGGCGACGGCGAGGAACGTGATCGCGATGACACCCGGGAGCGACGTTCTCATGGCGTGATCCTCCTTGAGGGCAGAGCGCTACGGGTTACGTCGCGCCAGGTTCAGCAGGGCGGTCGCCAGCGCCAGGATCAGGTAGACCGTCATCATGAAGAAGCCGAGCCGGAACACGATGTGCGGCATCAGGACGCCGCTGACCCCGGCCAGGATCGCGGCGGCGGTGAAGATCACGGTCATGTACATCAGGCGGTGTCGAGCGGGATGCGGTTGATCCGCAGCAGGTCGGTGGTGCGCGCGTAGGTGCCGCCGCCGTGCATGCGGCCGAGCAGCCCCATGCGCTCGGTCGCCAGATGCTGGCGACCGGCATCCTGCACCAGGTCGTCCCGCACGTGCAGGCGGAGCACGCGGCCGAGGATGAGGCTGGAGCCCGGCCCGAGCGGCACCTCCTGATGCAGCACGCATTCGAAGCTGGCCGGGCTGATCGCCAGTCGCGGCGGCCGCACCCGCACCGAAGCCACGGTCTCGAGATCGAACCGCGCCACCTCGCCGACGCCGTGCGGGAACGCGGTGGCGGTGCGGTTCATCGCCGGGCCGGCGGCCTCGTCGACCAGATTCACCACGAACTGGCCGATGGCGCGAATGTTGGCCTTGGTATCCTTGGGCGTGTCTTGCTCCGGCGTCTCGCGGTTGCCGATGCCGATGCCCAGGATCGGCGGGTCGGACGAGAACGCGTTGAAGAACGAGTAGGGTGCTGCGTTCACCAGCCCGTCCGCGTCCTGGCTGGTGATCCACGCGATCGGCCGCGGCGCCACCGACGCGGTTAGCAGCTTGTAGCGGGCGCCGGGCGCCAGCGCCTCGAAATCAAACTCCATCGCCCTCTCCGTCAGCCGACCAGGTCGTCCGGCACCTGCCCGGCACAGAACGCGGCGATGTTGTCCAGCGCCCGCATGCCCATGGCGGTGCGGGTCTCCCGCGTGGCGCTGCCGACGTGGGGGGTGAGGAACAGGCGCGGATGAGTGAGAAAGCGTGGATCGACGTGCGGTTCGTTGCGGAACACGTCGAGGCCGGCGGCGGCGAGGCGGCCCGTGTCCAACGCTGCGAACAGCGCGTCCTCATCGAGCAGGGAGCCACGCGCGGCGTTGACCAGCACGGCATCCGGCGGCAGCAGCGCCAGCTCGGCGGCGCCGATCAGGCCTTCGGTGGCAGGGCCTCCGGGCACGTGCAGGCTGAGGATCTGGCAGCGCGGCAGCAGCGCGTGCAGCTCCGGCACGAAGCCTGCGCCGTCTTCCAGCGCGGGCGGCAGCCGGGTGCGGTTGTGGTAGAGCACCGTCATGCCGAAGCCGCGCGCGCGGCGGGCGACGGCGCGGCCGATGCGGCCCATGCCGACGATGCCGAGCGTGCGGCCGCTCGCCCGGATGCCCAGCATCTCGGTCATGCCGAGCGGTCGGCCCCAGCCCGCGCGGATCACCGCCTGGTGCTCCGCGGTGCGGCGGCAGGCGCCCAGGATCAGCAGGAAGGCGAGATCGGCGTTGCACTCGGTCAGCACGTCGGGGGTGTTGGTGAGCGCGATGGAGCGGGTGCGAAGGGCCGCGCGGTCGATGTGGTCGTGCCCGACGCTGACGGTGGCGACCAGCCGCACCTCGTCCGGCAGGGCGGCGACGGTGACGGCGTCGAGCCGGGTGCCGCTGCTCAGCATCAGCGCCTCCGGGCGATGGGCGTGCGCGGCGTGCAGCAGCTCCTCCGTGGTCATCCGGATCGCCGGCAGCGTCCAGGCATCGAACTCGTCCGCGATCCGCAGCGCCACCGCGTCCGGCATGTCCTGGCTGCAGACGAGGCGGGGACGGCGATGGGGCATGCGGCGGACCCGGTGACCTTGGGTGTGGGGCGGACTGCTATCCCATCCCGCGGGCCGATTGGGAAGCAGACTTCCCCGCCGGGAGCGGGCGCTCCATCATGTGGGGATGCGCGGCTTTCCCCCGATCCTGACCGCCGAGCGGCTGCTGCAGGCCTATTCGGTCGGCATGTTCCCGATGGCCGAGGGCCGGGACCGGCCGACGCTGTACTGGCTCGATCCGGAGCGGCGCGGCGTGCTGCCGCTCGACGGCTTCCACCTGCCGCGGCGGCTGTGCCGGACCGTACTGTCGGGGGCCTGCACGGTGACGGCGGACCGGGACTTCGCCGGCGTGATCGCCGCCTGCGCGGCGCCGGCGCCCGGCCGCGAGGAGAGCTGGATCAACCCCGAGATCGAGCGGCTGTTCAACGCGCTGCACGAGCGCGGCCATGGCCACAGCGTCGAGGTGCTGCAGGGCGGCGTGCTGGCGGGCGGACTCTACGGGGTGGCGCTGGGGCGGGCCTTCTTCGGCGAGAGCATGTTCAGCCGGGCGCGCGACGCCTCGAAGGTGGCGCTGGTGCACCTGGTGGCGCGCCTGCGGCTCGGCGGCTTCACGCTGCTGGACACCCAGTTCCTCACCGGCCACCTGTCGCAGTTCGGGGCGATCGAGATCCCGCGCGCCCGCTATCGCCGGCTGCTGGCCGAGGCGGTCGCCGGCACGGCGGACTGGCGGGCGGCACCGGACGGGGCAGCGCTGCGTTCGGCGATCATGGGCCTGGCGTCGCACGCCGCATCGTGAACGCGGCGGCGGCCTGGGCAACGGGACGGACAATCCGTTTGGGTCCATGTGTGGGCGGTTGGACGAGGAGACTGAGGATCATGGACGCCATCGGGAACCGATCGAGGCTGTCGCGGCCCTGCCTGGCGGACGGCACGACGTTGGGCGTGATTCTGGGCACGATTCTGGGCACGGCGGTGGCCGGGGCGCCGGCTGCCATGGCCCAGGCGGCCCAGCCGACGCTGATGCCGACGCGCGACGTCACCGTGCTCTACGAGGTGAAGCCGGAGGGGGCGCCGCAGGCGCAGACGGTGCGGGTGTATTTCCGCGGCGGCGGCGGCCTCATGCGCATCGACGGACCGCCGGGGCCGGACGGCAGCGCCAGCGGCGACATGATCATGGATCGGGACGCGCAGGTGATGACCGTGGTGGTGAACCAGGCGCGCATCTACATGCAGATCCCGGAGAAGCAGACGGTGCGCTCGCCGTTCGTGTTGGACGCCTCGATGCACTTCACCCGCACCGGCACCGGCGTGGTGGCCGGGCTGCCCTGCACGACGTGGTCGATCGTGACCGACAAGGGCAACGCGACCGCCTGCATCACCGCCGACGGCGTGGTGCTGAAGGAGGTCGGCGTCGATGGCGAGGGTGCCCGTGGCGAGCTCGAGGCGCGCACGGTGCAGTACGGGCCGCTGCCGGCCAGCCTGTTCGCGCCGCCGCCGGGGTATCAGCGCACGGCGCATCCGGAGAATCTGGGGCAGGGGCTGGGCGGCGCCTCTGGACCGGGTCCGGCCGGGCCCGGCGGGCTCGATGACGGCTCCGGCGGCGCGCTGCCGCCCGCGCCGCAGGGCGCGCCGGGCCATCCTTGACCGATCGCCGGCTGCGGGCGGCGGTCGCGTCGCTGCTGATGCTCGCGGCGCTGCCTGCGGTTGCCGGGCCGACGGCGGCGCAGCAGCCGGACCGGCCGTTCGTGGTGCCGCAGCGTGACGTCGACGTGCTCTATGCGATCCCGGCGGCGGGGCTGGCCTCGAGTTCGGCTGCAGGCTCGGCTGCGGTTGGGCAGCGGGTGCGCTTCGCCGTCGATCCGGCACGGCAGCGCGTCGACCCGCCGGGGTCCGGGACCTACATGATCACCGACTACGTGGCGCGGCGCCTCACCGTCGTGCAGCCGGACCAGCGCCTCGCGACCGTGCTGCCGGCGCCGGGGACGCCCCTAGCGCCGCATGGCGTGCGCGCGGACGGCGCCTATCGCCGGCTGGACGGCCGCGTCGTCGCCGGCACGCCCTGCACCGACTGGTCGACGCGCGACCAGGCCGGGGCGGAGAGCGTGGTCTGCCTGACCGACGACGGCGTCATGCTGCAGGCGTCTCAGGGTGGCCGGCTGCTGCTGCAGGCGGTGCATGTCATCTACGCGCCGCAGCCGGCGGCGATCTTCGCAGTCCCGGACGGGTTCCGCGTGCAGGTGGCTCCCGCGGGCTGATCGCCGGCCGGATCGATCGGCTGCCGTTGCCCCGGCGCACGGTTCGAGCCGGCGTGATCGCGGGACGATCCGACGGGAGTTCCCGGAACCCTGCGGTGGAGAGTGTCAAGCTGATGGTCTCGGCCATGCCCCGCAGGCTGTCGATACGCAGCGGCGGTCGCTTACCGCTCCCAGCCTGCACAATGTCCATTCCACGATCGTGCTGGTCCTGTCCGGCCGCAACACCGCGATCACGGCCGCCGCCAGGGTGACGGCATGCCTGGGCGATGTGATGCTGCTGCCGGCGGGGCAGGTCATCGACCTCGTCAACGACCCTGGACCCGAGGGCGTCTACGAGTCCATCTCGGTGGTCCTGGAGCCGGCGGCGGCGGAGTTCCGGGACGATGCGCTGCGCACGGTCACCTCCGCCGAGTCCCTGCCCGCGGTCGGCTTCCGCGCCGCGATCCTGCGCGCCTGCGAGGTCATGCTCGACGAGGCGGTGCCGCTCCCGGTGGCCCGGCATGTGGCCGCCGAGGTCACCGCCTGGCCCGTCGCCCGCGGCGTTCGGTTCGATACGGACCCGACGCGCACCTTCGCCGAGCGGCTGCGCGTGTACGTCTCGGGCCGCCCCGACGCCGTCTGGAACACGGAAGCCGCCGCCGACATCATGGCGGTGAGCGAGGCGACGCTGCTGCGGCGGCTAGCCAGGTCGAGCCTGTCCCTGACCGGGCTCCTGCAGGCAAGCGACGACACGGTGTTGCAGATCGCCCTGGCCTGCGGCTACGGCGACCACGCCTATTTCTCCCGCTGTTTCCGGGAGCGGTTCGGGATCACGCCGACGGAGTTCCGCGCCCCGGCCCGGCTGTCTGATCGTATCGCGGCGACAACTGATCGGCAGGTCAAAGCGGGCGGCGGCGGGGCCTGGAACCCACCCGTCATCTTCCCGCACAGGAGCCCGCCATGGCCTTTAGACTGACCAGCGCCGATCTTCAGGACGGTGCCACGCTTCCCCTCACCCAGGTGTTCGACGGCATGGGTCACGCGGGAGAGAATGTGTCGCCCCACCTCGCCTGGGAGGATCCGCCGGCGGGCGCCCGGAGCTTCGTGCTCACCGTGTTCGATCCCGACGCGCCGACCGGGTCCGGCTGGTGGCACTGAGGCGTGATCGATATCCCGGCCGAGGCGCGCGAGCTGCCCCGGGCGCCGGAAGCGGAGCGGCGGCGCTGCCGGCCGGCGCCCGGCAGACGCGGACCGACTTCGGCGCGCCCGGCTATGGTGGCGCGGCCCCGCCTCCCGGTCCGTCGCACCGCTTCGTGTCCCGCATCCGGGCGATCGGCGCGCAAACGCTCGGTCTGGACGAGGGCGCAAGCGGCGCCATGGTGAGCGCCATGAGCGGCATGCAGAGCCTTGGCGACGCGACGCTGACCGTGCACGACCCGTAAGCCTGCCGCAGCCGCCGTCGCTGCCTCTGGAAACACTCGATATCCAAACGACTTTGCGCCTCGCGAGAGACCGGGGGGAGTGCCGGCCCTGCTTCCTCGACCCGTCATAGGCCGGCACCGCCGATCCATGTGCCGTCATGCTGCCGCGATGCCGCCTTTTTGCTGCCATGCCGCGGTGGGACATAAACGATCTGGTAGTCCATCCCTGGTTGAATGGGTGCCATCCTGTTCCGTGAGAAGGGACTTCTTCATGATCCATCGCCTGCGTCTCCTGATGGCCGTTCCGATCCTGGCGTCTGGGCTCGTCGCTACGGCGCCTGCCGAAGCGCAGTGGCATGGCGGCTACTACCGCGGCGGTTATGGCTATCGCGGCGGCTACCACCATCACGGCCACGGCGCGCTGCTCGGCGGCCTGGCCGCGGGCGCGGTGATCGGGGCACTCGGCGCCGGCCTGCTGGCCAACCGGGCGCCGCCGCCGCCTGTGGTCTATGCGCAGCCGCCCGTGGTCTATGCGGCGCCCCCCCCGGTGGTCTACGCGCCGCCGCCGCCTCAGCCGTACGGCTACTGAGCCGACCCGGCCCCGGGACCGGCTGCGAGGTCCGCGGCCGCCTTCAGGACGATGCCGGCGTGGCCCGGCACCTTGACCTTGCGCCAGGCCTGGGCAATGCGGCCGCCGCCGTCGACCAGGAAGGTCGAGCGGTCGATGCCCATGTAGGTCCGGCCATACATCGACTTCTCGACCCAGACGCCATAGGCCTCGACGACGCCGCCCTCGGCATCGGAGGCCAGCGGGAACGTCAGCTCGAACTTGGCGGCGAATGCCTCGATCGCCGTCATCGGGTCGCGGGACACGCCCAGGACGGGCAGCGCGCCTTGGCCGAGGCGGCCTAGCGCCTCCTGGAAATCGCAGGCTTCACGGGTGCAGCCGGACGTGTCCGCCTTCGGGTAGAAATACAGCACGAAGGGTCGGCCGCGCTGTCCCGCCAGGCTGACCCGGCCGCCGCCGGTGGTCGGCAGATCGAAATCGGGCGCCGCGTCGCCGGCCTTGATCATGCAGGGTCTCCATCTTCGAAAAGGTTCCGGGGGGTCGTGCCCAGCAGGTCGGTGCGTGATGCCGGCCTTCCTTGTCCTGGGCGGCTGCGCCCGGCACGGTGCCGGCCGTGAGCAAGCCCGGTCAAGCATCCTCGAAGCCGCGCGGGTCCGCCGGTGCGCGGACAGCCGTGCGGCGGCTGCTGTGGGCTGCCTTGGCGGTGCCCGTGCTGGCGGTAATGGCGACGCTGGGCCTGGCGATCCGGCTGGCGGCGGGTCCAATGGAGGTCACCTGGCTGGTGCACGCCGTGATGCCGTTGCGGCTGGGCGGACCGGCGGGCCAAGCGGCCTCGCTCGAGATCAGGCGCGCCTGGGTGGGCGGGGCCGGGCTCCGGGCCGGGCCGGACGCGCCGGTGGTGTTGCGCTTCGAGGATGTCGGCCTGCACCGTCCCGACGGGACGCTGCTCGACCATGTCGACCGCGCGCGCGTCGGCCTGGTGGCGGCGCCGCTGCTGCGGGGCGTGCTGTCGATCGAGCGGATCGATGTGTCCGGGGCCAGGCTGCGGCTGCGCCGCGATTCCGAGCGCGGGCTGGATCTCGGGCTGCTGCCGCCGGGACAGGTCGTGCACGGGAGTTCCGGGCCGACGCTGCGCTGGGACGAGTTGACGCATGTCGGCATCGGCGATCTGCAGGTGGCGGTGCACGATCTGGTGGTCGGGCAGGATTGGGGCGTGCGCGACGTCGAGATCGATGGTCGGCCGGCCGCCGCGTCCGGCGATGGCATCGTCGGCCGCATCGACGCGACGCTGGCGCTGGCCGGATGGCAGGCGCGGCTGCACGGCGTCGGGGTCGAGGCCCGGCCCCGTCCGGACGCGGGCGGCGACGTCGTCTGGCACCTGGCGCTGGACCCGGTGGTGCCGTCGGAGCTCGCCCGCGTGCTGCCGCTGCTGGCGCCGCTGCAGGCGGTGGCGCTGCCGGTGGCGCCGACGCTGGAGGTGCGGCTCGCCAACGGCCCCGGACAATTCATGGAGCCGATCGGGGCCGTGCTGACCGCGCGGCTCGGCGCTGGCTCGGTGGCGGTGGGCAGCAGCCGGCTGCTGGTCTCGTCCGGCGTCGTGCGTGTACTGGCGAGCCTGCCGGACGGGCCTGGCGACGCGGCGGTGCTGCAGGTGCAGCAGGCCGACCTGCAGCTCCGGGCGATGGGTGATCTGGACCAGGCGGCGGCGACCGGGCCGCTGGTGCATGCGCGGGGCACGCTGTCGATCGACAGCCTGGCGGCGGCGCGGCGCATCCGCGGCCGGATCGCGGTCGAGGTCCCGCAGATCGGCTTCGCCGGCCTGGCCCAGTACTGGCCGCTCTCGGCGGCGGCAGGAGCACGGCGCTGGGTCACCGGCAACATCACCGAGGGCGTCGCCACCGGCCTGCATGTCGAGAGCGCGCTCGCCAGCGACGGCGGCTGGGCACGGCTCGCGGAGACCGACCGCAGCGGCGGCTTCGACGCCAGCGGGCTCACGCTGTGGTGGCTGCGGCCGATGCCGCCGCTGCTTCGGATGATGGCGCACCTGAGCTTCCAGGGGCCGGACGCGGTGCTGATCACGGTCTCGCACGCGGTGCTGCCGGTACCGTCCGGCGCAGGGGCCGGGCCGCCTCCCCCGGCGCTCGACGTGATCGGCGGCTCGATGCGGATCACCGGCCTCACGGGCAAGGAGCAGGTCGGCACGGTGACCGTGCGGCTGTCCGGCGGCCTGGGCGCGTTCATCGCCGAGCTCTCGCACCCGCGGCTGCACCTGCTGTCGGCGCATCCGGTGCCGTTCAGCCACCCGTCCGGGCAGGTTCGGGACGACCTGACGGTGACGCTGCCGCTGGACGACCGGGTCACCATGGACCAGATCCGGATCCGGGAGAGCGCGCACCTGCAGGACGTGCATCTGGGCGACGTCGCCGCCAGCCGCGCGCTGGAGCACGGCAACCTCACCCTCGCCGCCACCACCGATGGGCTGACCGTGGATGGGAGCGGCGAGATCGGCCAGATCCCGGCGAAGCTGCGCTACGCGATGGATTTCCGCGATGGGCCGCCGGCGCAGGTGGTCGAGCGGGCGCACGTGACCGGGGTGGTCACCACCGGCGCGGTGATCGGCGAGGGACTCGACCCGTCGCGCAACGTCGCCGGCAGCGGTGCGCTGGCACTCGACTACGCGGCCCGCCGCGACGGCGCGGCGCAGGTCTCGCTCGGGCTCGACCTTGCCGGACTCGCGATCTCGACCCCGCTCTGGAGCAAGCGGGTCGGCCAGCCGGCCGCCGCATCGGCGGTGATCGGGCTGCGGCGAGGCCGGCTGGCCTCGATCGAGCGCATCGAGGCGAGCGGCCCAGACCTCGCGATCTCGGCGCGGGCGGATGTGGGCCAGGGTCGCGCGCACCGGATCGTGGTCGCGCACTTCGCCATCGGCCGCAGCAGCGGCGCCGGACGGCTCGACCTGCCGCAGCCGCGTCCGGCCGGCGCGCCGCCGCAGCCGATCCGCATCCAGATGCAGGGGCCGGTGCTGGACCTGGCGCAGGCGGGCGGCGGCGTGCGGCCGGCGGCGCTGCCGGCCCGGCGCGGGCATGCGGCGGCGACGCCGCCGGGCCGGGCCGGGGTCGTGCCCTGGCAGGCCGACCTGGCGTTCGGCCGCGTGTTCGTGGGCGCCACCGCCGCCCTCGACGGCGTGCGGGCGCATCTCGAGGACGACGGCACCCGGATCAGGACGGCTCGGCTGGCGGTGGCCGGTCCGACCGCGGTCGCGGTGCGGCTGGCGCCGGATGCCGGCGGGCGCGACCTCACCGCCAGCGTCGCCGACGGCGGGGCGCTGCTGCGCGGCCTCGACGTCACGGCGGCGCTGTCCGGCGGCGCGGTCCGGCTCGACGGCCGCTACGACGACACGCGTCCGGGCCACCCGCTCACCGCCGTGGCGCGGGTCGGCCGCCTCGTGGTGCTGGATGCGCCGCTGGCGGCCCGGATCGCGCGCGACCTCTCGGTCTATGGCTGGTTCGGGGCGCCGCCGACGCCACAGCTGGCGGTCGATCAGGTGGTGGCGCCGTTCGTGTTCTCGGACGGGGTCGCCACCGTGAGCGATGCGCGCGGACACAGCGCGGCGCTGGGGGTGACGCTGCGCGGGCAGGTCGATCTCGACCGGCGCACGCTCGACCTGCATGGCACGGTGGTGCCGGCCTGGGCGGTGAATCGGCTGCCGGGCCGGCTGCCGGTGGTCGGACGGCTGTTCAGCCCGGAGCGGGATGGGGGCGTGCTGGCGGCGACGATGACCCTGCGCGGCCCGTTCGACGATCCCGTCGTGCATGTGAACCCGTTCTCGGCGCTGGTGCCGGGGGCGCTACGCACCCTCCTGTTCAATTGAGCGCAGGCTCACGGTCAGGCCGGTTGCTGACCTGATACATGACGGTAGCCTCGTGCGTGATCCCAGGGCGTCAAAAGGAGACGCCGGACAGCCGGATCGAGATCGTGACGGTCGGATCGTCCTGGATGGCATGAACCACCATCGTTATCCTGAGCGCGGTTGAACGAAAGGCCGGACATGTCGGTTACCCTTGGACGACCGCCCTGGTGTCTGGCTGATCTCGGCGCGGTTGCCGATGCCCTGACGGCAGCCGTGATCGGAAGCGACCACTGCTCGTCCAAGGCGGAGCAGCTCATCCAGCTCGCCCAGGCGCTTCTGCAGGCAGGTCATCCTGCGCGCGCGACCGAGGCGGCCCTGCAGGCCGGCGGCCTTCTCGAAGCTTCTGCCGACTCCACGAGCAGCTTTGAGCGCGGGCGGATCGTCGAGATGCTGGCCCGGCTCGGCAGGATTGGGGATGCGGAGCTGCTTCTCGACATCGACGGCGGATCGAGACGACGAGCCTTGCTCATCGGGAGCGTGGGGGTGGGCCGCGCCAAGGCCGGCGATATCGCCGGCGCCCTCCGGAGCGCCGATGCGATCAGGCTGGTCCACCCCTGCGACGAGATCCCACCCTCGGAACTCGACGTCTCGCAAGCTTACGCGCTGGGTGCGGTCGGGAGCGCCCTGCTCGACGCCGGCGCGCTCGAGCCCGCGCTGGAGGTCGTCGGACGCATGTCGGACAGCGAGCCGAAGGTCTCGCTGCTGGTGGCCATCGCATCGACGCTCTGCACGCGCGATCGCTCCGACGGTCGTGGCCGCGCGCTGGCTCGGGATGCCTGCGATGTCGCCAGGATCATTTCGATTAACGATCCAACTCTCTCCCATGCCGCCGCGGTCGCGGTGGAGATCGCCGCCGTAGCCCTTGCCCGCAGCGAGGGTGTCGAGGCGGCGATCTCGTTCGTCAGCGAGTCCGCGACTGCCGGCCGCATCGATCCGTTGCTCGAGCGGGTGGCCGATCGGCTGACACATCACGGGGAGATGGGACTGGCACGGGCCATAGCGCCTCCTCCGGATGCGCAGGATGCCGATCAGCTTCTCGCGGCGGCCGACCGCCTCCGCAGGCAGGGTTGTCCCGATCAGGCGGCAGCCATCGCGCGGCAGGTCGTCGAGCGTGTGACGAAGACCTCACATGGCCTTCAACAGACCGCTCCGGACCGGTGGCGTCAGGATCAGTGGCTTGGAGCCGCTTCCACCCTGCTGGCTGAGCAGGGCGCCTATCGAGATGCTCTGGATGCGATCAGGCCCGCGGAGACCGCGTCGCGTGCCCAATCTTGTCGGGACCTCGTTCGACGGGCGGCGCATGACGGGAATGTCGCCGCACTCAAGTTCCTGATCCCGGAGGCCATCCAGGTCCTGACGGCCGTGCATCCCGGAGACAACCGAGCATCGGATCTCCTGTCCAGCATGCTGGATGCGCTCGATACGGTCGAGGACAGGGAGGCAGCCGCGCGTCTGACGGCACTCCTGAACGACGTGCTGATCCGGCATCCGACGTATCGCCGGACAGCGATCGATCGCGCGTCGGCCTGCGCCAGGATGGGCGATCTGACAGGAGCCCTGGAGGCGGCGGACCGATCGGGTCCCCTGGTCATCCAGGCCGACAAGACCATGCCGTTCATACTGACCCTTGGAATGGCGCTCTCCGATGCGCCTGGTCGTCGCAGCCTGACCGAGATCATGAAGGCTCCGTTTCACGTCTGGAAGGCTTTGCGGGCTTTCCCAGATCGTACCCCCGGCCCAAAGCCCATGCGCTCGTCGGCATCGTCGCGGCGCTCGCTGCGGCGGGATGGATCGAAGAGGCTGTCCAGGCCGAAGCCGAGCTCGAAGTCGAACCGCGTGCCGTCCTGCAGCCTGTGAGAGACCGGGCCCTGATCGCCCTTTCGGATGCGCAACGGCGGCGTGGTCATCCGCAGGCTGCCTTCTCGACCGTGCTTCGCATCGAAGAGGCGGCCGCCCGATGGGAGCCGCTGCTGGAGCTCGCCGCCATACCGGCATCTGATCGGACGTCGGACGTGACGGCCGGTAACTTGACGCGTAGACTTCCGCCCCGACCAGGCGGCGCTTGTGCGGCTCGGATTTGAGCACCGCCTGTCGCCGAGCCCTGGGGATTGCCTCGATGACCAGACGCCCGCTGCGGACGCCCCGCATTTCCGAGGGGCTGCCGTTCCCGCTGGGCGCCACGTGGGATGGGCTCGGCGTCAACTTCGCGCTGTTCTCGGCGCATGCGACCAAGGTCGAGCTCTGCCTGTTCGACTGGGCGGGCGAGCGCGAGACCGCGCGCATCGAGCTGCCGGAGTACACCGACGAGGTCTGGCACGGCTACCTGCCGGACGCGCGGCCGGGCATGGTCTACGGCTACCGCGTGCACGGTCCATACGCGCCCGACGCCGGGCACCGCTTCAACCCGAACAAGCTGCTGCTCGACCCCTACGCGCTGGCCCATATCGGCGAGCTGCGCCACGCGCCGGAGATCTTCGGCCACGTGGTGGGCGATCCCGACGGCGACCGGAGCTTCGACACCCGCGACAGTGCCGCCTTCGTCCCGAAATGTCGGGTGATCGATCCCGCCTTCACCTGGGGCCACGACCGCCGGCCGCTTGTGCCGTGGGACGGCACGATCTTCTACGAGACGCACGTGCGCGGCTACACCATCCGCCACCCGTCGTTACGCTTCGGCCAGGGTGGCACCTTCGTCGGGCTGGCGTCGGAGGAGGTGGTGGCGCATCTCCGGGATCTGGGCGTCACCTCGATCGAGCTGCTGCCGATCCACATGTTCGCCGACGAGGGCCATCTGGTCCGGACCGGACTCAGCAACTACTGGGGCTACAACTCGCTCGGCTTCTTCGCGCCCGACCAGCGCTATGCGTCCGGCGTCGGCAGTGCCGCGTCCGAGTTCAAGGCGATGGTGGCGCGCCTGCACCAGGCCGGGCTCGAGGTGATCCTGGACGTCGTCTACAACCACACCGCCGAGGGCAACGAGCAGGGCCCGACGCTGTCGTTCAAGGGCATCGACAACGCCTCCTACTACCGGCTGCTGCCGGGCCAGGAGCGCTATTACGTGAATGACACCGGCACCGGCAACACCGTCAACCTCAGTCATCCGCGCGTGCTGCAGATGGTCACCGACAGCCTGCGCTACTGGGTGACGGAAATGCACGTCGACGGATTCCGTTTCGACCTGGCGACGATTCTGGGGCGCGAAAGCTACGGCTTCGACGAGGGCGGCGGCTTCCTCGACAGCTGCCGGCAGGACCCGGTGCTGTCCGGCGTGAAGCTCGTTGCCGAGCCGTGGGATTGCGGGCCGGGCGGTTACCATGTCGGCGGCTTTCCGCCCGGCTGGGCCGAGTGGAACGACCGCTACCGCGACACCGTGCGCGACTTCTGGCGCGGGCAGGCCTCGGTGGCGGACCTCGCGCAGCGCCTCAGCGCCTCGGCCGACCGTTTCAACCGGCGCGGCCGGCGGCCGTGGTCCACGGTCAACTTCGTCACCGCGCATGACGGTTTCACGCTGCACGACGTCGTCTCCTACAACGACAAGCACAACGACGCGAACGGCGAGGGCAACCGTGACGGCACGTCCAGCAATGCGAGCTGGAACTGCGGCGTCGAGGGCGAGACCGCCGACCCGGCGGTTCTGGCGCTGCGCGAGCGGCAGATGCGCAACCTGATGGCGACGCTGCTGCTGAGCCAGGGCACGCCGATGATCCTGGCCGGCGACGAGTTCGGCCGCACCCAGGGCGGAAACAACAACGCCTACTGCCAGGATAACGACACCTCCTGGGTCGATTGGGGCCGGCTGGATCGCTATTCCGGCTTTCATCAGTTCGTGCGGCGCCTGGTCCAGCTCCGGCGCGACTACCCGATCCTGCGCCGGAAGCGCTTCATGACCGGGGACCACGATGACGAGCTCGGCGTGCGCGACGTCACCTGGATCGCAGCCACCGGCGAGCAGATGGGTCCGCAGGACTGGCGCGATGCCGGCGTGCGCTGCCTCGGCATGCTGATGGACGGGCGTGCCAAGAGCAGCGGCATCCGCCGCCCGGGCACCGACGCCACCCTGCTGATGGTGCTGAACGGCGGCCATGACGGGCTGGAGTTCATCCTGCCGCCTTGCAGCGGCGGCAAGCACTGGCAGCTGATCCTAGACACCAACCGCCCGGCGATGACCTCGGGCCGCGCCTACGCCATCGGCACCGGCTGCGAAGTGGTGGGCCGGGTGCTGATGTTGTTCAAGCTAGAGAGCTAAATAACAACCGTATAATAACAGGTAATTCATACTATTGTTATTTCGTATCTAATAATGAAGACGCAGCATTTGGTGTTATTACATGTTTGTGTTCAAGTTGCTTTGTAGCGGATAAATAGTATATAGCTTTTATCTTAGATTTGATTTCTTCTTAAGCGGAACACGGCATCATAACTTTTTTCGGTATAATCTCTGAAAACATCATTGCAACACTATTTCGCTATTGGATCCGACCAACGAGAAGCTGTAGAGTCTTTTATGAAAACGGAGGACTGTAGGTATGTCGGAAGAGTTTCGCCAGAAAATTAGAGCCTTTGCGGAACGGGCAGTCTCTCTTGCTCCAAGATGTGCTAATGAAGAAGGTACGAAGCTTTTTCTGATTCTTCCTTTCCTTAATTTTCTCGGCTACGACGACCGTAACCCGGACGAAGTTTGTCCGGAACATGGTGCTGACTTTTCCGAGAAATACAAGAACAGAGTAGATTTCGCTATACTAAAAAACGAGAAGCCTGTTATTGCTATTGAGTGCAAAACAGTTGGCATGCCCTTAAAAGACGAAAGAGGTCAACTCAGATCTTACTTTAATGCTGCTCCTACAGTGAAGATGGGCGTAATAACCGATGGACTAGTATACGAATTTTATGCTGACTCCGATGAACCTAATATGATGGATATAACAGCATTTCTTATCTTAGATCTTCGAGAAGTTGCTAAAGGAAAGATCGAGAATTCTGTAGACGAAGGTCTGAGAAGCCTTCAAAAGAGTAGCTTTGACCCCGAAAATATTGGAGCTGAAGCTAAACGCAAGCTTATCTTTCAGAATCTTGTTCAACAAATCGCAAAGCTTGCAGAGGAACCGAATGAGCAATTTGTCAGGATGCTTCTTCAAAATACCGGCCTAAGCCATATTCGGTCAAAGGCGTTAGCTGAGTATATTGAGCTGACACGAAACGCATTTCGCGAGTTTGTTAGTATTCGCATTCTCCAGCGGTTAGATCTTCCAACTAAAGGACTAGAGGCAGATAAAGTTATTATTGCTCCAGAAGTAAGCTCTGTGGAGATAACGTCTAAAACAGATGATGGTATTGTCACAACGGAAGTGGAATTAGAAATATTCAACTACGCAAAAAGACGACTATCTTTCTTAATCAAGGATGAAGCGCTATTTAATGAGATAACAACCATAGATTATCACGATTATAAGGGAAAATTTGTTGTGTATTATAAGAAAGAGAGGGCTGGGCGCATATTTGATTTTACTGAAGGCGGAGCAAAAAAGTATAGCTTTGATTTTGGATCAGCACATGGTGGGGTGGTGTCAACAGACAAACTAAGCGACATCGATCCAATGCTATTGGACGTGTTTTCCAAAAGGGTCGCTGAACTCAACACGCCTGTAAAGAGGCAGACGAAAGCAAGTTGACGGTATAGGTGAAGCTCAGATTGTATAGCTCTGCGGTCGGACATTTCAAAATGACTCCGGCTATCAAACTTTGAGACTTGCTCGTGGTTCCGCTGTCTTCCCGCTACACACTCGGTATCTTCTTCAGATGAGCAGCCGCAACTTGGTCCTAATATGTCACGTCCAAACTATGCGAACTATGGATTTTGGTCCGTGCCCAAGATATGGAGATGTTAGTCGACAAGGCGACCGGGATCGTCATCCATAAGTCGGCGTATCCTACAGCCGCTTACCCATCCGCATCATCGGCACGCCGCCGGCGGTGAACGGCTCGATCGCCGCCCAGCCGCAGGCGGTGTAGAGCGGCACGCCGGCCAGGGTGGCGGCGAGCTCGGCCGATGCGAAGCCCTTCGCGGCAGCGGCCGCCTCGGCCCAACCGAGCACCAGTCGGCCGATGCCGCGGCGAGTATGGTCCGGATGGGTATACATCGCGCGGATGCGGGCGGGGTCGCGGGTCGGGTCGAGCAGGGCGTCGTCGCGGATGGCGGCGTGGTTGCCGCCGAACAGGGTCGCGCGCCGGCTCCAGCCGCCGCAGCCGGCGAGACCGTCTCCGGCCTCGACCACCATGTAGGTGCCGTCCGCGATCAGCTGCGTGTCGAGCCCCATCACGGCGTGGCTCGCGGCGACCAGCTCGGGCGTCAGGAAGCCCCGCTGCAGCCGGTCGATCGAGAGCGCCATCAGCGCGCGGATGGCGGGAATGTCGTCCGCGACGGCAAGGCGGTGGGCCAGGGCCGGCGCCGTCACCAGCGCACCAGGCGCGGCAGCGCCACGCGAACGGAGCCGGCGACCAGCAGGCAGGCGGCCATGTACCAGACCGCGATGTAGAGCGGGTCGTCGGACGGGCAGGCGAATACGAACACGAAGGCGCCCCAGGCGGCGGCCGCGATGCCCACTGCCCAGGCGGTGGCGCGCATGCTGGTGGGAGCACCCCGTCGCATCAGCACTCCCAGCCCCAGCGCCGCCGGGATCGACAGCAGCACCATCTTGACCAGGCACCGCACGCCCTGCCGCCAGTCGAGCCGGACGACCAGCGCGGCCCAGCCATCGCCGGCGTCGAGCGCCCAGCCGACCGCCAGGCAGGCGGCGACGATCGCCACCACCCCGCGCAGGCCGCGATGCGGCGACCGCGCCGGGTCGAACGAGCGCAGCGCCACGGTGCCGCTGGCGGCCGCGATCAGCGCCAGCCCGGCGAGCTTCCACCAGAAGCTCGGATGCCGCATCGCGGCCGTCATGTCGGGCCGCATCGCGCCCATGCCGAGGACCAGGGCGAGCTCGACCAGGCAGAGGACGCCGATGATGGCGCCGTCCGCGCCGGCGCTGCGGCGGCGCACCGGCTTCAGCCCGGCCGACAGCCGGTCGATCAGAAATTCGGTGGGCATCGGCTCAGTCGGCATCGGCTTGTCTCTGCACCAGGGCCGACAGCCGGCCCAGGCCGCGATGGATGTTGACCTTCACCAGCGAAACGGTCTGGCCGGTGCGCTGCGAGGCCTCGATGACGCTGAGGCCCTGCAGCTTGACCAGCCGGATCACCTCCGCCTGCGCGGGCTTCAGCTCGCCCAGCAGCCGGTCGAGCGAGAGGCTGCTGGAGACCGCCTCGCCGTGGTCGCCGACAGGGATGTCGGCGGTCAGCGCCTCGGTGGCGGAGCCCTTCATGGCGCGCAGCCGGTCGATCCACTTGTAGCGCGCGATCGCCGCCAGCCAGGGCGGAAATGGCCGCGCGGGGTCGTAGGTGTGGCGCTTCTCGTGCAGCGCCAGGAGGGTGTCCTGGATCGCGTCCTCCAGCTGCGCAGGGGGAAGCCGGTGGTGGTAGTAGCGCCGCAGCCAGAGGCCGACCTCGCCCAGCAGGGTGCGGTAGGCGCCGGCATCGCCGGACTGCGCCGCGACCATCAGGCCGCCCCAGTCAGCATCGGCCACGAGGCCCTCCGTCGATCGATCGGTGCACGGTCGCAGGCGCGCGCGACGATCGCGCCCATCACCATAGCGCTCGGCCGGTCGGAAGACGAATGGACGGGTGGCATCGGACGGATGCGCGCTCAGTCGGTGGCGGCGGCGAGGATGGCGCCACCCGGGCCGGACTGCACCAGGACCGCCGTCCCGAGGCCGGGCTCGGCCGCTGCCGGCAGGGCGTAGCTCCGGGTCTGGCCGGTCCAGCGGCCGAGCATCGCCACCTGCCGCACGACGTTGCGGTGCGGCAGCGTGCGGCCGGCATTCTCGCCGCGCGCCACCGGCACCTGGATGATGCGGGGGTCGTAGCGCACCAGCTCGATGAGCGTGCCGGCGGCCGGGCTCGGGCCGGATACGGTCACGCGGTCGCCGGCGATGGTGAGCAGCGGGCCGGCATTGCCGCGGTCGTCGTGCCGAATGAGGGCGGCCAGCTCGTCGCGGTCGCCGCCCACCACGTCGGAGCGGCCGTTGACCACCACCTCGGGCGTGAAGACCTCGGTGCGGCCGAAGGCCTGCGCGTACTCCTGCTGGCGCCGGGTGTAGGCCGGGTCGTCGAAGGTGTCCTTCCAGCCGAGGTCGTCCCAGTAGGTGATCTGCCACGACAGCGCGAGGATGTCGGGGCGGCCTGCGATCGCCAGCACGTTGGCGTTGGCGGGCGGGCAGGACGAGCAGCCCTGGCTCTGGAACAGCTCGACCACCGTCGGGTGAGTGGCGTCCGCGGCGCGCGCGGCACCCGCCGTGACCAGCGCCAGGCCGAGACTTGCCGCGAGGCCGCGTCGGACGGGACGCGGAGGGGCGATCCTGGTCGGGCTCAGATGCATGACGATCTCCGGCCGGCGCCGGTGGTGGCCGATGGCGCCGCTCCGGAGGTGTTCGGGTTGGGCGGGCGAGGGTTACGGGCCGCCCGCTGCCGGCTTCGGCGTCTCGCAGGCCGCCGTCCCGTAGATCGCGGCCAGCGCGCAGGCGGAGGTCAGCATGCCGGCGGCGTCGTGGCCGACGCCGGCGATCTCGTGCAGCCGCTGATGCGGCCCGGCCGCGTAGCGGGCCCGCAGCAGGCGGACGAAGGCCTGGCCGCGGGCCAGGTGGGTGGGGCCCTGCGCCTCGGCGGCGCAGGACCTGTCCAGCACGGCCAGCGTGGGATCGTCGTCCAGGCTGCCCAGCAGGATGGTGACGTCGCGCGCGCCGTAGGCCCGCACGAGGGCCGTGGCCGGGACGGCGCCGGCATAGGCGGGCAGCGCCTCGAGGCCATACTTCCAGCGGTCGTATTCGGGGCAGGCGGCGGCCGGGCCGGGCGCGAAGCCGCCGGCGGGCGTCGGACGGTCGCGGTCCGGATAGGCGTAGGAGGACGAGTTGGCGACGACGAAGCGCACGGCCAGGCCGGCGGCGGCGGCGGGCCCGAGCCCGTGGCCCAGCATGGCGTAGCGCTGCACGAACTGGCCGCCGGCGGAGTGGCCGACCAGCACGACCGTGGCCAGCGCCGGGAACAGCCGGCGGTCGGACAGGCGGGCGAGCAGCCCGTCCATGACCGCGAACGAGCCGACCGGCGCCGGGGACGCGGCGGGCTGCCCGTCCATCCAGGCGTTGCCGGGCCAGCGCAGCAGGCCGGCCGGCCCGCCGCGCCCGACGCCGGCGAAGCGCGGGGTCAGCAGCAGGGTGCCCCGCCCGGCCGGACCGGCCAGGGCCAGCGCGGCTCGCGCGATGGCATCGGAGCGGCGGGCGTCGCGCTGCAGCCCGTGGATCGTGATCACGGCGCGGACGATGTCGGGTTGCGGCCGCGCCAGATCGCGGGAGGCCAGCAGCATGACCCGGCCGCTGCCCCGGCCGTGCCGCCCCGCGCGGGCCGGGGCGGCGGCGGGGGGGGGGGCGCGGGGGGGGGCGGGGGCGGCGCAGAGCAGGGCGGCGAGGACGGCCAGTCGCCGCCATGCCGCGAATCGCGGCGATTCGTGCCGCGACTCGGCCGTGGCTGCTAGGGCTGGCGGCATGTCCTTCGATCCCATCGGTCTGTTGAGTGCGGCGGCGTCGGTGGCGTCGCTGGTGGTGGCGCTGCTGGTGCTGCGGCTGGTGGTGCTGGCGGGCGCCCGCGAGGACGGGCTGGCGCAGCCGCTGACCCGTCTCGAGCATGCCATGGCCGATCGGCTGGCCGGCATCCGTCTGGAGCTGGAGCAGCGGCTCGGCGGCCTCACCACGCTGATCGCGCGCGATCAGGGCGAGGCGCGGCTGGCTCTCTCGACCGCGCTGCGCGAGATGGCGGAGGAGAACGCGCGGCGGCTGTCGGCGGTGCAGGCCTCGGTCAACGAGCAGCTGCACGCCAGCGTCGAGCGGCAGATGCAGACCAGCTTCCAGCGGGTGCTGGAGCAGTTCGCCTCGGTGCAGAAGGCGATGGGCGAGGTGTCATCGATGACGGCGCAGATCGGCGACCTGAAGCGGCTGTTCTCCAACGTCAAGACGCGCGGCGGCTGGGGCGAGTCGCAGCTGCGCGCGATCCTGGACGACGTGCTGCCGGCCGGCGCCTACGAGACCAACGTGCGGCTGCGGCCGAACAGCGCCGAGGTGGTGGAGTTCGCGGTGCGGATGCCGGTGCGGATGCCGGCGGGTGTGCCA
>CALMVO010000055.1 GCA_937873205.1 uncultured Acetobacteraceae bacterium
ACCTACACCTATGCCGCCCGCCGGATTTGGAAGTGCAAGGGCTGCGGGCACCAGTTCAGCGTCACGAGCGGGACCATCTTCGCCAGCCGCAAGCTCGCCATCCGCGACTACCTCGCGGCGGTCGCGATCTTCGTCAACGCGGTCAAGGGCATCTCGGCCTTGCAGCTCGGCCGCGACCTGGACGTCCAATACAAGACGGCGTTCGTCCTGGCCCACAAGCTCCGCGAGGCGATCGGCGCCGAGCAGATGCAGGGCGACCTGTCCGGCGTGGTCGAGGTGGACGGTGCCTACTTCGGCGGCCACTCCAAGCCCGAGAACATCAAGGCGGACCGCAAGGACCGCCGGCTGACCACGCCGGCCAAGCGGCAGTCGGTCGTGGTGGCCCGCGAGCGAGGCGGCCGGACCCTGCCGTTCGTGTTTAGCCGCGAGAGTGCCGCCGTGCCGACGCTGCGCCAGCGGATCGCGACCGGCTCCATCGTCCATGCCGATGAAGCGCCGGGCTGGGATGGCCTCCATGCCAGCTTCGACATGCGCCGGATCAATTAGTTGGTCGCGTTCAGCCTGGACGCCGCCTGCACGAACCAAGCCGAGTCCTTCTTCTCTCGCCTGCGCCGCGCCGATCTAGGCCAGCACCATCACATCAGCGGCAAGTATCTGCTGGCTTACGCCGCCGAGATGGCACGACGGGAGGACGACCGGCGGCAGGCCAACGGGGCGCTGCACATGGCCGCTACCGGGGCGGCGCTGCGGCATCCGGTGTCGCGGGTGTGGAAGGGGTATTGGCAGCGATAACGAATCAGGGTTAGGAAGTTCTTTCGTTACGCATTGGGTCTGGTATCATCTTAGCCCCGCAAAGCTATTGGGATTAGTGTGAGCAAGAACATACCATTTGATGATCTTCTGACAGCCGCTAGGGCGTCAGCATCTAAGCTTGATGCTGATGTTTATCTTTATAATGGGCCGATCGGCCGGGGTCACGATTTACTTTGTATAGATAATGTTTCGAAAGCTATATCTAGAGATAAAGCGCTCCTATGCTTGGTAACCGGCGGCGGCGACCCCGATGCTGCATATAAAGTAAGTCGGTATTTTCAAGACAAGTATGACAATTTTACAGTCTTAGTTTCTGGTTTCTGCAAGAGCGCAGGAACCCTAATCGCACTTGGAGCACATGAACTTGCTTTTATGCCATTTGGCGAATTAGGCCCTCTGGATATCCAGCTAGGAAAAGTTGACAAGTTTGATGCTCCTCAATCTGGCCTAGCTATCCAAGAGGCTCTAGATACATTAGAAAGTAGGGCGAGAAAGTCATTTGATAATATAGTTGAGCAATATATGGAAGATAATTGGGGTTTACTGTCTTTCCCCGCTGCAAGCCATGCTGCACTTGAGTTTGTTACTCAGCTATATGCTCCTATATTTGCTCGGATTGATCCAGAGGAGGTTGGAGCTAGATCTAGGTCAATGCAGATAGCACATCAGTATGGCCAACGCCTAGCTGTTCGTTCACGAAATCTTAAGCCTGCAACCCTTACAACTCTTGCTGAGAAATATTCGTCTCACTCATTCGTTATCGACAGGAGGGAAGCAACCTCTTTGTTCAATAACGTTAGGGACGTAACTGATGCGGAGAAGAGGGTTGTGATCGACCTAGGCCCTCTGAGCCGGTTCCCTATGCCAAGAAACACGGGTGGCGGGGCGGTCACATTTGAGGTATTGTCATCTCCAGCTCAGGCAGCTAGGAAACCGACCGATGGTCAAGTTGTCCCGCGAAGAAGAGCAACTCGAAATGGAGCGTCTTCTCCAGGAAATGCTAAGTCGGCCAAGCCTTTGGCCAACGGGCATGGGAAGAGGTTACCAAGACCTCCCGCTTGAGTTTAGTCGGACAGCGAGGGTGCTTGAGCCGAGCTGTTGCTCTGATTAGAACGGCGGATCAAGTTGCCTCTATAGCGCCACCTCCCACAGCTTCATCATCCCCGGCCCCTGCTGCGATCGGACCGTGCCGTTGGCCTGCTGCCCATGCAGCGCCACCCCGACGTGCTTCGTCATGAGCCGCAACAGCTTGATGTCGCTCTTGTCCAGCGCCCGGCTGACCAGCATCTCTAGGGCGACATCCCGCGTCGTCATGGGCTCAGCAGCCATCCGCAGGATGTTCAGCGCCAGCCATGACATCTCGCCATGGTGTGCCCAACCCCGGGGCGGCCGGAACGCTTTGGGGCGGATCACCTCCACCTTATAGGAGGGGTCGAACTGGCAGATGGTGGCGTCCAGGCTGGCAAGGTCGGCCAGCAGCCGCTTCATGGTCTCGTGAGTGGCCTCAATCTCGCCGGCCAGGATGGCGCGGCGCCTCACGAGGCCAGTCAGAACGTAGTCGGTCATGAGTGCCCTCCGGTTGTAGGAAGATACTAACGTAAACGCTTAGCGTTGGCGTTAGGTATAATAGGTGTGGTTGCTACATCATGCCGGAGGCCCCCACCGCCGGCCGCGTCGCCACCATGGCGCAGCAGGGCCTGCTCTACCGTGGCTGGACGTGCGGGAGAACGTCATGCTGGGCGCCCGGCTGCGCGGCCAGCGCCGCGATCGCGCCGTGCACCTGCTGGGCCGGGTCGGGCTGCAGGACCGCGCGGCGTCGCTGCCGGCCGAGCTCTCGGGGGGCATGCGGCAGCGCGCGGCGCTGGCCCGCACGCTCTGCGAGGACCGGCCGTTCGTGCTGATGGACAAGCCGTTCTCGGCGCTGGACAGCGTCACCCGGACCCGCATGCAGGCGCTGGCGGCCGAGCTGCCAGCCGGGCGCATCCTGCTGATGATCACGCATGACCCGCTTGAGGCCTGCCGCCTCGGCCATCGGCTGCTGGTGCTGTCTGGCGAACCGGCGCGCCTCGGGCCGCCGATCGCCGTGCCGGGCGCGATACCGCGGCCGCCGGACGATCCGGCGCTGCTGCTGACGCACGGCCGACCGCTGCGCATGCTGACGGACGCGCCCGCTTGAACCGCCATGGCCGCCCGCTGCTGACGCTGCTGGGACTGCTCGCCGTCTGGTGGGGGCCCCCGCCCACGTCGGCGACGTGCCGCCCTCCCTGTTGCCGGACCCGGTATCGGCGGCGCGGGCGCTGTGGGACCAGCGCGACCTGCTGGCCTGGAGCACGCTGGTGACGCTCACCGAGACCGTGCAGGGGCTGGTGATTGGCAGGCGGGTGCGCGCCCTCGCGGCGCTGGGCATGATGGCGTCGCGCACGCTGGAGCGCTGGCTGATGCCGCTGCTGCTGTTGCTGATGATGCTGCTGCTGCTGCTGGCGCAGGCGGTGCCGGTGTTCGCGCCGGCGCCGCTGCCGGTGCTGTGGTTCGGCTTCGGCATCGCGTCCAAGGTGGTGGTGCCGGTGATCTTCTTCCCCGTCACCGCCGCGTTCTCGGACGGGCTGCGGCGCGCCGACCCGGGCTGGCTCGACCTCGCGCGGACCATGGATGCGCGTCCGCTGGCGGAGCTGCGCCACGTGCGGCTGCCGGCGGCGCTGCCGGCGTTCGGCTCGAGGCTCCGCATCGCCACAGCGATCGCGCCATTCGGCGCGGTGATCGGCGAGTGGGTCGGCGCCTCCGCCGGGCTCGGCCATGTCATGCTGAACGCCAACGCGCGCATCCAGACCGACGTGATGTTCGCCGCCCTGTTCGTGCTGGCGCTGATGACGATCCTGCTCTGGGCTCTGGGCTCTGGGCTCTGGGCTCTGGTCGACGGGATGCTGCGCCGCCTGCCGCGCTGGTCGCCGGACACGCGGCTGATGCCGCATGCCTCAAACCCGGACCGGACCCCGGCCGGCCAGCGGAAGGCGGGGGGGGGGGCGATCCGCCCGTTCGACTCAGTAGATCGCGCCCGGCCAGTCGAGCACGGCGGCGCGGATCGACGGGAGCTGCTCGGCCTGCTCCAGGAAGGCCTGCACGCCGTGCAGTCCGGCATCCTCCCAGATGGACGCGGCGGCCATGTTTTTGATCCGGATCAGCTCCAGCCCCCAGAACAGGTCGGCCATGCTGGGGCGGTCGGAGAACAGCCAGCGTGTCCGGCGCGCGGACAGCGTCTCGTCCAGAGCCCGGCACGCAGCACCCACCCGCGCATAGGCGTCCTGCATTGCCGTCGGCGAGAACAGCCGCTCGGCAGCATCGAGCTCCTTGGCGCGTTTGGCGCGATAGGCGAGGGTCAGGGTCTCGTCGCCTTCGGATCGGGCGAGGTAGTCGTCGCAGCGCTTCACCTTCTGTCGGGCGAAGTCGACGCCGTTGCTGCCGCGACGGTGGGCCGGACGGCGATCCTCGCCTGGGGGACGTCCCGCCAGCATCTGGTAGTTCGGCAGATCGTCGATCACCGCCAGCTCGGAATCGATCCCGGCGTCCAGTCCCGGCGGCCGCAGCCGCTCCGCGGGGTCGCCCACCTGATCCAGCATGTCGCAGATTCGCCTGGAATCGACCAGCACCCGCCCGGTCTCCCAGTCGACCAGCGTCGGCACCACCGCCGGGTCGCATCCCCCGCCGGCGACCGAGGTGCTGCCGCTGTGACCCGAGACCAGCGGCAGGCCAAGCGCGCCGCATCCGAGCATGCGCAGGCGCACGTGGTCGGGCAGGTAGGTCTCGCCGGTGAAGATGTTCATCTGGTGCGAGACGTAGGGGATCCGCTTGTGCGCGAGCACGGTGCGGACCTTCTGCGAGCAGATCGAGTTGGCGGCGTGGAACAGCTCGAACCGCGGGGCCGTGGTGGCGCTCTCGCCGCCGACGATCTCGCTCGGCTCGCCGAGCGCCTGGCTGGACGCCGCGACCGCCGCTTTCAGGGATAGGGCCATTGGGGATCCTTCGGGTCGTGCCTGAGAAGTTTCGCCGTCAGCCTAGAGCATCATCCGATCGAACGGACTCGTCGATCGGATAAAGATGCTCGTCAAAACAACAAGCTAGAGGATGATCCGCGAGCCTAGCGATCGGATCATCCTCTAGGCGCCCAGGCCGGGCTCGCGTCAATCCGCCGCCTGAAGCTGCCGCGCCGCCACGCTCCCCTCGGTCGCCAGCAGGTAGCTCCGCGCCAGCGGCACCGCGTCCGCCCGCGCCGCCAGCTGGATCTGGAACACCATCTCGCCCTGGCGGCGGAACGCGAGCTCGCAGCCGGCCAGGTAGAACTCGAACATGCGGCAGAACCGCTCGTCGTAGAGGGAAGCGACCCGGTCCCGGTGGGCAGCGAAGCGCCGCTGCCAGTGCAGCAGCGTCTCGGCATAGTGCAGGCGCAGGATCTCGACATCGGTGGCGACCAGGCCGGAGCGCTCGACCGCCGGGAACACCTCGCTCAGCGACGGCGAGTAGCCGCCGGGGAAGATGTACTTGGCCAGCCATGGGTTGGTCACGGACGGCGGCCCGCTGTTGCCGATCGAGTGCAGCAGCGCCACCCCGTCCGGCGCCAGGCAGCGGCGCACGGTGCGGAAGAACTCGTCGTAGCTGCCGGTGCCGACGTGCTCGAACATGCCGACCGAGACGATGCGGTCGAACCGGTCCTGCACCAGCCGGTAGTCCTGCAGCTCGAACGACACCAGCTGGTCCAGCCCCTCGGCCTGCGCGCGTTGCCGCGCGACCGCCAGCTGCTCCATGGACAGCGTGATGCCCGTGACGCGGGCACCGTGGTCGCGGGCCAGCGTCAGCGCCAGGCCGCCCCATCCGCAGCCGATGTCGAGCACCCGCAAGCCGGGCCGGTCCAGCAGCAGCTTGGCCGCGACCAGCCGCTTCTTCGCCGCCTGCGCCTCGTCCAGCGTCTCGTCGCCGCGCGGGAAGTAGGCGCAGGAATATTGCAGATCGCGATCGAGGAACAGGCTGTAGAGGCGGTGGTCGAGGTCGTAATGGTGTGCCACGTTGCGCCGCGCCCGCGCCGGCGAGTTCGAGCGGTGCAGCCGGCGCGCCAGCCGGCGCAGCGTCAGCCCGGCCTGGCCGCCGCCGGCCGACAGGTTGGTCATCAGCAGGTCCAGCACGTCGCGGATGCCGCAACCGATCGGCACCAGCCCGCCCTCCATGTAGGCCTCGCCCACCGCCAGTGCCGGGTTCAGGGCCAGCCGGCGGATCGTCCGGTGATCGCGGAGCCGGATCGCCGCCTGGAGGCCGAGGCCAGATCCGTAGACGCTGACGCTCCCGTCCGGCCAGTTCACCGTGAGCCGGCCCATCCGGATCAGCCGCCCGAAGACAGACGCCAGCACGATCTGCACCCATCATCTCCCGATACGAGCCGGTATCCAATTTATGACGGCGTTGCCGACGCGCGACCATCGGTGAGATCAGGTCTGATGTTCACAACTTGATTAAGGCCAGGGCTCTACCCTGGACCGCGCCCGAGGGCGTCACGCGCAGCGTGCCGACGCAAGACGGCTCTCGGATCCCATTCCTACAAGTGGTTTCCAAAGGCGAGCCTTTGGCGGGGTCCAGGGGCAGAGCCCCTG
>CALMVO010000056.1 GCA_937873205.1 uncultured Acetobacteraceae bacterium
GGCGGCGGCGGGTTCGGCGCCAGCGCCACGAACAGGTTCTTGAGCGCGCCCCCGGTGACGGCGTTGCGCCGCGCCCGCGCCCGCACCGCCTCCAGCGCGCTCGCCGCCTCCCCGGGCTGGTCCTCCAGCACCAGCGCCAGGATGTCGGAGAGCGTCTTCAGCTCCTTGGGATCGATCTGCATCTGCTGGTTCATGCGGCGAATACCGCCGCGGGCCGCGGCGCCGCGGCGCGACCGAGGCGGTCGCGGATCGCCAGCCCGACCCCGTGGCCCGGGATCGGCATCGCAGCGATGCCCGACAGCCCGAGCCGGCCGCCCTCCTCGTCGAGGTGGCGCAGGCCGGCGAACAGCCGCGCCGCCGCCTCGCAGAGATCACCGTCGGGGCTGAGGTTCCAGACCAGCCGCGGCGCCGCCCGCACCGGCCCGAACGCCAGCAGCGCCTCGTCCGCGGCGCAGGTCTCGGCGTCGAGCCGCAGCGGCAAGACTGGCGCATAGTGCGAGGCGAGCTGGCCAGGAGCGTTCACGGCCGACCCGGCCTGCCGCGGCGGCAGCAGCGGTCCCGTCACGCGCTCGATCGCCTCCCGCGTCACGCCACCCGGACGCAGCAGGCGAGCGCCGTCATCGGCCAGCTCCAGCACCGTGCTCTCCAGCCCGATCGCGCAGGCGCCACAATCCAGCACCGCGGCGATGCGACCGTCGAGCCCGGCCAGCACGTGCGCCGCGGTACTGGGGCTGATCCGGCCGGAAGGGTTGGCGGACGGTGCGGCGATCGGGCGCCCCGGCTCGCGCAGCAGCGCCAGCGCCGCCACGCCCGCAGGCACCCGGACGGCCAGCGTCGGCAGCCCGGCGGCGGCGAGCGCGCACGCCCGGCCGTCCCGCCGCCGCGGCAGCACCAGCGTCAGCGGCCCCGGCCAGAACGCCTCGGCCAGGCGGCGCGCCAGCGGCGACGCCTCGGTCTCGCGGAACGCCGCCTCGGCGTCCGGCACGTGCACGATCAATGGGTTGTGGCGCGGCCGCCGCTTGGCCGCAAAGATGGCGGCAACCGCGTCCGCATCGGTGGCGTCGGCGCCTAGCCCGTAGACCGTCTCGGTGCCGAACGCGACCAGGCGTCCGGAGCCCAGCAGGAAGGCGCCGCGCGATATCCCCGCGGGATCGGCAGCCAGGCGCTCGGTCATGACGAAGCCCAGGGGCTTTGCCCCTGAACCCCACCAAAGGCGGTGCCTTTGGAAACCGTACTGGAGGCTCTACCGGGTTGGGGCATCATTCACAGGGTTGGGGGACCGCGTCCTGTCCTAGCATTTGCGGTGCGAGTCGACGTCTGCAAGATCGGCTAGGGAGCGCCGCGACAGACGAAATGCGGGTTCTCCCAGCCCGGCTTGCCATAGCGCAGCGGCGTGCCGTCGAACAGCGTCACGCTGCCGCCGGCCGCCTCGACCACCGCCTGCGGCGCCGCGGTATCCCACTCCATGGTCCGGCCCAGCCGCGGATAGAGGTCGGCCACACCTTCGGCGACGCGGACGAACTTGGCCGCCGAGCCGATATTGCCGAGGCTGGCGATGCGCTGCCGGCCCAGATAGGCCGCCAGCATCGCGTCGTCGGCATGATGCCGCGAGGCCAGCACGGCCAGGCCGTCCGCGGGCGGCTGGCGCACCCGGATCGGTGTCTCGCCGCCGCCGTCGCGCCGGCTGGCGCCGTGGCCGAGCCGGCCGAGATAGAGCTGGCCGTGCGCCGGCAGCGCCACCGCCCCCAGCACCGCCACGCCGCCCCGTACCAGGCCGATATTGACGGTGAAGTTCTCGTTTCCGGCGGCAAATTCACGCGTGCCGTCGAGCGGATCGACCAGCCAGAACTCCGACCCGGCCTCGGTCTCGAGTCCGGCCGCGACCTCCTCCTCCGCGATCACCGGGATCGACGCGCCGGCGCGCAGGCCCGCCAGGATCAGCGCCTCGGCGCGATGGTCCGCTTCGGTGACCGGGGACTGGTCGAGCTTGGTGAGCGTGCGGAAGCCCGCGGTCCGGACCTCGAGGATCGCCACCGCGGCCTCGGTGGCAAGCCGGCCGGCGAGGGACAGGAGGTGGGCGTCTTGCGAGCTCATGGCAGCTGCATCGTAGGGGCTGCCCGCCCTGGTGGCAAAGGCGCGCGGCTCAGGCTGGACGCACCGCCCGGTGCGGCTGATAACCGACCACGTCCCCGGAGTATCGGCCATGCTCGACATCGACTTCAACGACGCCACGCTGCCGTCGGCCGGGACGCTGGTGCTGCTCGTCACCGAGGATGGCGAGCGTCCTGCCCTCTACGCCCGGGTCGATGCGGCCACCGGCGGCGCCGTCTCGCGTGCTGTGGACGCGGCCGAGTTCGGCTTCGGCCGCGGCAAGAGCTGCGTGGTGCTGGGTCCGGGCGCCGGCCTCGCCCGGATCGTGCTGGTCGGGCTCGGCAAGTCCGCCGACATCGACGCCCAGGTGATGGAAGCGGCGGGCGGAGCCGCCTTCCAGGCGGCGAAGGCGGGCGCCGTCGCTTCGGTCGCGGTGGGCGTGCTGCCGGCCGCGCTGGTCGCGCACGCCGCGCTCGGTGCGGTGCTGTCGAGCTACAGGTTCGACCTCTACCGCACCCGACAGAAGCCGGACGAACGGCCGAAGCTCGCCCGGCTGTCCGTGCTGTCGCCACAGCCGGACGCCGTCCGCGAGGCCTGGCCGGCCCTGCGCGCGATCGCGCACGGCAGCTTCATCGCCCGCGACCTGGTGAGCGAGCCCGCCAACACGCTGACGCCGCCGGTGTTCGCCGACCGCATTGCGGACCTGTCGTCACTCGGGCTCGAGATCGAGATCTTCGAGCCGGACCGGATGCAGGAGCTGGGCTTCGGCGCCCTGCTCGCCGTCGCCATGGGGTCCGACGCACCGGCGCGCATGGCGGTCATCCAATGGCGCGGCCTGCCCGGCGACGGACCGGACGCGGCGCCGATCGCCTTCGTCGGCAAGGGCGTCACTTTCGATTCCGGCGGCATCAGCATCAAGCAGGCTGGCGGCATGGAGGACATGAAGTGGGACATGGCCGGCGCCGGCACCGTGGTCGGGCTGATGGCCGCCCTGGCCGGCCGCCGCGCGCGGGTGAATGCGGTCGGGCTGGTCGGGCTGGTCGAGAACATGCTGTCGGGCCGCGCGCAGCGGCCGGGCGACGTGGTGCGCAGCGCGTCCGGCCAGACCATCGAGGTGCTGAACACCGACGCCGAGGGCCGGCTCGTGCTGGCCGACGTGCTCTGGTACGCGCAGGACCGCTTCCGGCCACGCGCGCTGATCGACCTCGCCACGCTCACCGGCGCCATCATCGTGGCGCTGGGCCACGAGCATGCCGGTCTGTTCAGCAACGATGACAAGCTGGCCGACCAGCTCGCCGAGGCCGGCCTCGCGGTCGGCGAGAAGGTCTGGCGGTTGCCGATGGGCGAGGCCTACGACAAGGGCCTGCGGTCCGAGATCGCCGACATGAAGAATATCGGCGGCCGTCCCGGTGGCTCGATCGTCGCCGCGCAGTTCCTGCGGCGCTTCGTCGGCGACGTGCCGTGGGCGCATCTCGACATCGCCGGTACCGCCTGGTCCTCCAAGGACGCCGCCTGCATCCCCAAGGGCGCCACCGCCTTCGGCGTGCGTCTGCTCGATCGCCTGGTGGCCACGCATTACGAGGGCTGACCGACCGGTCGGCGCGCTGCTGCGGCATCCGCCAGTTCGGTCGGCCGCCGGGCTCTGCTATGGCCGTCTCGACCTGAAGCTGGCCGACGGCTGGCGGAACCTGCTGCCGGGATGGCTGCGCGAGCTGGCGCCGCTGGCGCCGCAGATGGTCCTGAGCAGCCCGCTCGCCCGCTGCCGGCAGCCGGCGAAAGCTCTCGCCACCTGCCTGGATATCCCGCTCGCCCTCGATCCGAGGCTGCTGGAGCTGGATTTCGGCGCCTGGGAGGGCTTGGGTTGGGACCGGGTGCCGCGACCCGATCTCGATCGCTGGGCCGCCGACCCGTTGGGCTTCGCGCCGCCGTCCGGCGAGACCGGCGCCGCGCTGACCGCCCGGGTGGCGGCTCTGCATGCGGTCCTGGTCCCGGAGCCGCGACGCTGGCTCGTGGTGTCGCACGGCGGCCCGCTGCGCCTGCTGGCCGCCATGCTGCGCGGCGAGCCGCCCGACCTGCTGGCCCCGAGCCCGCCGTTGGGGGCGATGCGGCTCGTCTAACCGATCGTGAACAGGGTCAGCAGCACGCACTCGGTCGCGACGCAGCAGGCCCCGAGCACGTCGCCGGTCTGGCCGCCGAGGCGCCGCCGCGCCAGCGCCGTGGTCCCCAGCGAGACCACCATGCTGCACGGGATCGCCGCCAGTGCGCGCGCGGTCGGCAGCAGCATCAGGGCGAGGCCCGACGCGACGGCCAAGCCGAACCACAGCGCCGCTCCCGGCGGCCGGCCCACCGAGCGGCCGAGCCCGTCCGCCCGCGCCGGCGGCAGCAGTCCCAGCACCGGCAGCATGGCGGCGCGGGACAGCGCACCGCTGGCCAACAGTGCGGCCGTGGCCCGGTCCGCGGGCAGCGACGCGATCGCCAGGACGCGCACGCCGAGTGCCAGGACCAGGGCAAGCGCGCCGTAGCTGCCGATCCGGCTGTCGCGCATGATCTCGAGCCGGCGTTCCCGGGTGGTGCCGCCGCCGAGCCCATCGGCGGTGTCGGCGAGGCCGTCCTCGTGCAGCGCCCCGGTCAGCAGCACCCCAGCGCCGACCGCCCAGGCGGCGCCGAGCAGGGGCGGCAGACCGAGCCGCCCGGCACCCAGCCGCACGAGTGCCGCAGCACCGCCGACCAGCAGGCCGACGAGCGGATAGGTCCAGCAGCCGCGTCCGGGCCGGTACGGCATCGGACGCGGCACCAGCCAGCCGACCGGCAGCCGGGTGAGCAGGCCAAGGCCGGCGGCGAGATCGGCGGCGAGGTTGGGGACGATCCGGCGCGGGCCGCCGGTCATGACAGGCCGGACACCCCCGCCGCGGCGAAGCTCGCCATGCCGGCATGGCAGGCGCAGGCGGCGCGCAGGATCGGGATCGCCAGCGCGGCGCCCGAGCCCTCGCCGAGCCGCAGACCCAGATCCAGCAGCGGCGCCTGGCCCAATGCGGCCAGAAGGGCAGCATGCCCGGCCTCCGCCGAGCGGTGCGAGGCCTGCGTATGGTCGAGCCCGCGCGGGTGCAGCCGGGCCAGCGGCGCCGCCGCGGCGGTGCAGACGAAGCCGTCGAGCAGCACCGGAACCCGGTGCAGCCGGGCGGCCAGCGTGGCGCCCAGGATCGCCGCCAGCTCGTGGCCGCCCAGGCGGCGCGCGGCTTCCAGCGGGTCCGCGCAGGCGGCGGCGTGCAGCGCCAGCGCCCGATCGACGGCGGCAATCTTGCGTGCCAGCCCGCCATCGTCGAGGCCGGTGCCGCGTCCGGCCCAGCGCGCGCCGTCGCCGCCGAACAGCGTCGCCGTCAGCGCCGCCGCCGCCGTCGTGTTGCCGATACCCATCTCGCCCAGGCACAGCAGGTCGGTGCCCGCCCGCACCGCGTCGAACCCGGCCCCGACCGCATCCAGGAACGCGATCTCCGACAGCGCCGCGGTAATGGTGCTGTCGCCGCAGGGCACGAGGTCCGCCATCGGCAGCACCCGCAGCACGGCTCCGGCCACGGCGGCCAGCTGGTTGATGGCTGCCCCGCCGGCGGCGAAGTTCGACACCATCTGCGCGGTCACGCTGGCCGGGTAGGGCGACACGCCCTGATCGGTGACGCCGTGGTTGCCGGCGAAGACCAGGATCTCGACCCGGTCGAGGCGCGGCAGCGTCCGGCCCTGCCAGCCGGCGAGCCAGCAGGCCAGATCCTCCAGCCGGCCCAGGCTGCCGGCCGGCTTGGTCAGCACGGCCTGATGCGCGCGGGCCTCGGCAGTCGCTGCGGCGTCGGGATCGGGCAGTGAACGGCACGCCTCACGGAGCGCCGTGAGGCTGGCGAAGCGGCGGCTCATGACGGCGGCGGGTCCGGCTGCAGGGCGATGGCGTGGAAGAACGAGCCGGACACCTGGCCGCGACGCCCGCCCGCCGGTCCGAACGCCGTGCCGGCTGCGTCGGCGAGATCGGCCAGCGGCGCGTCGCGGCCCGGGTCGACCACCGTCGCGTAGTGGAACTCGTGGCCGCGCAGGCGCTGACCGGCGCGGCCGACGGCGCAGTCCGCGACCAGCGTCGCCTCGCGGTAGCCGAGATGCAGCCGGCGCGTGGCGAAGGAGGTGGCGTGGCCGAGCAGTCCGGTCATCGCGTGCGCGGTGCCGGCGGCGTCGGTCAGCGCCTGTCCCAGCACCATGTAGCCGCCGCACTCGCCATGCACCGGACGGGTTTTGCCGAACGCCGCCAGCCCGGCCCGGAACTGGCCGGCGGCGGCGAGGGTGGCGGCATGCAGCTCGGGGTAGCCGCCCGGCAGCCAGCAGCTGTCGCAGTCGGCCGGCGGCGGCTGGTCGGCCAGCGGCGAGAAGCGCACGAGCTCGGCGCCGGCGTCGCGCCAGCCGGCCGCCAGGTGCGGATACAGGAATGAGAACGCGGCGTCGTCGGCGACCGCGATGCGCTGCCCCGGGGGTGGCAGCGGTGGCCCGGGCGCGGGCGCCGCCGCCTCGATCGGCCCGGCGAGATCCAGGATGCCGGCGAGGTCGAGGTCGCGCTCGGCCATGGCGCCGAGCCCGGCCAGGAACCCGTCCAGGGTGCCGTGCTCGCGCGCCTGCACCAGCCCCAGATGGCGTTCCGGCAGGGCCAGCGCCGGGTCGCGCGGCACGCTGCCCAGCAGCGCGATGCCGGCCTCGCGCAGCGCCGCGGCCGCCCCCGCGTGGTGGCGGGGCGAGGCGACGCGGTTCAGCACCACGCCGGCGATCCGGACCGCCGGGTCGTGGGTGGCGAAGCCGCGGGCGACGGCGGCCACCGACTGCGACTGCCCGGACACGTCCAGCACCAGAAGCACCGGCAGCCGGTAGCGGGCGGCGAGGTCGGCGGCGCTGCCGCGTCGGCCAGGGGGGGCGTCGATGCCGTCGAACAGCCCCATCGCGGACTCCACCAGCAGCAGCTCGGCATCGCAGCCGGCTTGGGCCAGGGTCGCGTCGAGCAGCGCCGGCGGCATCGCCCAGCTATCCAGGGTGAGGCTGTCGCGGCCGCAGGCGGCGGCATGGAACGCCGGGTCGATGTAGTCAGGCCCGGACTTGCCGGCGCGCACCGCGACCCCGCGCCGCGCCAGCGCCGCCAGCAGCGCCAGCGTGACCGTGGTCTTGCCGCCGCCCGAGCGCGGTGCCGCGACGATCAGCCCGCGCGTCATGGAACCCGCCTCGGGAGGACGCTAGAAGGGGACATCCTGCATCCGGGACCGATTTGCCCCCTGCCACCCTTCGCCGCGGCTGGACCACCGGCACCTGCGCCGCCGCGGCGGCGAAGGCGGCGTTCGCGGCGCTGCGGGACGGCGCCTTCCCGGACCCGGTCGGCATCGTGCTGCCCGGCGGCCAGGCGGTCTCGTTCGCGCTGGCCGGCAGCGCCCGCTCCGGCGACCGGGCGGACGACTGGGCCGAGGCCGGCATCGTCAAGGATGCCGGCGACGATCCCGACGTCACCCACGGCGCGCTGGTGCGGGCACGGGTGCGCCCGCTGCCGCCCGGGTCGGGGGTGGTGTTCCGGGCCGGCGAGGGGGTCGGCACCGTCACCCGTCCCGGCCTGCCGCTGCCGCCCGGCGAGCCGGCGATCAACCCGGTGCCGCGCCGGATGATCCGCGACGCGCTGGCCGACGTGCTGGGCGGTGCCGCACCGGACGCCGAGGTGACGGTCTCGGTGCCGGGCGGCGAGCGCCTGGCCGAGCGCACCCTGAACGGCCGCCTCGGGATCGTCGGCGGCCTGTCGATTCTGGGCACCACCGGCATCGTGGTGCCGTTCTCCTGCGCCGCCTGGATCGACACCATCCACCGCGGCATCGACGTGGCGCGGGCGACCGGCGTCACCCACGTCGCCGGCGGCACCGGCAACGTGTCCGAGCGGGCAGCGCAGCGCTTGCACGGCCTGGACGAGGTGGCTCTGATCGAGATGGGCGATTTCGCCGGCGGCATGCTGAAGTACCTGCGCCGCCACCCCGTACCGCGCGTGACCGTGGCCGGCGGCGTCGCCAAGATGACCAAGCTGGGGCAGGGCTTCCTCGACCTGCATTCGAGGCGGGGCAGCGCCGATCTCGCCGCCCTCGGCACGGTCGCATGCGAGGCGGGCGGCAGCGCCGGCCTCGCAGCGGGGATCGCCGCCGCCAACACCGTGGCGCAGGCGTTCGCGCTGGCCGCCGCGGCCGGCATCCCGCTCGGCGACGCGGTGGCGGCGCGGGCCTGGCAGGTCGCCGCGTCCGTGCTGGGTGGCAGCGGCACCGCGCTGGAGGTGGCGCTGTTCGACCGCGACGGCGCCCTGGTCGGGCGGTCGGAGTTCGCCGACGTCGATCATTCGCGGAACCGTCTGCGGTAGTCGGGATCGTAAAGCGCGCTGTCGCGGAACTGCGCGGCGGCCAGGGCGGGTCCGACGAACACCAGGGCGGTGCGCTCGATCGCCTCCGGCGCCGCGATCGCGGCGATGGTCGCGAGCGTGCCGCGCAGGATGGCCTGGTCCGGCCAGGAGGCGCGCACCACGATCGCGACCGGGCAGTCCGCGCCGTACAGCGGCACCAGCTCGGCCACGATCCGGTCCAGCGCATGGATGCCGAGATGGATCGCCAGCGTGGCGCCGGTGGCCCCGAACGCCGCCAGCGTCTCCGCCGCCGGCATCGCCGAGGCGCGGCCGGAGACCCGGGTGAGCACCAGGCTCTGCGCGATCCCGGGCACGGTCAGCTCCCGCTCCAGCGCCGCCGCGGCGGCCGCGAACGCCGGCACGCCGGGCGTCAGCGTGTAGGCGATGCCGAGGCGCCGCAGCCGGCGGATCTGCTCGGCGAGCGCGCTGTAGAGCGAGAGGTCGCCGGAATGCAGCCGGGCGACGTCCTGCCCCGCGGCCTCGGCGCGGACGTACTCGCGCTCGATGCCATCGAGATCGAGCGACGCGCTGTCGACCAGGCGCGCGTCCGGCGGACAGTGCGCCAGCATCTCCCGCGGCACGATCGAGCCGGCGTAGAGACAGACCGGGCAACGCGCCAGCAGGTCGCGGCCGCGCAGCGTCAGCAGGTCGGCCGCTCCCGGTCCGGCGCCGATGAAATGCACCGTCATCGGCCGGACCGCTCGCCGGCAAGGCAAGGCCAGGGCTCTGCCCTGGACCCGCCAAGGGCCGCGGCCCTTGGATCCCATCTTGTTGAGTGGTTTCCAAAGGCGAGCCTTTGGCGGGGTCCAGGGG
>CALMVO010000057.1 GCA_937873205.1 uncultured Acetobacteraceae bacterium
CTAGAGGATGATCCGATCGCTCAGGCTCACGGATCATCCTCTAGCTTGTTGTTTTGACGAGCATCTTTATCCGATCGAACGAGTCCGTTCGATCGGATGATGCTCTAGGCCGTCTGGCGGGCCAGATAGGCGTGCACGATCGAGGGAAGGTGGCTGCCCAGCCAATCCCCCATCTCCTGCTCCTCCTTCATCGACAGCTCCAGCATCGCGACATCGTCGGCGGCGCCGACGCTCTCGGCCAGCGTGACCAGCACCTTGTAGGAGCCGATCTCGTATGCCTTGAAGCCGACGGCGGCGAGGACGTTCTTCAGCACCTCGTCCGACGAAAGCGAATGCGCGAAGCCTGCCACGGTGGCGACCGTGCCGGTCATCGCCTCCTTGGCTACGGACGCGCTGGTGCCGTGCTTGGCAAGCAGCGTATCGAGGCGCGCGGCCTGCTCGGTCGAGCGCTGCATCTCGCCTTGCATCTGCGTGTGCAGTTCCGGATAGGGCTCCATCCGGCTCAGCTGATTCTTGACGGTGCCGATCGCCTGCGTCTCAACGGCATGCTGGTTGCGCAGGCCCGTCAGGTAGAAGGTCATCGTCAGGTTCGAGTCACTCATGCCGCACTCCATGTTGGCAGCATCGCAACGTGGACGTGTCGCGAACGGCTCTTTGGGTGGCGCGCAACTTAACGGGAGTTCTCCATACCGGGCTCCGGCCGGCAATGGGCCGCCCCCTCGGCGTCGTGGTAGGGACGGGCATGATCGAGATCGACCGCAGGGACCTGTTCCGGATCGCGACGCTGGGCGCGGTCGCCAACGTCACCGCGGCCGCGGCCGCGGTTCCCGCATCGGCGGCATCCGCTCCGGTGGCAGCGGACCGCACCACCGCCGACATCGTCGTCGACATCCTGATCACATGGGGCGCCCGCCGCGCGTTCGGCATAGTCGGCGACGGCATCAACCCGGTGATCGAAGCGATCCGCCGGCGGCGGCGCGAGATGGAGTTCGTCGGCGTCCGTCACGAGGAGGCCGCCGCCTTCATGGCGTCCGGCACCGCCAAGCACGGCGGCCGGCTCGGCATCTGCGTCGCCACCACCGGGCCTGGCGCCATCCACCTGCTGAACGGGCTGTTCGACGCCCGGCTCGACGGCGCCCCGGTGGTCGCCGTCACCGGCTCGACGTTCCACGACATGGAGGGGATGCGCTATCCCCAGAGCGTCGACACGCTGCGGCTGATGGCCGACGTGGCCTGCTTCAACGAGCGCATCAGCGGCCCGTCGCACGCGCTGCGCGTGGTCGACCGCGCCTGCCTGGCCGCGCTGTCCGACCGCGGCGTCGCCCACCTCACCATCGCCAAGGACGTGCAGGGCTGGCGGCTCGGCGACGACCGCCCGTCGGTGCCGGCGATCCGCGCCGCGGTGGTCGGCGTGCCGGCCGGCGGCGTGCCATCGCCCGGGCAGCTGCAGGCGGCGGCGGCGCTGCTGAACGCGGGCCGGCGGGTAGCGATCCTGGCCGGGCAGGGCTGTCTGGGCGCCGCACCCGAAGTCGAGCGCGTCGCTGACACGCTGGCAGCCCCGGTCGCCAAGGCCTACCTCGCCAAGTCGCTGCTGCCGGACGACCATCCGCTCACCACCGGCGGCATCGGCCATCTCGGCACGACGCCCTCGCACGACGCGATGCGGTCCTGCGACACGCTGCTCATCCTGGGCTCGACCATGCCCTGGACCGACTACTACCCCGCACCCGGGCAGGCGCGGGTGGTGCAGATCGACCGGCTGGCTGACCGCATCGGCCTACGCTGTCCGGTCGAGCTCGGGCTGGTCGGCGACATGCAACCGACCCTGGCGCTGCTGCAGCCGCTGCTGCACGCGCAGTCCGACCGGCGCTTCCTGCGCCAGGCCCAGGCGCGCATGCGCGACTGGACCGGCTTGCTGCGGCAGGTCGAGGCGACGCAGCCGCGGCCGCGCCTGCGCCCGCAGGCCGTGGTGCGGGCGCTCGGCCAGTCGGCGCCGGACGATGCGCTGTTCAGCCTCGATTGCGGCGCCAACACGCAGTTCGCCGCCCGCCACGTCCAGCTCCGCGCCGGCCAGGGCTGGACCGGCTGCGGCACCCTGGTGTCGATGGGCTCGGCGCTGCCGCTGGCCATCGCCGGCGCCTTCGCGCATCCGGACCGGATGTCGATCGCGATCGCGGGCGACGGCGGCCTGGCCATGCTGATGGCCGAGCTGTCGACGGCGGTGCTGCACCGGCTCGACCTGAAGGTGCTGGTGCTGAACAACGACTCTCTGTCCGAAGTGCGCTTCGAGCAGGCCGACATCGGCAATCCGGAGTACGGCTGCGGGCTCGGCCATATCGACTTTGCCGCCTACGCCGAGGCGGTGGGCGCCCGCGGGTACCGCTGCACCGGCCTGGACCATCTGGGCGCCACCCTGCGCGCCGCCCTGGCCACCCCGGGTCCGGTGCTGATCGACGCCCTGGTCGACCCGGACGAGCCGCCGCTGCCGCCGATGGACCTGCGAGCCTAGGGTCTCGTCGTATCTGTCGGTTAGATCGATCAGCCAGACCCTATCATCACGGATATTGCGCGACGATACGTTTCCAAATTGGAACATTTACCATAGGCAGGCGGGGTGACCTAATCTAACACGACATGACAGGTGGAACGATCACCGGGGCATCTCAGACCTTCACGATTACGAAAGATCGTTGTAGTAAAATCAAAGAAACGGTATTTCAACCCTAGATTTCCTACATTAGACTTGACAGTGTTATCATCAAGCAGGAAGCTCAAATATGAGCGGAGACGCGATTCACAAACTTAGGGACGAAGTGAAGTCTCTACGCAGACAGACTCGCATTCTCCAGGGCTGCCTCATCGCGACGGTCTGCGGCGTGCTAATAGCCGCTTCTCCCCGGACAGTTGATGTGCTGCGAGCCAGAGGGCTCGTGATCGAGGATGGCGCAGGTCGTCAGCGTATCGTGCTTGGAGATTCCGAAACGGGCATTCATTCGGGAGGGACGCGGTCCAGCACTACCCTCGTTTTCAAGAGCGAGAACGGTCAGGATCGCGTTCTAATCGGGCAGGAACCTGACCCGAGCTCTGGTGGTAAAGTCTATCCGCGCGTCGCCCCGGGATGGGGCATGCTCATCAACGCTCCCGATGGCTCAGAACGAGGAGGATTTGGCTACCTTGATGGTCGCGGTGCGTCCATATCTATAGATCGACCGACTGGCGACGCGCTGGGCATGTTGGTAAATGAAAAGAGTGGTCTTTCCGCTATGGTGTTGAACTATGACAATGGCGGAGTGCTTCGGTCGTATCCGACAGCGATCGAGATAGGCACAATCGGTAATCGAGCCCTTATTGAAGCCAGCAATCGAGATGGCACATCTGCTGGTTCGCTTCTAGCAGCTGGGGCAGGGCAAGCAAAACTATCGAATGATACAAACTTAGATCATCGATGAGATGCTAGAGGATGATCCGATCGCTTAGGCTCACGGATCATCCTCTAGCTTGTTGTTTTGACGAGCATCTTCATCCGATCGAACGAGTCCATTCGATCGGATGATGCTCTAGGCCGAAATCGCTTAACCTGGAAACCAGCGGTGTGGGCTGAGGTTCGGTGCCATTTGCTTGCTGTCACATGCCGACCGTCGCACTCGGCCTAGACCGCCCGACGGAAAAGATCTTCACGATCGCAACAGGCGATACCACGTCATGCAGCGTGCCGTTCTGGATAGAACGAGCGCCGAATACCTGGGCGGGTGCCGCGCCAATCGTTCTCTTGCCGACGTCAGGCTATCGGTTCAGGTGAATGGTCATCCCAATCCATTCGGATCACGTCGTATCGAGCGGAGGTTGCAGGTTAACCCAAGGGATCGTTGCAGGGCCGCGACTGCATTCGCAAAATCCGCCTGCTCCGGCACTGGGTCCAATTCGTCCACCGTCAGGAACAGGCCCAGCCGCCGGGCCAGCAGCCCGAGCCGGATGCTGGCCGACCAGCGAGCCAGCGGGATCGACAACACCGGACCCAGCAGCAGCGGCGCCGACCAGGGCAGCAGGCCAGGCCGGCCCAGCAGGATCGCCAGCGTGGCGCCGATGCCGAGCAGCGTATGCGGTGCGAACCGCCGCGCCGCCTCGCCCCAGCCGACCGGCCGGTCGCCGCGCGGCGGTACGCTCCAGCCGACCGAGCGGCCGGACAGCGTCGCCGCCACGAACAGGCTGATCGACAGCAGCATGATCGGCGCTATTACCGTGCTGGCGACCTGTTCCAGCAGCACGCTGGCGACGAGCCGGAGGCGGCCGCCGAACCCCGCCGCGAGCTCCCGCCGGAGCAGGACGCGCGCCAGGCTGGCCAGCTTCGGCGCCAGCAGCAGCGCGAGGGTGGAGCCGGCGCAGAACCACACCACGCCCGGCGCCGGCGGCCGCACGATCCGTCCGGAGGGCAGGAGGCCCGACAGCAGCAGCACGAGGCTCAGCAGCAGTCCGACCGGCGAGGCCAGGTAGTAGAGGATGCCCATGCCGAGATGCAGCCGGCTCTCCGGCAGCAGGCCGGGTGCGGCCAGCAGCCGCAGGTGCTGCAGGTTGCCCTGGCACCAGCGCCGCTCGCGCGCCAAGTGGTCGATCAGGTTGCTGGGCGTGGTCTCGAACGAGCCCTGGATCGTGGTGTCGAGCCCGACTTCCCAGCCGCCGCGCAGCAGCAACGCCGCCTCGACGGTGTCGTGGCACAGGATCTCGCCGCCCATCGGCGGCGTGCCCGGCAGTAGCGGCAGCTCGGCATGCTCCATGAACGGCCGCAGCCGCAGCACCGCGTTGTGGCCCCAGTAGGTGCCGCGCCGCCCCTGCCAGAGATCCTGCCCGGCGACCGAGAGCGGCGTGTTCAGCCGGGCGCCGAACTGCTGCAGCCGGGCGAACAGGGTGGTGCCGCCGATCGGATACGACACCGATTGCACCAGCCCCATGGCTGGATTGTCGCGCAGTGCTGCGATCAGGCTGCGGATCGCGTCCGCGGTCATCAGGCTGTCGGCGTCCAGTACCAGGGCGAAGTCGTAGTCATGGCCGTGATCCTGGCAGAACCGCTCGATGTTGCCGGCCTTGCGCCGGGTGTTGGGCGTGCGGCGCCGATAGGAGAGGGCAACGCCGGAACCGGACCGACCACTGACCGGGAAATAATCCGCCTCCGCCCGCGCCAGCACCGGGTCCTGCGTGTCGCTCAGCACGAAGAACGCCACGTGGTCCTCCGGCCTCATTGCCTCGCTCATCACCCGCAGCGCCGCCGCGACCGGCTCCGGCGGCTCGTTGAAGATCGGCAGCAAGATGGCGGTGGCGACCGGCGGCCGCTCGCGGCCGACCCACCCGGGGGAGGGCGGGACGACCCGGCGCGGCACCAGCCCCAGCAGAGGACCCGCGGCACTCAGCGCCGTGCGGCCATAGGAGAACAGCAGCAGCAGCAGGCAGAGCGGCGCCAGCCGCCCGCCCGCATTGGGCAGCGCCAGCACCGCGCCGCCAAAGCCGATCCCGCCCAGCAGCAGCGCGAGCCCGAGCAGCAGCCAGCTTCGGGCCGGCGCCGGGGCTGGGCGCGGGCTGCGACCGATGAAGGCGGCGCCGGTCTCGGCCTCGATTCGGTCCACGCGGCGGACGCTCAGCCCGGCGCCATGCCGCCGCGCCGCGCCAGCTGTGCCGAGAGTGCTGCGGGTTCGCGGTAGAGCGGGTAGAGCCGCGCCACCCGCGCATCGACCGTCGGCGTGTCGAGGTACGCATCGCCGCCGGCGCGCGCCACATCCTCCGGCCGCAGCCGCACCCTCCGCCAGCCCGGCCGCGGCCGGTCCGCGATCAGGGCGTCGTCCCGCGCCCGCAGCCGGGCGGCGCCGCGCCAGCCGATGCGGTGGTAGCTCATGGTCTCGCTCTCGAGCCCGGGCACGACCACCTTCACCGCGCGCACCGGCTGGTCCGGCGGCGAGCAGTCGACCCACAGGATCTCCATGCCCTCGGCCGCCAGCATCCGCGACAGCCAGGCGAGGCGCGCCGCGCTGTCGCCCAGCCCCGCCGGCCCATCTGGAGCTTGAGCGTCCGGCAGGGCCTCGAACGGGATCGCGGCGTCGCGCCGGAACACGCTGCCGGCGAGCCGCCGCCTAAGCTCGGCGCCATCCTGGTCCAGCCATTCGGCCATCGCGGCCAGCGCCCGCGGCTCCTCGCCGCCCGCCTCGGCAACGGCCAGCTGACGGCCGAGGCAATCCGGCGGCAGCAGCGGCCGCAGCAGGTCCAGCGGGCCGTGGCTGGCCACCTTGCGCGAGCGCGAGCCGATGAACTCCAGCAGCGCCTTGCGCAGGCCCCGCACCCGATCCGGGTGCGCCGCCTCGCCGCAGGCGGTGATCTGGATCGGCATCAGCGGCGCGCCGGCATCGTCGCCGACCACGTACAGGTTGGCGAGGCCGAACTCCGTGCCTGCCAGCTTCACGGTGACGTCGATGCCGGCGTCCAGCAACAGCCGGATCAAGCCCGCGCAATCCGCGTCCGGCCCGTCCCCGACCTCGACCACCTGGCCGGAGTCGAAGGCGCGGTAGCTCAGCACGTTGCCATCGCGCTGCAGCAGCTCCATCACCCCGTGCGCGATGGCGTGCGGCAGGTCTAGGCCGGCCCCCAGCCCGTTGGTGATCGGCGTGATCAGCCGCGGCCGGCCGTCGAGCTGATACGGCGCGATCGCCAGCCACTCGATCGGCACCAGCACGGTCTCGTCGGAGGGATAGCGCCGAGCTGGCAGCCAGGCGCGCACCGCGTCGGGATCGTAGTCGGATCCGGCCGGGAGGCAGAGGGTGAGCGGGTCGGCGACCGCGCGGGGCCCGAGCCGGGCCGCGAGGTCGGCGTGGCTGCCCAGCATCGGCTCCTGTTGCCGCAGCCAGCCGGCGAGGTGCACCTCCTCGCACAGCTCGCCGAGCGCTCCGGTCGCGGCCTCGGCCTCGGTGAAGCCATAGCCGTGGCCGATCACCGGCGGCTGGTCGTCCTGCAGCAGGTCGGCCTGCACCACCGGGATGCCGAGCCGGTCCAGCCCGTCGATGCGGAAGGTCCGCACGGTGGCGTCCGGCGGCAGGCTGGCCCGGAACAGGGCGGCGACGGCGGCGAGGTCGGTCATCGTGTCATCCGTCTCATGCTGCGGGAGACGTCCTCGCCCTGCTCCGCCGCGACAAGCAACGCGAGGCCGGTGCGAACCAGGGTCCGGCACTCGATCCCCACCGTCCCGGCCAGCAGGCGCGGGTCGCCCAGCGAATGCAGGATGTCGCCGACCCGCGGCGGCCCGAGGCGGATCGGGGCGCCCTGGCCGGACACCTCGCCCAGCAGCGCGGCCAGCTCGCGGATGCTGGTGGCGCGGCCGGTGCAGACGTTGAACACGTCGGGCTCGCGGCCGGCTGCGGCGGCCCCGACGCATAGCCGATCCATCGACGCCGTGAGGGCCGCCACCACGTCGGCGACATAGACGAAGTCGCGCGTCTGCCCGCCGTCGCCGTTCAGCACCAGGGTCTGGCCGCGGGCGAGCGCGTGTCGGAAGGCCGAGATCACGCCGGAATAGGGCGAGGCGCCGTCCTGCCGGGGCCCGTACACGTTGAAGAAGCGGAGCCCCGTCGTCGGGATGCCGAACAGCCGGCTGGCGATGCCGGCATGCAGCTCGGCTCCGAGCTTGTCGCAGCCATAGGCCGAGCAGGGCGCCGGCGCCCGATCTTCGGCGATCGGACCGCCCGGCGTCTCGCCATACACCGCGGCGGAGGACGCGTAGACGACCGGCGGTCCGCCGGCATCCCGCGCCGCCTCCAGCACGGTGACGGCGCCGGTCTGGTTCACCGCATGGGTCTGCGCCCACTGCTCGGTGGCGCGGCTGACCGAGGCGATCGCGGCCAGGTGGAACACGCCGCGCACGCCGTGGACCGCGCGCGCCACCGCGGCCGGATCGGTCACGCTGCCGACTACCAGCTCGACCGCGGGCTCCAGGTGGGCGGGCGATCCGGACGAGAGGTCGTCCAGCACGCGGACGCGGTCACCGCGGGACACCAGCGCGTCGGCCAGGTGGGAGCCGATGAAGCCGGCCCCGCCGGTCACCAGCCAGTCGGCCATGATGCCTCCCTGCGACCGTGCGACGCCGGCCGCGACAGCAACAGCCGCTCGGCCAGGCCGCCTGCATCGCCTGCCTCGCGCCGCATCAGCGCCTCGATCGCGTCCGCCGCAGGCGCGGCGCCGCCGAATTGGAACCCGAGCTGCGTGGCGTAGCAGGCGACCGCCGCCTGCTTGGCGCTGAGCGCCCGCCGATCCAGCGCGATCTTCGCCGCGTGCGGGGCGGCCGCGGCCACGCGCGGATCGGGTGCTGCCGCCGGATCGCGGATCACGTAGGGGGTGTCGCGGTAGTGGCCGAGCGCCGGCGGGTCGGGTAGCCCGGCCCAGATGGCGAGCACCGCCTCGATCACCAGCAGGTGGTCGACATGCCCCCCGCACCCCTGCGGCGCCAGCACCAGCGACGGCCGCGTGGCCACCATCAGCTCGCCCAAAGATTTGGCGAGCGGTCCGGCGACGCCGTCGCCAGGTAGCGGCTCCGCGAACAGCGCCTCCGCCGAGCCGTAACCGCGGCCGGGCGCCTCGGGCAGGTCCAGCCAGACCGGCTCCGCCCCCAGCGCCCGGCAGGCGGCGCGATCCTCGTCCCGGCGCAGCGCCATGTAGTCGGCATCGTCCGGCAGCCCCTTGTCACGCTGGCAGGCGAGCGCGAAGCCGGTGGCGGGATGCAGCGAGCGGGTGAAGCAGGTCGCCACCCGAATTGTCCAGCCCGATGCCGCCAGCGTCGCCGCGATGCCGCCGCAGGAGAACGCCACGTCGTCGAGATGCGGCGACAGCAGCAGCGCCGTGCCGGGGGAAGGTCCGCTCACAGCAGGTGCGGCGCGTCGCGAAACCGGCACGGACCCAGCGGCAGCGCCGTCTCGAAGTCGACATCGACCGGACGGGCCACTACCTCGGCATAGGTCCGCATGATCTGGCCGGCGACCACCGGCCAGGAGTAGAGCCGCCGGCACTCCTCCAGCGCCCGCGCCGCCAGCCGCCGGCACAACTCCCGGTCCAGGATGACCCGGCGCAGCGCGTCGGTCAGCGCGTCGACGTCGCCGGCCTCGACGAGCAGGCCGGTCTCGCCGTGGCGCAGGCAGTCGACCACGCCGACCACCCGGCACGACACCGTGGCAAGCCCGCTGGCCATCGCCTCCAGGATGGTGTTGGAGAATCCCTCGGCATAGGTCGGCGACACGAAGATGTCGGCGCCGGCATAGGCCTCGGGCGCCCGGTCGTACTCGACGTAGCCGCGCAACGTGGTGAGCCCCGCGAGCCCGGCCTCGCCGACCCGCCGCGTCGCCTCGTCGAGGTCCGGTCCGATCCCCGACAGCACCAGACGGAACCGGACGCCCTCGCCGTCCAGCCGCTGCAGGGCGTCGATCATGTCGAACACGCCTTTCCGGCGGTCGACGCGGCCGTGATACAGCAGCACCGGAACGTTGCCTGTCTCCACGCCGTCTGGCCTGAACCGTCCCGTCTCGACGGCGCCCGGCACGATGGTGAAGCGCGCCGGGTCGGTGCCGAGCCGCCCGGTCACCTCGTCGGCGAACGAGCGGCAGCCGATCAGCACCGCGCCGGTATGGTCCAGCACCCGCTCCATCGCCAGCCGGTGCGTCTCGCAGCAGGAGCCGACCCAGTGCCCGTCGCCGCCCTGGATCGACACCAGGTTGGGCAGCCCGAGCATCTTCGATGCCAGCAGCACCGCCCAGCCGGTCGGGTAGCCATACTGCGCGTGCAGCAGGTCGAACGGCGTGCGCGCGTGCTCGGCGGCGATGGTGCGCACCAGCACGTCGATGTCGCGTTCGAAGTCGCCGCCCTCGGCCTCGCCGATCTGCGGCAGCCCCACCACGCGCACGTCCGGCACCGGCGGCGGCGGCCCGCCGCCATAGACGCTCTTGCCATAGGCGTCATCGCGATACTGGCTGATCATGGTGACCTGGTGCCCGGCCTCGACCAGCGCCTGCAGCAGATTCCGCGCATAGACGCTCATGCCGGAGATTGCCGGGAAGTAGCGCCGGCTGACGAAGCAGATCCTCACGCGAGCGCCGCCTCGGCCGCGCGCAGAACGCGGATTGCCTCGGGCACCATGCGGTCGGCGCGGTGGCTGTCGCGGGACAGCTCGACGCAGACCAGCCGCTCGAAACCGATCCGGCGCAGCGCACCGAGCGCCGCCGCGACGTCCATGTCACCGGCGCCGAACGGCAGGTGCTCGTGCACGCCGCGGCGCATGTCCTCGATGGTGACGGTGCCGAGCCGGTCCGCATACTCCAGCACCGCCTGGTCCGGCTCGATGTCCTCGGTCACCAGGCAATGGCCGAGATCGAGCGCCAGCCGCAGGCCCGGCACGCCCTCGGCGATCGCCGTGAAGTCGGCCACGGTCTCGATCAGCATGCCGGGCTCCGGCTCCAGCGCCGCCACCACGCCCAGCCGCTCGGCCCGACGTGCCACCTCCTCCAGGCCCGCGCGCAGCCAGCCGCGCGCCTGCGCCGGATCGAGTCCGGATGCGGGGATGCCGGCCCAGAACGACATCGCCTCGGCCCCGGTCTCGGCGCCGGCCTCCAGTGCCCGGGTCAGGAACTCGATCCGTCGCGCGCGGCCCTCGGGCGCCGCGGTGACCAGGGTGGGCTCGTGCTTGGCGCGCGGATCGAGCAGGAACCGCGCCCCGGTCTCGATCACCACGCCGAGCCCGCGCCGGGACAGTATCGAGGCCGCCCGCCGCAGCGCCGCCGCATAGTCGTCCGCGAACGGGTCGAGCAGCCCGACGTCGAGGGTGAGCGCGATGCCGTCATAGCCGCTGTCGGCGACGAGCCCGATCGCGTCGTCGAGCCGGTGATGCGCGCAGCCGTTGGTGTTGAAGGCGTAGCGCAGGCTCATGCCGCCCGGCCCTCGTGCACCGGCGGCCGCAGGTGCGGCACCGGCACCGGCCGCGTCGAGGCGGCGCCTGCGATCATCAGGTCCAGCAGCTCCAGCACCGCCGATTTCGGCACGTCGGTGGCGCACTCGAACGGCGTGAACACGGTGTCGAAGTCGAGCGTCTCGAACACCGCGCGGTAGCGCCGCGCCTCGTCCGGCGAGAGCGGGATCTGCTTGTGGTAGGCCTTGTGGCAGGACAGCGCCGCCAGCTGCCCGGCCTCGTCCAGGTCGAGCTTCAGCGCGTCGCCGACGAACACCGCGCCGCGGCTGGCATCATGCAGGATCGCGTGGCCCTCGTAGTGCCCGCCGGTATGGTGCAGCACCAGCCCCGGCCGGATCTCGTGCCGCTCGTCCCACGGGTGGGTGACGCGGAACGCCTTGGTCCACTGCAGGTCCTCCTTCTGGATCAGCAGGTCCGGCGAGAAATGCCGCTGCAGCTGCCACAGCGCGCCGTAGCCATGCGGATGCGACGCCGCCAGCGTGCCGATGCCGCCCAGTTCCTCGATCGCCCGCAGGCTGGCCTCGTCGTAAAGGGGTGCGGCCTCGAAGGCGACGTTGCCGCACGCGGAACCTGGCTCCAGCAGCAGCCAGCCGTGGCTGTCCAGCCCGACGCGCGGCGTGCTCCAGAACTCCCAGATCCCCGGCACCACCTCGCGGCGGTGATGCGTCAGTCGCGGCGTCAGGTCGGCAGGGGTGCGGAAGTCCCAGCCATCCTCCGGCAGGTCGTTGCGCACGTCGGAGCAGATCGGGCAGTCGGGCGGCACGGCGAAATAGCTCTGCCAGTGCCCGCAATTGCTGCACGCGTAGGGAGAGAGCGGCATCGGTCAGGCGCGTCCTTGGACGGGCGGGCGGTCGGCGATGCGGTCGCGCAACGTCGCCAGCAGTTGCATGGTCTCGAGGTCCTGGCCGGGCTCGAACCCGAACGGCCGCCGGCCGAGCAGGTGGTCCGCGAACGCCTCGACCTGTGCGGTGAAGGGCGAGCGCCCGATGCCGGCGACCGCGATCTCGCGCGCGCCGGCGGCGTCGTGCAGCACCAGGCTGCCGCCCGGCGTCTGCCCCATGGTGTCGGCAAGGGTGAGCTGGCCGCGCTCGCCCATGATCTCGAGCCGCCGCCGCGGCAGGAACTCCGGGCAGTTGTACGCCACGTGCAGCGAGGCCAGCACGCCGGACGCGGTGGCCGCCACGAGCATGGCGCCGTCGTCGATGGGCCCGCGCGCATAGTCGTGCAGCCGGTGCTGGCCCAGGATCTCGGCCCGCACCAGCGGCTCGCCCAGCAGCATGGAGGCGAGGTCGAGTCCGTGCGGCGCCAGGTCGAAGAAGGCGCCGCCGCCGGCCCGCGCCGGATCGATGCGCCAGTTGTCGGCCGACCAGGTCGCACCCACCCAGCAGGCATAGACGATGCGCAGCGCCGTCACCCGTCCGACCGCGCCGGCCCGGATCAGTGCCGCCGCCGCCTGGTGCGCCGGGTGGAAGCGCTGGTCGAATGCGGTCGCGTAACGGGTGCCCGCGTGGTTGCAGGCCGCGACCATGGCGCGCGCATCGGCGAGGTCGAGCGCCATCGGCTTCTCGCACAGCACCGCCTTGCCCGCCGCCGCCGCCGCCTCGACGATCGGCCGGTGCAGGTGGTTCGGCGTCGCGACATAGACCGCGTCCAGTCCGGGCACGTCCAGCAGCGCGGCCAGCGCGGCGGTGCTGCGGACTGCGCCGTCCTTGCCGACGATCCGCGCCATGGCGTCGGCATCGGGATCGAACAGCGCCAGCAACCGGCCGTTGCTGCTCTCGCGGATCGCCGGCGCCGCATAGTCGCGCGCGACCCAGCCGCAGCCGGCGATGCCCCAACCGACGGTGTCTCGGCCCGGCGGGCTCACCATCGCGGCGGCAGCGCCACATGGGTGCGGCGGCGTAACGCTTGCTCGCACGCCGCCGGCCCGTGCGGCTCGGACCCGGTCCAGACCGCCGGGTAGGTGGCCAGCGCCGCATACTCGTCCTCGTAGCGGGGGCTCGGCCAGGCGATGCGCCAGCCCGCCTCCTCCCGCCGGTAGAGCGGGTTGAGCCGCAGGCCGCGATCGGGCCCCAGCATCCGGTGCGGGGCCCGCAGGGGCCGTCCCGGCGTCGCGCACAGCAGCGAGACCGCCGCCGCCGGCTCCAACGCCGTCGCCGCGGCTGGCTGCGGAGCCCGGCTCTCGGCGAAGGCCCGCGTCAGCTCGGCATCGTCGAACAGCAGCGCGTCCGGGAATAGGGCCGCGTAGCCGGCGACGTCCAGCGCCGCACCCGCCGAATGGTTGGCGGCGGCGGCGTTGTGGGCATGGCCGACCGCCAGCGTGCCGCCGTCCGTCACCAGGGCGCGCATCCGGCCGGCGATGCCCGGCTTGTCCGGCAGGAAGTAGAACGCGTCGTGGCAGAACGCCGTGTCGGTGGCGCCCTCGGCCAGCGGCCACGGCGACGCCGCGTCGTGGCAGACCAGCCGCGCGGCGGGGCTGACGAAGTGGCGCGCCAGCCAGAGCTTGGAGAACACGATGTCGCCGCCGATCGCATCGAACCCGGCCTGGCCGATCGCGGCCAGGAAGTGCCCGGCGCCGCAGGCGAGCTCGAACACGGTGCCCCCCGGCTGGTCCGGCAGCGCCTGCTCCAGCATGGCGAGGCCGGACAGGAAGGTCGGGTCGGTCCAGCGATGCGCGAAGTAGTCGCCGACGCGGCCGTATTCGAGCTGCCGCATCGCGTCCCGGAAGCCGATGCTGTCTCGCCCCCGCACGAGCTCACGGCAGCGCGCCGGCGTCGGCGGCGGGTCGGGCGCGTATGGGTCCTGGTCGGCCAGCAGCAGCGCCCCCGCCTCCACGGCATCGCCGGCCTCGAGCGCCGCGACCGCCGCCCGGGCCAGCCCGTCGCGGCCGGTGCGCAGGAATGGGATGTCGTCGACTATCGGCCAGGCCTCGTCGCCCACGACCAGCAGCGCGCCGCCCGCCACGAGGCGCCGCGACAGCGCGCGTCCCGAGACCGGGCTTCGCAGTGCCCCATCCGGCCAGGCCGCCGGGGTCATGCCAGTCCCACGGCCGACAGCACCCGTCGGTGGAAGACCTGCAGCGGGCCTTCGTGCACCAGCCCGAGATCGCCCATCGCCTGGTCCACGGTAAAGGCGGCGGCGCGGGCATGGTGATGCGCCTGCAGCACGCGGTCGATGACGTCGGCGGCATGAAACGCACGCCCCTCCGGCGTCCCGGCATCGAGGGTGAGATCGAGCGCCGCCTCGACGTGGCGGCGCAGCGCCGGCTCCAGCGTCGCCAGTTCACGCTGCGTGAGCCGCCGCATCAGCGGCACGAGGGCGTCGCCCAGCAGCATCTCGCCGGCGAAGCCGGTGTCCGGCAGCGCAGCGTTGTGCAGGTGATGCGCGAGCCCGACCAGGAATACCGGCGCCGGATCGGCGCCCGACTGCAACGCGATGATCGTGCCCAGCACCGCCACCGCCAGGCAGTGGTCGCCATGGCTCTCCGCCGGCTCCAGCGCCAGCCTGGGCTTGCCCGGAGCGGTGGCGCCGGCACGAGGCTGCCGGATCAGCGCCCCCACGAACCCAGGCAGTTCGCGGTCCGACGTCGGCACCGCGCGCCCTACCGATCCCCGCAGCCGCTGCGCGACCTCGGGCGCCAGACCGGACGAGGCCTCCGCGAATGCCCGGTCCAGGATCGCGCCGGCGGCGGCCGGCTCGACCGCGTGGGCGGCGAGCAGCTCAGTGTCGATCCCCGCCAGCCGCGTTGCCACCAACGCGTCGGCGGCGACCTCCAGGCAGATCGCCTCTGGCGCCGTGCCGCCCACCAGCATCGCCCAGGCACGGCGAAATAGCCGCTCGGCCACGCTGTCGATGCTCGACTGGTCGTGCATCCGCTTGCATTCGGCAATGTCTCGGGCGACCGGACCGAGGCCGTCGAGCGCCTCGTCGTATGCCGGGATGGACGCATCCATCGCGATCAGCCGGTCTGCTCCAGCCATTCCTGCAGGTGTCGCTGCTGGCGGAAGAAATCGTGCTCGGCCACCTGGCCGTCACGCGTCATTGGCGACTTGAAGAACAGGCCGAGCTGGTTCTGCGCGCCCGCCTCGCCGCGGTGCTGCGCCAGGTCCAGGCAGCGGGCGATCTCGATCACCAGCGGCGCGGCCAGGATGCTGTCCTTGCAGAGGAAGTTCACCTTGATCTGCATGCGCTGGCCGAGGAAGCCCGACACGTCGATGTTGTCCCACGCCTCCTTGTCGTCGCCGCGCGGCCGGTAATAGTGGATGTGCACGACATGGTCCTCGACCCGGTAGCCGAGGATGTCGTCCAGCACCGAGCCCTTGGTCTTGAGCTTGGAGGACAGGCTGGCCGGGTCGTCGAGCGCCAGCCCGTCGTTGTTGCCCAGGATGTTGGTGGAGAACCAGCCGTCGACGTGCAGGGCGCGGTCGCGGAAGGCCGGCGCCAGCACGGTTTTCAGGAAGGTCTGGCCGGTCTTGCCATCCTTGCCGGCGACCGGCACGCCGCGGGCCTGCGCCAGCGCGGCGAGGGCGGGGATGTCGGCGGCCAGGCTCGGCGTGAAGTTGCCGTATGGGATGCCCTCGCGGATCGCGGCGTAGGCGTAGAGCATGGCCGGGCTGATCGCCGGATCATTGTCCTGCAGCGCCCGCTCGAACCGGTCCGTCGTGGCAAAGGCGGCGGTGTCGTCGGGCCAGCTCTCGACCGAGGCCAGGTTGATCACCACCAGCCGGTCGATGCCAGTGCGCGCGCGATAGCCGGCGATGTCACGCCGGATCTGCTCCACCGTCCCCAGGTGCGAGTTCACGCGGGTGGTGTTGTCGCCAACGATGTTGCGGCAGAACGCCGAGTTGCCGGACCCGGCCCAGGGGCGGATCGCCGACAGGCTGTCCAAGACCGGGGACAGCATCTCCCGCGACAGCACGCCATGCCGGGATGCGGCGGTGGCCAGGTCGTCCGGGTTCAGATCCCATCCGGCGATCTCGATCCGCGCATAGTCTGCCAGGCCGGCCGTGGTGACGGCCGCCAGCGGCAGACCGACCCGATCGTCCGAACCCTGCCTGATGCGTTCAAGCCCGGCTGCGACGGTCGTTGCGACGGCACCTCCCACACCAACCAGCAACAAACCCAAGCGGGGGTTACCATCCGAACCGATCGATGACGCCATCCAGAAGCCCTACCACGTCGAAATCCCGCGTCATAAGTGGCTTTCGCCGCGGAAGTCTCAGGTCAAGAACTTGTGATAACAAATGACGCCGCCCTCTTGGCAGCCTGGCATTGTCGGAGTTCAGACGAACAGGAGAATGTTTCGGGTGGCTACGCCTGAAGCGCCGTCCCGAAATCGGCGTCGATACGGACCCGCCTCAGCACCATGCAGAACACGGCCATCAACACCGGCGGACTGAGCGGGATCGCCAGGTGGTCCGCGACGGGACGGACCAGCAGCGGCAGGACGAAGCCGGCGGCCAGCGTGATCTTCTCCCACGGCAGGAACCCCTCGCGCAGGGCCTCGCGCATGACCCAGGCGAGCGGCAGGGCCATCACCGTCAGATCGTAATCGAGCAGGAACGGGCTTGCGAGCAGGGCCGCCATGGCGATCAGGGCGCCGTCCCCGAGCCCGCCCCGCCGCCGGCGGAGCGCCCGGACCAGGGCCACCCCGACGCAGACCGTGACGACCGACTGCGCGGCGTAGGCCAGGCCCGGACTACCATGCAGGAGCCGCACGGCCGCGAACGCGCTCGGCATCTTCTCCGGGCCGATCAGGTTCCGCTCCAGCGCGGTCCGGGCGAGCGGCGACGCCGCGAGGAAGGCCCGCCAGGTGGCCGGGCCGAACAGGATCGCCGATGTCGCCAGGAGGCCGAGCGCGGCAGCGGCGGCCGCCAGCAGCGTCGTCCAGCGTCGTGCCGCGAGCAGGGCCAGCGGAATCATGATGCCGAGTTGCGGCTTGTAGATGAGGCAACCGAAGCACAGGCCGGCCAGGATCGGTCGGACGGGGAGGGCGAGCATGGCGCCGCCGAACAGCGCCGCCGTCAGGAAGCCGTTCTGGCCGTGCCCGATGTTGAGGATCATGGCCGGATAGGCCGGGATCGCCAGCGCCAGGCTCGCCTGCGGCAGGATCGCGCGCAGGCAGCGCCAGAGCGCCAGGCCGGTGAGGCCCAGCCATGCAACCAGGGCGGCGAGATAGGGCACCATCGCCAGGGGCAGGCAGACCAGCAGGAAGACCGGCGGGTAGAAGAAGGCGGTGTAGCGGGATGCCGCCTGGCCGAACACCGCGGTCTGCGCCGCATGGTGCGCGGCCACGTCGTAGACGGAGGCGGGCCGATGCTGCAGCGCCAGCTCCGACGCGGTCCAGAAGCTGACGAAGTCGGTGCCGAGCGGCTTACCCGCCGGATCGACGCCGCCGGACGAGCACAGAACCCAGCCGGCCATGGCGATGACGGTGACCGTCAGCAGGATCCTGCAATAGGCGCTCGCACGGTCTGCCGACAGCCAATCGGCCACGCGAAGCGGCTGCAGGATCGCAATCAAGGCCGAGCCGGTCCGGCGATCCGCTCCGATCCCCGATCGCGGACCCGCAGATCCATCTGTCAGGCTCACGCGATCAAGACCTCCGACAAGGGTGCCTGGTGCGCCCCCGTCAGACTAGGGCCCGGCCGGTTAACCGAGCGCTACCGTCGCCGCTGAAATCAGCCGTCTGCCGGTGGGCCGACCCGCGCCCGACGTCTGCCGCGGAGGGTCAGGACGAGCCGTCCCGTTCCGCGTGCTTGCGATGGCCGCGGCCGTCCTGCGTCTTCGCCGAACCCGCGCCGGCGGCGTGCTCCTTCTCCAGCCGTCCCGCGGTCGCCGTGCTGGTGTCCTCTCCCTCCACGGCATGCTCCAGATGCGCACTGGAGGCCGAGCCCTTGGGCGCGCCATGGCCTTCGGTCGGCGACGGCGCCGGACCGCCCTCGGTCACGGCCTCGCCCGGCTGCGCGTGGTGTCCCTTCACGGTGCCCCGGCTGGTGGTCCGGTCGTCGTCGTCATGCTGCCTGGTCACGTCCTTGGTCATCGTGTCGTCCCTGTCATCCTGGCGATGCTGCAACCGGGCCGCCGGCACGCGGTTGCCTCGGTGCCGCATGACCTTCCGGCGATGACGATCGGCCAGCCGGTTCTCGGTCACTCCTCACAAGGATGACCGGCCGGGCGACCGACGGTGGCGGCGCCTGTTCCAGGCGTCACCGAGGGTGGCGATCGCCCAGGCGACGATCGTCCCCGCAGCCGCCGCGAGCACCAGGTGCCAGTATGGGCTCGGCGCCCGCTGCGGCTCGATCAGCTGCAGCGCCAGCACGGCCATCAGTGCCGAGACGAACTTCGATCCGCGCTCCATCCTGCCCCCTGTGGTCCGGTCTCGCGCGGTGAGCCTACCCCGATCCCGTTCGGCGCGGCACGCTTCCGCAGCCCCGTCTCGCCGGCTAGTTTCAGACTGCCGCGGCGCCGCGGGAGCCGGCGCAGGAGACCTCGCCCTTGAATCATCACGTTCCGGCCGAGGCCGACGACCTCGCCCCCTATGGCCCGCAGGACGGCTTCTGGCCGATTCAGGACTACGCGGCGCTGGGCGACGGCCGCTCGGTGGCCTTGGTGGCGCCGGACGGCAGCGCCGACTGGTGGTGTGCGCCGGCGATCGACAGCCCGCCGCTGTTCGACCGCCTGCTGCACCGCAGCGGCGGCTTCTTCCAGCTGCGTCCGGTGGGACCCTTCCGCATCAGCCGCCGCTATCGCCCGGACAGCAACGTGCTGGAGAGCCTGGTGCGGACCGATGCCGGCGAGGTCCGCATCCTGGAGTCGCTGAACAGCAGCCTGGCCGGCCGCCTACCCTGGACCGAGTTCGCCCGCCGCATCGAGGGCCGATCCGGGCAGGTCCGCTTCCGCATCCGCCTGTTCCTCGGCACCATCTGCGGAACGGCATCACCGTGGCTGCAGCCCAACCCGAACGGCAGCATCTTCCACCTGGGCAGCGTGCTCGGCCTGCTGCGCCACACCGACAACGTCCGCATCATCGGCGAGACCGACCGCGGCATCGAGGCCGAGGTGACGGTCTCCGAGGGCGAGCGCGCCACCGTTGCCATCCTGGCCGGCGACGACGAGCCGCTCGGCGTGCCGCCGATCGCGCAGATCGACTCCCGCATCGAGGTGAGCGACCACGCCTGGCGCGAATGGTCGGACGCCATCTGCTATGACGGCCCGCACCGCGATGCCGTGCGCCGCAGCGCGCTGGCCTTGAAGCTGCTGATCTACTCGCCGAGCGGCGCCATCGCGGCCGCCGCGACCACCTCGCTGCCCGAGCGGATCGGCGGCTCCAAGAACTGGGACTACCGCTACGCCTGGATCCGCGACGCCGCCTACGTCGTCAACGCCTTCATCCGGATCGGCGCCATCTCCGACGCCAAGGCCGCCTTCACCTGGCTGATGCGCCGCCTCGGCGAGCATGGCCCGCAGGTGCTGTATTCGCTGTCCGGGGCGCGGGCGCCGGGTGCGGAGGCGCTCGACGATGTCGGCGGCTATCGCGGCTCCGTCCCGGTGGTGATCGGCAACCAGGCGACCACGCAGCACCAGCACGGCATCTACGGCGACATCTTCGAGACCGCGGCCCTGTTCGTCAGCCGCGGCAACATCCTGGACCAGAAGAGTGCCCGCCTGCTGGCTGGCCTGGCCGACACCTGCGCGGACCACTGGCGCCAGCGCGACTCCGGCATCTGGGAGCTCGAGGAACGGCGCCATTACACCATGTCCAAGATCAGCTGCTGGCAGGCGCTGAGCCGGGCCAGCGAGCTGGCCGAGCTCGGCCACCTGCCGGCGCACTGCCTGGAGCGCTGGCAGCACGAGAGGGACCGGATCGCCGAGTGGATCCAGGAGAACTGCTGGTCGGAGACGCGCCAGGCCTACGTCTTCTACGCCGGCAGCGACCAGCTCGACGCTTCGCTGGCACTGGCGGTCCGGTTCGGCTTCGATGGCCGCGACCGGCTAGATTCGACCATGGACGCGATCCGAGACGAGCTGGGGAGCGGCCCCTTCCTCTACCGCTATTCCGGCGCTGCCGACGAGGAGGGCGCCTTCCTGGCCTGCTCGTTCTGGATGTCGGAGGCGCTGTGCCTGCTGGACCGAGCGGAGGAAGCCGAGGCCCTGTTCCAGGAGACGCTGGCCCGCCTGCCGCCCAACACCGGCACGCTGGCGGAGATGATCGACCCGACGACGGGCGAGCATCTCGGCAACACCCCACAGGGCCTCAGCCACCTGGCGCTGATCCATGCCGCCTGCACGCTGGCCGGCGACACCTCCTAGGCCCTGACGCCGGCCCCGACGCCGGGCCGCGGCGCCAAGCCTTGGCTCAGCCCACAGCCTCCCGCATGTGCAGCCCGGGCAGCTCGGCCGGCTCGCGCACGATGATCGCCGCCACCACCACCGAGGCGCCGATCGCCAGCGCCGCGATCGCCGTCTCAAGGCCGGTGACGCCGCCCAGCGCCGGCACGACGTAGCCCGAGATCGCCGCGCCGAACGCCGCCACCGCATAGGCGACGCCCATGCCGAACGAGCGCACGTCGGAGGCGAAGCGGATCGCCAGGTAGTCCGGCACGAGGGCGAACATGCCGCTGCTGGCACCGCCGACCAGGAACGCCGAGCCCAGCAGCACGGCGGTGTTCGCCCCCGACACGAACGGCACGATGAAGGCCACCGTGATCGCGAGGTAGAGCATCAGCGTCGCGCGCTGGCCAAAGCGCGTGGACAGCCAGCCCCCCAGAAGCTTGCCGAGGATCGAGCCCACCGAATAGGTCGCGATCGCGTAGAACACGAAGGTCGCGTCGAAATGGTGCGCGGTCTTCAACACCGTCGGATAGAAGCTGTAGATCGAGGCGGTGTCGAACTGCACCAGCAGCATGAAGGCGCAGGCCTGAACCGTGGCGAATCCGAGCACCAGGCGCGCCCGCGCCGGCCGGCGTCCGTCCGTCCGGTCCGCCGCCCGCGCCCGCTGGCGCGTCAGCCAGACCGGGCTCTCGGAGATGCCGACCCGGATGAAGATCGCGAGCAGGGCGGGCGCGATGCCGATGAAGAACATCGCCCGCCAGCCGAGCGAGGCCAGCAGCAGCGCCTGCACGCCGGCCGCCGCGAAGAAGCCGAACTCGTAGCCCATCATCATCAGCGACGAGGCCGCCGCCCGCGAGCGTTCCGGCACCGTCTCCATCAGCAGCGCCGCCGACGCGGTCCACTCGCCGCCGAACCCCATGCCGAACAGCAGCTGGATCGCCAGCAGAGCGGTGTAGCTCCAGGCCAGCCCCGAGAGGCCCGAGAACACCGCGAACCAGATCACGCCCGCCATGAAGGTGAGCTTGCGGCCGTAGCGGTCGGCGAGCCACCCCCAGGAGGTGTTGCCGATCATGCGGCCGATGCTCTGCACCGTCAGCACCAGCCCCATCGCGGTCAGCGAGACCCCGAAGCTGCGCGCGATCTCCGGCAGCACCAGGATCAGCGTCACCTGGTCGAAGGCGTCGAGGAACCAGCCCAGGAAGCAGGCGACAACCAGCTTGCGGTGGTCGAGCAGCCCGGCATAGGCGCCGCTCACGAGGTGGCGCCCTCGCGCAGACGCACTCGTCGCCGCTTCCGCATCCTGGTCAGGCCCATCGAACTCTCCGGCGGCCGGAACGGCAGCGCAGCAGAGTGCAGCCTGTGGGCCGTCCGAGTCGAGTTGCCCGCGCTACAGCGCCGCGACCAGCCCCACGCCGACGACCATGAGCCCGGTACCCACGATCCGCCCGATCGAGGCGGTGTGCTGCGGGAAGCCGAGCCAGCCGTAATTGTCGATCAGCACCGACAGGATCACCGAGGACGTGACCGTGAGGCCGATGAAGGGCCCGGCGCCGATCTTTTCCGCCGCCACCGGCTGGGTCAGTAGGAACAGCGACCCGGCCAGGCCGCCCAGCCAGGCCCACCACGGCACCTGCGCCGCCTTGCCGTTGAACCCGAGCTGGCCCAGCAGCAGGGCGCCGATCAGCGTCACCATGGCCGTGCCGCCGACGCTGACCACGCCCACCATGAACGGCCGGTGCAGCACCTTGTTCAGGCTCGAGGTGCACGCCGCCTGCAGCGGGTTCATCAGTCCCGCCACGATGACGAGCGGGTAGAGGAGGAACTGCATGACGGCTTCCAGTCTTCGAGGGGACGGATGCCTAGCCGCGCGAGGCAGTTCGGGTTGCCCCCGCATCTGCGAACCGGCGCCGGTGTGATGCAGGCGTCCGACCCGGGACCGCACGTGGAAGGCGGCGGGGAGATCCCGGCGGTCCGGTCGCCGTGACCCCTGCATCGGCCGGCACGTTCGCCGACACGGCGGAGGCCTTCGACGCCGCGGACGCGCTGGTGGCCGATCTGATCGTCGCCTGCCGCGCGATGCACGGCCGCCTGGTCGCCGTTGGCCTGGCAGGGGCGCAGGGCAGCGGCAAGTCGACGATGGCGGCCCGGCTGCGGGTGCTGCTGGAGACGCGCGGCCTTCGGGCCGCCGTGCTCTCGCTCGACGACTTCTACCTGACCCGGCCCGAGCGGGCGGCGCTCTGCCGTGACGTGCATCCGCTGCTGGCGACGCGCGGCGTCCCCGGTATGCACGACGTGGCGCTGGCCTGCCGGACCATCGAGGTGTTGCTGAGCGGCAGCGGGCCGGTCGGGTCACCCCGGTTCGACAAGACCACGGACGATCGCGCGCCGCCGCACGACGGGTTGATGCACGGGACGCCTGCCGACGTGGTGGTGCTGGAAGGCTGGTGCGTCGGCGCGCGGCCGCTTCCGGAGCACCGGCTGGAGAACCCGGTCAACGCGCTGGAGCAGGACGAGGACGCCGACGGATCCTGGCGCCGCCACGTGAACGCGGCACTTCGCCGCGATGACCGACGGCTGTTCCGCCGCCTCCGCCTGATCGTGCTGCTGCGGGCGCCGGGCTTCGAGGCGGTCCACGGATGGCGGATGCAGCAGGAGCGCGGCCTCGGATGGTCGCCGGGCCAGGGCGCCGGGATGATGGACGAGGCGACGCTCCACCGCTTCATCGCCTACTACGAGCGTCTGACCCGCTGGATGCTGGAGGACGAGCCCGCCGACCTCGTGCTCGACATCGCGGCGGATCGCAGGCCGGTGCGCTGGCGTCCCGGACGACGCGACGTCCGCTGGTCCTCAGTCGGAACGGCCGATCGCCGACAGATGGCAAGCCGATCGCGCTGCCGGAATCAGACGATCCCGAGAAGTGCCACCGCGCCCCAGGCGACGGCGCCGAGGCCGATGACGAGCCCGCCCAGCATCAGCGCCATGAACCGCGTCGCCAGGTAGAGGCCGAGCAGCACGATGGCGATCTGCAGCACCCGGACGCTGCGCTCCAGCTGCTCGTGATCGTGCAAGGCGTGGTCGCGGATGCGCTCGTCGCCCTGTGCGCGTGCGGCCAGCTGCTTCATGCCGCCCGCCGAGGGATCGTCGGCGAGCCGGGCGGCCTCGCTCTCGGCACGCGCGATCGCGTCCGCGGCGGCCGGGCCGGTGGCCGTCGCGCGCAGCATGTCGGCGGCCTCGGACCGCACCGCCCGGCGCACCGACTTCGCCTGGTACTCGTTCCAGATGTCGCTGGCCGTGATGGTGCGGGCGAGGTAGGCGATCTGCGCATCGTTGGCGCTCATCTCCAGGATGACGGCGATGGCGGCGAAGATGGCGACCAGGATCGCGGCCCGCCTGGTGCCGGCGGGCGGCTGCGCCGCATGATCGGCATGCGCGTGCCCGTGCGCGTGCTCCAGGCTTTCCTGGGCCATTTCGACATTGTCCATGTGGAGCAGCTATCGCGCCCGGCCGATGCCGGCAAGGCCAGGGGCTCTGCCCCTGGACCCCGCCAAAGGCTCGCCTTTGGAAACCACTTATAAGATGGGTTCCAAGGGCCGCCGGCCCTTGGCGGGTCCCGCACCATCCAAGACCGCTCTACTCGCGAGCCTGATCCTCGGCGGCGAGACGACGCCCATGCAGCCTACGACCATCCCAGCCCTCGTCGGCCTCGGCTTCGGCACCGTCTGGATGATGATCGGCGTGCTGGGCATGGCGGCGCAGATCCAGGCCGCATCCGCCATCCTCGTGCTCTCGGCCGCTCTGGCTCTGGCTCTGGTGCTGTGGCTCGTCGTGCCGCGTCCGCGGCGGTTCGCGGCCGCGGCTCGGGCGCCGGACCGGGCGTGGCTGCGATGGAGCCTGGGCGGCGAGGCCGTCGGGATCGCGGCGCACCGGGGCGACCTGGCGCTGCCGCTGGTCGGCATGGTCGTCGGGCTACATTTCCTGCCGCTGGCGAAGGCCTTCCGTCGGCCGATGCTGGCGCTGACTGGCCTGCTGGTCGCCTTGGCCGCCCTCGTCTCGACCGGGTTCGCCGAGGCCGACCGCCTGCAGGTCATGGGCTTCGGCGCCGGCGCGGCCATCTGGCTCACCCTGCTGGCGGACCGCCGGCTCGGCTGATCGGCGGCCCGGCGGACGGGCCCAGATAGCGGGCGAACCAGGTCAGCGTGCGGCGGGTGGAGTCGGCCAGGTCGTGCGCGTTCTCGAGCCCGTGGCCCTGGCCGGCATAGACGACGAACTCGGTCGGCACGTGCAGGTCGCGCAAATCGTGCCAGAACTCGAGGCTCTGCTGGATCGGGCATTCGACGTCCTGGTCGCCGCCGAACAGGAACACCGGCGTGTGCACCGACCGCGCGTGCAGCACCGGCGACTGCGAGAGATAGAGATCCGCCGCCGCGAACGCCGGTGCGCCGAACAAGGCGAGGTCCGCCTTCTCGACGCCGGTCTCGCCGTCGAGCGAGATCCAGTCGGAGATGCCGGCGCCGGAGACGCTGGCCTGGAACCGGTCGGTGCGGCCGGGCGCCCACAGCGCCATGTAGCCGCCATAGCTGTAGCCGAACAGGCCGAGCCGGTGCGGGTCGACCGGGAACCGCCGCAGCACGCCGTCGAGCCCGGCCAGGATGTCGCGCAGCGGTCCGTCGCCGAGGTCGCGGTAGTCGGCGGCGGCGAACGCCTCGCCGTGGCCGAACGAGCCGCGCGGGTTGGGCAGGAACAGGTCGTAGCCAGCCGACAGCAGCGCGGTGTCGACGCCCTGGCGCGGGAAGGCGGGCAGACTCGCCGCGGACGGCCCGCCATGCACGATGGTGACCAGCGGACGCAGGCCCTTGGGTGCCGCGAGCGGCTCCAGCACCCAGCCGTCCTGGGCATAGCCGCCGTCGCTCCAGGACACGCTGCGCGCCGTCCAGCCCGCCGCCACCCGGTCGTTGTCGTGGCTGACCGGGTGCCAGGCGCCGAGCGCCCCCGCGACCAGCGCCGGGGCGCGCACCATGCCCTGCAGCACGCCGGCAGTGGTGCCGCCGCCGCAGGCGATGCCGGGGTCGCGGCCGCCGGCCGACAGCGTGGCGTTCGCCTGCCAGAGCTGATCGACATGCCCGTCCGCGCCGATCGCAGCGATGCCGGTGCCCGAGCCGGCGATGTCGCCCGCCACCAGCCGGCCGCCGCACGACCAGTCCAGCGAGGAGAAGCTCAGCCGGCTGCCTGGGGTGAGGTCGCGGGCAGCGCCGCCGCCCGACGTCGGTGCGGTCCAGACGTCGCCGCCGGTCGAGCCGAAATCGCTCATCAGCCCCACGATGAACGCCACGGTCCGCCCGTCCGGCGAGACGACCGGCGTCGCGATCTGCTGCTGATAGGAGTGCTGTGCCCACAGCACGCGCGGCGGCCCGCCGGCCGCGTCGAACGCCATCAGCCGGGCCACGTACCAGTTCTGGTCGCCGTTGCCGGCCGCCGCGGTGCCGACGAAGCCGCGCCCGTCCGGCATCCACCGGTACTCGTAGACGAACTGGTCGGCCGGCGAGACGAAGCGCAGCGCGCCGCCGTCGAGGATGGCGATCCGCTGCTCGTCCTCGTGCGCGCCGATCTCGCCGGAGAGCGCCGCCCCCGCCGCGGTGGCGCCGGCCTCCTTGGCGGCCGCTGGGACCGCCAGCACGGCGAGCCGTCCGTCCGGCGCGAAGCGCGGCGTCTCCAGCGTCCCGTCGAAGTCCAGCAGGCGCGCGACATCGTGCCCGTCCAAATCGGCCCGCTCGATCTGCCAGTGCGGTGGCCGGTGCGCCGCGGCATCGCTGCCGGCGGCCGTCCTGTCCTGCAGCAGGAACACCAGGCTGCGCCCGTCCGGCGAGAACACCGGCTGGGCCGGCTTGCAGGTGGCGATGTCGCCGCAGGGCAGCACGACCCGCGTCGGCGTGCCGGTGGCGGCATCGCGCACCACCAGCCGCAGGATCTTCTGGGTGCCGAGGTCGGCGGGCTCGTCCGACTCGATATCGGCGATGCGGCTGCCATCCGGCGACACCGCCACGGCGGCAAAGGAATGCAGCGGCGGCATCGCGGCCGGCGCATCGGCAGCCCGAGCACCCCCGGACAGTGCCAGCATGCCGGACAGGGCGGCAGGGACGAGGAGGCGGCAATGCGGCATGGAGGGTTCCGGAGCGTGACGCGGCATCATGCCGCGCCACCCGATCCACGGTCCAGGAAGCGGCTCCCTCTTCAGCTGCCCAGCACGCGGAGGAAGTGGCGCAGCCGTGCCAGGAACATCTCCGGGTGCGCCGGCTCGGCCTGTGCGGCCGCGGTGGCGTCGTCCCGCAGCGCGTTCTGGCCGCGCCGGGCCAGCTCTTCCAGCGCCACCGCCAGCTCCGGCCGGGCCTTGATCGCGAGCGCGATCTCGTCGCGGCCGATCCGGAACGCGTCGAGTTCGGTGAGCGCCGTGGCAGTCGCCGCGTACGGAAGGCCGGTAATCAGCCCGATCGCTCCCAGCGCCTGGCCCGGGCTCATCCGGTTCAGCACCCGCGGGCCGTCCGGCGTCTCCTGCGTGATCTCGGCGCTGCCCCACGCCAGCAGGAACAGCGCGTGCGGCGCGTCGCCCTGCCGCATCAGGATCTCGCCCGCCTCCAGCCGGCTCCGCGCGAAGTAGGGGATCAGCAGTTCCCGCTCGGCGGCGGGCACCACGCCGAACAGGTCGGACTCTTCCAGCAGCTGCGAGAGCGTCGGCGCCTCTACCGGCGCGGCTGCGCCGTCCGGCAGCGCGAGCGCAATGCCGGCATGGCGCAGGTGGCGCTGGATCTGGCCCAGCAGCTCGGTCCGGGCTGCGGGCAGCCGGTCGCTGTCGGCGACCGAGAAGCCGATCTCCCACACCGCACCCTTGCCGGACAGTTCGGTGCAGGCCACCGAGGCGGCGGGCTCGGTCAGCATCACCTGGCAGGTCCGCGCCGCCGCCAGCAGAGTCTGCCGGCAGCGCTCGAAATTCGCCGCCGCGTCGAGCCCGATCGAGACCGCGCTGCTGCGCACGGGCGTGGGCGAGCTGCGGTTCACCAGCCGCGCCTTGGCGATGATGCTGTTCGGCACCACGGCGATGTTGCCGTCGCCGGTGGCGATCTGCGTCGAGCGCCAGTTGACCTGGACCACACGGCCCTCGATGCCGCCCTCGACCCAGAGCAGGTCGCCCGGCTGATACGGCCGCTCCAGCCCGACCGCGATGCCGGAGAATACGTCCGACAGCGTGCTCTGCAGAGCCAAGCCCAGCACGATCGCGATCACGCCCGAGGTCGCCAGCAGGCCGCGGATCGGCACCTCGAACGCGAAGTTCACGATCGCCAGCAGGATGGCGACGACGACCGCGCCGGCGAACAGGTCGGACACGATCCGGGTCTCGCGCGGCCGGTTCTCCAGCACCACGAACAGCCGCACGAAGCCGATCGCGACGTGGCCCAGCAACCACCACCAGGCCGCCTCGACCAGCTGCGCCCAGAACCGCCGGCCGGTGTCGGCGGCGCCGAAGCGCGGCTGCAGCGGCGAGCCGACGATCCGCTGCACCAGCAGCGTCAGCACGACGAAGAAGGCGATGCGGGCCAGCACGCGGACACCCAGCGGCCAGCGCACGCGCAGCCGCGGCACCACAACCGCCGCCGCCAGCAGAAGGGTCGCCAGCGGCAGCGGCTGCAGCAGCGGGAGATCGGCGATCACGGGGTGCCTTCGGGACCAGCGGGACGCGCGCCGCGACCCGCCCGTGTTCCTGGCGTCCCCCGGGGCGACGGTCAACCACGACCTCGACGCGCGCGCCGCCCCGGCCCAGTCTCGGGCGATGGCTCCCCGCACGATCCTCTGCATCCGCCACGGCCAGTCCACGGCCAACGTCGCCTGGGACGAGACCGGGCTCGATCCGGGCCTGCCCGACGCCCGCCTGACCGCCGAGGGCGAGCGCCAGGTGCGGGAGGCAGCCGACCTGCTGCGGGACCGCCCGTTCGAGCTGGTGCTGGCGACCCCGCTCACGCGCGCGCTGCAGACCGCGCTCGGCGTCTTTGCCGGCCATCCGTCACGGCCGCGCCTGGTGGTCGAGGCGCTGCATCGCGAGCGGCTGGAGTGCGGCGGCGACGTCGGCCGCGCCCCCGCCCATCTTGTGGCCGACTACCCGACGCTCGACTTCGCGCACCTGGCAGAGGCGTGGTGGCATACCGGCGGCGCGCCCGGCCCGCTCGGCTTCACGGTCGAGCCGCTGGAGATGGTCATGGACCGGGTCCGGCTGTTCCGCGCGTTCCTTGCCGCGCGGCCGGAGCGCGACGTCGCCGTGGTCGGACACGGCACCTTCTTCTACCACCTCACCGGGATCTTCCTGCCGAACTGCGGCATGACCGAGCTCGAGGCCTGACGCCGCCTAGAGGATGATCCGATCGCTTAGGCTCACGGATCATCCTCTCGCTTGTTGTTTTGACGAGCATCATCCGATCGAACGAGTCCGTTCGATCGGATGATGCTCTAGGACGCGGACCCATAAAGTTCTTGGAGCGACGCGGCGGGGTGTGATTCAC
>CALMVO010000058.1 GCA_937873205.1 uncultured Acetobacteraceae bacterium
TGGTCATGCAGCACCTCGCACTCACCGGACTGCTGGACCGCGTCCGCGTCCGCCCGATGACGCTGCCCGACCGCTTCATCGACCACAACACACAGCCCGCACAGATCAACGACGCCCACCTCTCCCCACGCCACATCACCGCAACCGCACTCCACGCACTCGGAATCGCGGACGGCGCAGCGCGGCAGCCCGCGCACCTGCAGGGCTTGCCTTTCCCCCGCGCAGCCCCGACATCCTGATCTGATGCGCATGCCCAAGCTCACTCCGCTCTCGTGCCTGGGGCTCCTTGGCGTGATCGCGACATCGACCGTCGGCGTGGCACTCGCCGCGGTCCCCGCCCAGGCCGGCGACGCCGCCGCCGCATCCTCGTCCGGCCAGACGTCGGGTGCCTCAGCCTCGGTGTCCCTGCTGTGCGAGCGGTTGACCCAGATCGAGCACTCGTCGGGCAGCTTCGCGCAGCGCGCCCGCATCCTGACGCCTGCCATCGCCATTGTGTTCAACCTGCCGGTCGTGTTGCAGAACTCGGTAGGGCTGCGCTACCGGACCCTGCCGGACGCGCAGAGGCAGCAGCTGCTCGACCAGTTCCGGCAGTTCACCGTCGCCCGCTACGTCTCCAACTTCGCGCCTGGCGGCACCGATAAGTTCGAGGTCAGCCCCACGGCGACCGCCTCGCCGGTTCCTGGCGACCAGATCGTCCACACCCGCATCGTCGCCGGCGCCAGCAGCACCGACATCGACTACGTCATGCGCGACGGTCCGGCCGGCTGGCAGGTGGTCGACGTGTTGCTTAATGGGAATATCAGTCAGGTTGCCGTGCAACGCGCCGATTTCAGTTCCGGCCTGAGTTCGGGCGATGCTACGCCGCTCATCGACAGCCTCCGAAAGAAGACCCAGGCCTTCTCCCAGGGCTGACCCCTCGAACGCCAAACCGCCGGCAGGGCCTCTCGAACAGCCTCATGATGCTCCCGCACACTCCGCTTGGCCTCACGGCTGCCGCCGCAGACCTGATCGCGGGGTTGGGCTGCGTCCAGGCGATCGTGGGGGCCGCGCTCGTCCACCGCTTCGGTCGCCGCCGGTCGCCGGCCGTGGCCGCGACGCCGCTGCCGGCGGTGACGGTGCTGAAGCCGTTGCACGGCGACGAGCCGCTGCTGGAGGACGCCCTCGCCAGCTTCTGCACCCAGGACTACCCGAAGTTGCAGATCGTGTTCGGCGTGCAGAGCCGCACCGATCCGGCGATCGCGCTGGTGGCGCGGCTGCGGGACCGCTTCCCCGACGTCGAGATCGACCTCGTCGTCAACGGCACCGCGCACGGCACCAACCGCAAGATCGCCAACCTGATCAACATGCTGCCGCTGGCCCGGCACGAGCTGCTGGTGCTGTCCGACTCCGACATCCATGCGGAGGCCAGCTACCTGCGGCGGGTGGTGGAGGCGCTGGGGCGGCCTGGGATCGGCCTCGTCACCACGCTCTATGGCGGCCGGGCGGCCAGTGGCACGCTGTCGCGGCGGCTCGGCGCCGGCCAGGTCAACCATGCCTTCATGCCTGGCGTGCTGATGTCGCGGCTGCTCGGCCGGCAGGACTGTCTGGGCGCCACCATGGCGATCCGGCGTACCACACTCGAGGCGATCGGCGGGCTGCCGGCACTGGCGGCGCACATCGCCGACGATTCGGTGCTGGGCAAGCTGGTGCGCAAGGCCGGCCAGTCGATCGCGATCGCCGACACGCTCACCGTCACCACGATCGGCGAGACCGGCTTGCGCGACCTGTTCTCGCACGAGCTGCGCTGGGGCCGCACGGTCTGCAGCGTGGAGCCGCTCGGTTACACCGCGTCGGCAATCCAGCTGCCGCTGTTCTGGGCGACGCTGCCGGTGCTGCTGATGCCGTTCTCGGCCTGGAGCTGGGCGATGCTGGCGCTGGTCTGGCTGGTGCGAGCCGCGACGGCGTCGGTCATCGACCGGGTGCTGGGGGGTGCGGCCACGCTGCCGGCCGCCTGGCTGCCGCTGCGCGACTGGCTGTCGGCCGCGGTGATGCTGGGCAGCCTCACCGGCCGCCGGGTCGCCTGGCGCGGGCAGACCATGCAGCTGCCGGCCCGCGTGCTGCAGCCGCTGCGCTCGGTGGTCGATGCCGGCGATTAGGAGCCTGCCCGAGAATGGGCTGTGCCGGCGATCCGACGCGCCGTCTGCGCTTGCCGAGGCTCACGGCCAGAAGGCCGCTCCCCTCCGGTTCGAGGTAGACACGCTGGACGTGCCGCTACTGCGGCACCCTCACTCGGCACACCCCATTCTCAGACAGGCCCCTAGTTTGGAAGGCGGCAGGGGCAAGTGCTGACAGGAACGACGGGCGGGCGTATCACCAGGACGTCGGCCGGTGGCCTAGGATAGATCCTCCTCATGATGAAGACCCTGTTCCTGCAGCCGCCCTCGTTCGACGGCTTCGATGGCGGCGCCGGCTCGCGCTACCAGGCCAAGCGCGAGATCAAGTCGTTCTGGTACCCGACCTGGCTGGCGCAGCCGGCGGCGCTGATCCCGGACAGCCGGCTGATCGACGCGCCGCCGGCCCGAATCGGCATGGAGCCGGTGCTGGAGGATATCCGCGACCGCGACATGGTCGTGATGCACACCTCGACGCCCTCCTTCGCCTCCGACGTCAAGGTCGCGGCGATGCTGAAAGAGGCCAAGCCGTCGCTGCTGATCGGCATGGTCGGCGCCAAGGTCGCGGTGCAACCGGAGGAGAGCCTGCTCAAGGGCGCCCCGATCGACTTCGTGGCCCGCAACGAGTTCGACTTCACGATCAGGGAGATCGCCGAGGGCCGCGACCTTCGGGCCGTCGATGGCATCTCCTGGCGCGATGCCGACGGTACGATCGTGCACAACAAGGACCGCCAGCTGATCCACGACATGGACACGCTGCCGTTCGTCACCGATGTGTACAAGCGCGACCTGCGCATCGAGGACTACTTCATCGGCTACCTGATGCACCCCTACATCTCGATCTACTCGGGACGGGGCTGCAAGTCGCGCTGCACCTTCTGCCTGTGGCCGCAGACCGTGGGCGGACACGTCTATCGCACCCGCTCGCCGGCGCACGTGGCGGCCGAGATCGCGCATGCGCAAAAGCTGTTCCCGCAGGTGCGCGAGTTCTTCTTCGACGACGACACCTTCACCGACGACCTGCCGCGCGCCGAGGCGATCGCGCGCGAGCTTGGGAAGCTGGGCGTCACCTGGTCCTGCAACGCCAAGGCCAACGTGCCGCGCGACACGCTGAAGGTGCTGAAGGATAACGGGCTGCGGCTGCTGCTGGTCGGCTACGAGAGCGGCAACCAGCAGATCCTGCACAACATCAAGAAGGGCATGCGGATCGAGGTCGCCCGGCAGTTCACCAAGGACTGCCACGAGCTCGGCATCAAGATCCACGGCACCTTCATCCTGGGCCTGCCGGGCGAGAGCCGGGAGACGATCCAGGAGACGATCACCTTCGCCAAGGAGATCAACCCGCACACCATGCAGGTCTCGCTGGCGGCCCCCTATCCCGGCACCTTCCTTCACAAGCAGGCGACGGAGAATGGCTGGCTCGACGCGGCCAACGCCGAACTGATCGACGAGAACGGCGTGCAGATCGCGCCGCTGCACTACCCGCACCTCTCGCACACCGAGATCTTCGAGAGCGTCGAGCTGTTCTACCGGAAGTTCTATTTCCGGGCCCCGAAGATCGCCTCCATCATCGGCGAGATGGTGCGCAGCCCGCAGATGATGCGCCGCCGGCTGCGGGAAGGCGTCGAGTTCTTCCAGTTCCTGCGCGACCGGCACGCCGCCTGACGTAGCGCGTTGAAGCGGCTGCTGCTCTCGGCCGACGATTTCGGGCTGTCGCCGGCGGTCAACGAGGGCATCGAGCGGGCGCATCGCGACGGGCTGCTGTCCACCGCCAGCCTGATGGTGGCCGGCGCCGCCGCCGCGGACGCGGTCGCCCGGGCGCGTCGGCTGCCTGAGCTTCGGGTCGGGCTGCACGTGGTGGCGATCGAGGGGCCGGCGGTGCTGCCGCCGGCCGAGATCCCGCTGCTGGTGGATTCAGGCGGCTGGTTCCCGTCCGGGCAGCTCAGGCTCGGCCTGCGCTATTTCTTCCGGCCGGTGGTGCGGCGGCAGCTCGCGCGCGAGATCGGCGCGCAGTTCGACGCCTTCGCCGCCACCGGGCTGCGCCTCGACCACGCCAACGCGCACAAGCACATGCACCTGCACCCGACCGTCGGCGCGCTGCTGATCGCCGCCGGTCGCCGCCACGGCCTGCCGGCGCTGCGGGTGCCGTGCGAGCCGGCGCTGGACGGCGCGGACACGATCGGTGCACGGGCGATGCGGCGCTGGACCGGCCTGCTGCGGCGGCAGGCGCGCGCGGCCGGGATCGCCATCAACCAGCGCTGCTTCGGGATCGCCTGGAGCGGCCACATGACCGTGGAGCGGGTGCGTTCGCTGGTCCCTCGCCTGCCGGACGGGCTGTCGGAGATCTACCTCCATCCCGCCGCGGGGCGCGACGCGTTGCTGGACCGGCTGATGCCGGACTACGAGCATGGGGCCGAGCTCGACGCGCTGTGCGACCCGGCGCTGCCGGGGCTGCTGCGGGACGCCGGCATCCGACTGTCATGCTGGAGCGACGCGGAGCTCTGATGCGCCGCGCCCTGCCCCCGCCGCTTGCGGCCGGCGACACGCTGGCACAGGCCTTTCGCCTGGCGGTGTGGGAGGGGCTGGACCATCTCGACGCGCACCTGGACGGCGCACGCCGGGGCGAGGCGGAGGCGATCCATCAGGCGCGGGTGGCGCTGCGGCGGCTGCGGTCGGGGCTGAAGCTGTTCCGGCGCAGGCTCGACCCGGCATCGCGGGACGGCTTCAACACGGCCCTGCGCGATCTCGGCCGCATCCTGGGCGGCGCGCGCGACTGGGACGTGTTCGTGCTGGAGACGGTGCCGCTGGTCTCGCAGGCGGCGCCCGGGCAGGCCGGATCGCTCGACGAACTGGCCGCGGCGGCTGATCCGTTGCGGACGCAGGCGCATGCGCGGCTGCGGCAGACGCTGGCCTCGCCGCGCACCGCGCTGCTGCTGGAGGATCTGCGTGGCTGGGCGGCGGAGGCGCAGGCCTTCGCCGGCGGGGCCGGCGTACCGATCGGTCGGGAGGCGCCGCGGCTGCTGGATCGGCTGGCTCGGACTGCGGGACGACGCGGCCGGGACATGGCCGACCAGACCGACGAGCAGCGCCACACCCTGCGCAAGGCGCTGAAGTCGCTGCGCTATGGGATGCAGATCCTGGAGGGGCTGCACGAGGGCGAGCCGGCGCGGCCGTATCGGCGGGCGCTCGGGGCGCTGCAGGAGGATCTGGGACTGCTGAACGATGCCATCGCCGCCGCCGAACTGGCCGGGCGTCTGCCCTGTCCGTCCGGTATCGCCGTCACCTCGGCCTGGTCGGCAGGTCAGCGGCACGCCGCATTGTCGGCTTTGCCCGCCGCCTGGCAAACCTTCGTCTCGTTGGAACCCTACTGGTAGCCTGGGGTCTGGGGCCCGCGGCCCCGGCGGGGTGCAGGGGCGTCACGCTTCAGCGTGCTCCGCACGACGCCCCGGGCCTTCGTCGCGATCAGGCGAGGCTCTGCCGGACCCATTCCTTGAGCTGGCTCTTGGGCATGGCGCCGACCTTGGTGGCGGCGGGCTTGCCGTCCTTGAACAGGATCATCGTCGGCACGCCGCGCACCGCATAGGTGTTAGGCGTCAGCGGGTTGCTGTCGATGTCGACCTTGGCGACGACGAGCTGATCCTTGAACTCGGCGCCGATCTCTTCCAGCGCCGGGGCGATCATCTTGCAGGGGCCGCACCAGGTCGCCCAGAAATCCACGAGCACGGCGCCCTTGGCCTTCAGCACGTCGGTGTCGAAGGTCTCGTCGGTGACGGCAATGGTGTTCTCGCTCATCGGGACTCTCCTGCTTGGGACTGGCGGCTGGGACATGGGCCGATCGCGGAGGGCGATCAAGCGGCGCCCGTCTCGGCCCGCAGCCGGTATGTGCCGGGGGCATGCGCCCGCAGCAGCGGCTCGGGCAGCGGCATGACCGCCGCCTCCTGGGTCCAGACCAGCACGCAGCGCAGGCGCCGGCCGGGATAGAGCGCGGCGAGCAGCGCGTGGTAGGCGGCCATCTGCCGCAGGTAGGGCACCGGCACCTGCGCCGGCGAGGCGGGGGTGCGGCGGTTGGTCTTGAAGTCGCACAGCGTGACCTGGTCCGGGGTGACGCGGAGGCGGTCGAGTTGGCCGGTGATCACGGTGCCGCCGACCAGGCCGGAGATCGGCTGCTCGGCCAGCGCGCCGGGCTCGAACAGCCCGGACAATGCCGGATGCGCCAGGACCGCCTCGACCTGGGCCCAGGCTGCCGCGGCGTCCCCGGCGTCGAGCCCGTCCGGCCCGGCGGCGAGGAACCGCAGCGCCGCCTCGGCCCGATGCGCCGGCGACACCTCGGGCAGATGCTGCAGCAGCGCGTGCACCAGCCGGCCGCGGCGGAAGGCGAGGCCGCGGGCGTCGCCGCGCGTCCCCAGCGGCGAACGCAGCGCCGGCACCGGGCCCAGCCCGACATCGTCCGGCCGGCTGGGTGCGAGCGGCTGCGGCAGCGCTGGCTCGGCCGGCGGCGGCTTCGCCTGCCAGTCCGGCGCCCGTCCGATCCAGTCCGGCGGCGTCGGCTCGGGCGGCGGGGGCGACGGCGAAGCGGCATGGACCAAGGCGGGGGCCGCCTGGTGCAGCACCGACCGGTCGCCCGGCCAGCCGAGCGCGAACGGCCGCGTCTCCGCCGCCGCGGCTGCGAAGCCCTGGCGGCACAGCTCGTACCAGCAGCCGGGCGGCAGCGCGCCGCCGCCCTTGCGGCCGGGCTCCCAGCCGCACACCAGCAGCCGGTCGGCGGCCCGGGTCAGCGCCACGTAGAGCAGCCGGTTGCTCTCCGCCTCGGCGGCGGCGCGGATGCGGTCGCGCAGGCGGCGGGTCGGCGCGGAGCCGAGCTCGGCCCGCGGCACCCAGAACGGCAGCACCGAGTCGGGGCCGGTGGCGTTCCACAGCAGGTTCTCGTCGATGGGCGGGGTCGCGGTGGTGTCCGGCAGCACCACCAGCCGCGCCTGCAGGCCCTTGGCGCCGTGCGCCGTCATCACCCGGACGGCGTCGCCGGCGGCGTCGGGCTCGCGGCGGATGGTCTCCTCGGAGCGCCGCAGCCAGTGCAGGAAACCCTGCAGCGAGGGGGGATGGGTCTCGGCGTAGCGGAGGGCGGCAGACAGCAGCTCGTCCACCGGCTCGGCCGCCTCCGGCCCCAGCCGGGCCAGCAAACGGGCGCGGCCACCGAGCCGGCCCAGCGCCTCGGCCAGCAGCGCATGCGGCGGGACGTGGTCGACCCGGCCGAACAGGGTGGAGAGGAACCGCCAGGCGCGGCCCCAATCCGGCCGCTCGGCCGCCCGCGCGCGCAGCCGCTCCCACAGCGACGCCCCGCCGCGCTCCGTCGCCAGCGCCATCAGGCTGTCGTCGGACAGGCCGCCGAGCGGGCTGGTCAGCACGCAGCCGAGCGTCAGGTCGTCCTGCGGCAGCAGCAGCACGTCGCCCAGCGCCATCAGGTCCTGCACCGCGACCTGGTCCACGAGGCCGGTGCGGACCAGCGTCGCCACCGGCACACCCTGCCCCTTCAGCGCCCGCACCAGCGCGCGGACGAACGGGCTGCGGCGCGGCACCAGCACCAGCACGTCGCCGGCGCCCAGCGGCGCGCCGCCGCTCTCGTGACTGCGGCCGATCTCGTCGGCGATCCAGCGCGCCAGCGCGTCGGCCAGGCGCTGCGGGGCGGAAACCTGGCCGCGGTTGCGCGCGGGCGCCGACCAGGGATCGTCGGCGCGGTCGTCCTCCGGCGCGTCCGGGGCGTCCGGCCCGGTCTCGGCCACCGCCGGCACCAGCGGCCACAGCTCGACGCAGCCGGGCTCCGCCGGCCGGGCCGAGACGTGCCGGACCGGGACCTCGCGGCCGGGCTCGACCACGCCGCGCGCCGCCTCCGGGCTCGCGAACACCGCATCGACCAGCGCCAGCACCGGCACGACCGAGCGGAACGACACGGTGAGCTCCGGCTCGCGCCAGACCTGGCCGCCAGTCTCGACCCGCTCGCGGAAGATCTCCTTCCAGTCGTGGAACGCCTGCGGGTCGGCGCCCTGGAACGAGTAGATCGACTGCTTGTAGTCGCCGACCGCGAACACGGTGCGCGGCAGCAGGCGCGGCCGGCCGGCCACCTCGACGCCGCTGCCGGCGAAGAACTCCTCGGTCAGCGCGCCGGCGATCCGCCATTGCAGCCCGGAGGTGTCCTGCACCTCGTCGAGCAGCAGGTGGTCGATGCCGCCATCGAGCTTGTAGAGCACCCAGGCGGAGCCGGGATCGCGCAGCAGCATCAGCGTGCGGGCGATCAGGTCGTCGTAATCGACCAGGCCGCGCGCCCGCTTGGCGCCGGCGTAGTGGGCCAGCACCGGGCCGGCAAGGCGCAGCAGCGCCATGGTCAGCGCCACCATGCGGATCGCCCGGCAGGCATCCTCCACCGCCGCCACCCGCTCGGCCTCGGCCACCAGGGCATCGGCGATCTCGGGATGGGCGTCGGCGACCTTGCCGCGGACGAAGCCGCCGGCGGCGCGCGGCACGCCGGCGGAGGTCAGGAACAGGCCGCGCCAGACCTCCCAGGCGGCATGGCGGTCGGGATGCGCGCGGGCCAGCCAGTCGGCGATCTGGGCCGCCTTGCCCTGCAGCCCGGGCGGCCCGACCCGCATCGCCAGGTCGAGCAGCCGCCGCATCGCGGGCTCGTCCGGCAGCTGGGTCGCGGCGCGGAGGCAGGCCGCCTCGTCCGCCGCCTCGATGCCGGCGATGCGGCGCAGCGTCGCCTCGAGCGCCGCCGGGTCCCGCTCCAGTAGCAGCGCCGCGTCGCCCAGCAGCGGCGCCTTCTCCTGCATGCGGCGCACCAGCGCCACCGCGTCGGCGGCACCGACCTGGCCCGCCACCTGCGCCAGCGACCCCGGGCCACCGGTGCCGGCGGCGAGCTCCTCTTCCCAGGCGCGGCCGAGCGCCACGCGGCTGTCGGCCTCCTCGACCAGGCGGAAATGCGGGCTGACCGCGGCCTCCACGGGGAAGCGCCGCAGCAGCGACTGGCAGAAGGCGTGGATGGTGCCGATGCGCATGCCGCCGGGCAGGTCCAGGACGCGGGCGAACAGGGCGCGGGCCGGCTGGCGCAGCGCCACGCCGCCGGCGCAGCCGAGCTCGGACAGGCGGCGGTCGAGGGCGGCATCGTCCAGCGTCACCCAGCGACCGAGCTCGCGCTGCAGGCGGATCGACATCTCGGCGGCGGCGGCCTTGGTGAAGGTCAGGCACTGGATCCGCGCGGGATCGGTGCCGGCGACCAGCCGGCGCTCGGGGTCGTCCATCACCACCCGCGGCAGCATCAGCCGCAGCAGCCGATCGATGAGCAGCTTGGTCTTGCCGCTGCCGGCGGAGGCCGACACGAAGGCCGAGACCTCGGGGTCGGAGGCCAGCCCCTGCTGCTGGTTGGCGAGCCGGATCGCGTCGGTCATGGCGCGTCCTCGCGGGCGGCACTCCATTCGGCGACCCGGGCCAGCTGCGCGTAGTCGGCATAGGCCGGTGCCCGCCCCGGGCGCGGATGCGACAGGTAGGGCTGCGCCGGATCGTCGTAGGCGGCGACCAGGTCCGCCAGCGCCGTCCAGCAGCGCGCCACCAGCGCCTGCAGCTCGGCGTCCTGCACCGGGCGACTCTCGCGGCCGGGCTCCGCGCCGCCGGACAGCCGCCAGTAGACGATCTCCGCCGCCTCGGCCCGCAGCTCCGGACCGAACGCGCCCTCCCGCGCCATCGCCGCCTCCAGCACCAGCTGCGAGGACCAGCCCTCCTGCACCGAGCGGCCGGTCGGCAGCGTCCCGGTCTTGTAGTCGAACAGCGCCAGCCGGCCGTCGGCACGCCGCTCGATGCGGTCGGCGCGGCCGCTCAGCACGAACGGGCCGCCCGGGGCACCCTCCAGGGTGGCCTCGCCCAGGATCTCGGTGCCGAGCGCCTGCGGGACACCGGCGCCGCGGCGCAGCCCCTCCTCCCGCGCCACCCAGGCGGCGATCCGCGCCAGCCGCGGCCGCCACCAGGCCGCCAGGGCCGGGCGCAGGCCCATCCGGTCGAGTGCGGCGTCGAACGCCCGCGCCAGCAGGGCGCCAGCCTCGTCGGGCCAGTCCGCCGGATGGGCGGCCAGGAAGGCGGCCAGCCCGTCATGCACGATGGTGCCGTAGTCGGCGGCGTCGGCGCCCTGCTCCAGCTCGGCCAGCGGGCGCAGCCGCAGCACGTGGCGGGCATGCACCGCGTAGGGGTCGCGCATCCAGGTCTCGATCTCGGTGACGCTGAGCCGGCGCGGCCGCAGCGCCACTGGCGGGCGCGGCGCCGGTGGGCGCACCGGCAGCGCCGGGCCTGCCGGCTGGTCGAGCCGCCGCTGCCAGGCGACCGCCGGATGCGCCGGCAGCGCCCGGCCGCGGCCCGCGAGAAAGGCGTCGAGCCGCACCAGCCAACGCGCCGGCACCGCGGGCGCGTCGTCGCGCCGGCCGGGGCAGGACAGCACGACCTCCGGCGCGGCGCAGCAGACCTGCAGGAAGTCGTGCGCCGCCTGGCCCACCGCCGCCTCCGGCGACGCCAGCCCGGCGCGCGCGCGCATCGGCCGGCTCATCCAGGGGCCGGGGTCCGCCGCGGGCGGCCATACCCCCTCGGCCAGCCCGCCCAGCACCGCCAGCTCGACCGTCTGCAGCCGCGCCTCCAGCAGGCCCCAGATGAACAGCCGCGGATGCTCCGCCGCACCCTCCGGCTGCCCGCGCAGCGCCCGCCGGCTCCGCACCGCGAGTCCGGCCATCGACGCCTCCAGCAGCCCATCCAGCACCGCCGGCGCCTGCTCCGGCAGCCCGGCGCAGGCCTCCGACAGCTCGGCCAGGTGCAGCGCCAGCGCGTTGCCCTCCTCGCCCGACCACAGCACCGCGGCGCCCGACTCGGCGTCGGTGGCGGCCAGCGCCTCGGCCGACCGCAGCAGCGCCCGCAGCAGCGCGGCGGCCGGCGCCGCCCGTCGCTCCGACAGCTCCAGCAGCGGCGCCAGGCAGTCCAGCACCCGCTCCAGGAACGCCGGCACCGCCGGGTCCGGGTCGCGTCCGCGGCCGGCACCCTGGGCGATCGCGGCCCGCAGCGCGTCGGCGCCCGGTCCGGGTGCCGGCC
>CALMVO010000059.1:0-1939 GCA_937873205.1 uncultured Acetobacteraceae bacterium
CGGCCCGCGACTTCCCGACGCTGTTCCCCCTGGGACAGCGTCGTCTCCGCCTCCGGCACCACCGAGGCAGATCGACCGTATGCCGACCCGCCGCCACCGGACGACCCAGCCGCCAAGATGCCCCATCCCTCGGCCGCACACATGAGCCAGCCATCGCCCGCCAGCCTAGTCCGGCGGCGCGGCCAGGCCGGATGTGGCGGCTCGGCCAACGCGAGGGTCGCCCCTACTCCGCGGCACGCTTGAACGGGAGCGTTCTCGTCCGCGGCTTCGGCGCGCCGCCGACGATGTGGCCGATCGCGGTCAGGCTGTCGACGTGGTCGCAGAAGATCTTGAACACGGCCAGCAGCGGCACGCTCAGGAATGCGCCCGGGATGCCCCACAGCCAGTCCCAGAACAGCAGCGAGGCCATCACCAGTACCGGGTTCAGCGTGAATCGCTTGGCCAGCAGCAGCGGCGTGATGGTCTCGCCCTCCATCAGGTGGATGCCGAAATAGATCGCCGGCGGCACCAGCGCCTGCAGCACCGACGGGAACACGAACACGCCGACCACGAAATACACCACGATGCCGGTGAACGGCCCGATGATCGGGATGTAGTTGAGCAGGAACGCCACCACGCCCCACAGCAGCGGGTTCGGCAGCCCCAGCAGCCAGCACTGCAGGAAGTTGAGACCGCCGACCAACAGGTTCATCACCGTGATGGTGGCGAGATACAGCGAGACGTTGCGCTCGATCTCCGACGCGATCTGCACCGTGCGGCGCTTGTCGGCCCAGGTCGGCATGATCTCGACGAAGCGTCGCAGCAGGCTGTCGCCCTCGTAGAGCAGGAAGAACAGCATCAGCAGCATGCTGAACAGCTGTCCCAGGAAGGCCCGCGTGCCGATCAGGATGCTGGAGCCGACGCTGGTCAGCCCACTGGTGCCCGACTGCTGCACGGCCACCACCCGCGTGCCCCGGGGCGGCGACCCGCCGGTCTGGTCCATCAGCCCCTGCAGCTTCTTCGCGCCGTTCTCGACCGCGCGGATCGGCCCGTTCAGGAACGACAGCTTCTGCTCCAGCGCCGGCAGGCTCTCCGGCGCCTTGCTGATCCAGCCGCTCGCCGGCACCGAGATCGCCGCCCCGATGCCGCCCACCACCCCGAACAGCGCCACGATCAGCAGCAGCGCGCCGATCGGCTTGGGCACATGCAGCCGAGTCAGGAACCGCATCGGCGCCGATAGCAGCAGGTTCAGCACCCCGGCCAGCACGAACGGCAGCACGATGTCGCTGGTGAAGTAGAGCGTGTAGAACACCGCCAGCACCGTCAGCACCAGCAGGCAGATCGACAGCGTGTCGAGGCCGCCGGCGCGGACGCTCTCGCGCGCACGGCCCAGCTCCTGCTGCTCGTAGTCGGTCTCGTCGGCCTGCCGGACGGGCATGGCGTGGCACCTTTCGGGGATCTGCGCCCAACGCCGCCGCGGGCGTCTCGTTGTCGCAGCGAACCGCCCCTCGGTCGAGGGATGCGGCGTCAGGCCGCCCGCGGCAGCCGGACCACGAACCGGGCCCCCCGCACCCGCCCGTCCGCGTCGACGCGGTTCTCGGCCAGGATGCGACCCCGCAGCGCTTCCACGATCTGTCGGCTGATCGACAGGCCGAGCCCGGAATGGTGGCCGAAATGCTCCGACGCCGGCCGCTCGGAGTAGAAGCGGTCGAAGATGCCGTCGAGCTTGGCCTCCGGGATGCCGGGCCCCTCGTCGCTGACCGCGATCTCGATCATCCCCGAGGCTACCATGCCCAGGCTCGGCAGGCCGGGGCCGGCCGTGACCGCAGCCGGCGTCGCGACCTCGGCCAGCGAGAGCGTGATGCGGCCGCCGGGCGGCGAGAAGCTGGCCGCGTTCCCGATCAGATTGCGCAGCACCTGCACCAGCCGGTCCTCGACCGCTTCGGCCAGCAGCGGGCGG
>CALMVO010000059.1:1949-4888 GCA_937873205.1 uncultured Acetobacteraceae bacterium
GGGCGGGGGCGGCGGGTGCCTCCACCACGATGACCGGGTCGGCCGGAGAGCGGGTGGCCTGGTTGATCTCGGCCAGCACCGCGAGGATCGGCAGCACGTCGACGGGCTCGGTCACCGAGCGCGAGAGTTCGGCGTCGATGCGGCTGGCGTCCGAGATATCGGTGATCAGCCGATCGAGCCGGCGCACGTCGTCGCTGATGATGGCCAGCAGCCGGCGCTGCTGGCCGACATCCTCGATCCGCATCAGCGTCTCGATGGCGCTGCGGATCGAGGAGAGCGGGTTCTTGATCTCGTGACTGACGTCGGCGGCGAAGCGCTCGATCGCGTCCATCCGCGCCCACAGTGCCCGGGCACTCTCCTCCAGCGCCTGCGCCAGCTCGCCCAGCTCGTCGCGGCGGCCGAGCAGCTGGCGCGGCACGCTGCCGCTGCGGCCGATGGTCTCGCGCATCACGTGCGCGGAGGCGGCCAGCCGCAGCAGCGGCCGCGCGATGGTCAGGGACAGGTACCAGGACAGCAGCACGGTGATCGCCAGCGCCACCACGAACAGCAGCAGGATCGAGAACCGCACCGCGAACAGCGAGCGGTCGACCTCGCGCGCCTCGCGGGTGAGCTGGATGATGCCGACCGTCTGGCCGTCATGCAGGACCGGCTCGGCCACCGTCACCAGCAGCCGGTGGTCGGCGGTGCGGCGGATGAAGGGCGGGGTCTCCGTGCTGTCCTGGTCGCCGAAGCGCAGCTGCTCGCGCACCTCGGGCTGCGCGTCCGGGTCGGCGCCCTGGGCCAGCGTGCGCGGCACCACCGGGGTGCGCTCCGGCAGCAGGCTGAGCAGGCGGTCATAGACCTGCGCCAGCATGCCGCCGAAGGCGCGGTCGGGCAGGCCCTGCACCGCCTCCCGGCCGGCGTGGGGTCCGGCTTGAAAATCGGCGCGGCTGTCGGCGATCTGCTGGCCGTCCGGCGCGAACAGCCGGGCCTGCGCGCTGGGACTGGGCTCGGTCAGGCGCAGCAGCAGCGGGCGGGCCAGCTGCTCGTCCAGCACGAAGGCGTCGCCGTCGGCCGGAGTCTGGCCGCCCCGCCCCGCCCGCGGCCGGCGCTGCTGGCGCGGCGCGGCCATGACCGCCGACTGCCCCAATGCGCCCGCATAGATCCGCGCCTGCTCGCGCAACGCGCTCACCTCGGCCTCCAGCAGGCTGTTCTGGAACTGGTTCAGGTAGAGCAGGGTGCCGACCAGCAGCGCCAGCGGCACCACGTTGACCAGCAGGATCCGCCGCATCATCGGCGAGATCCAACGCCGGCCGATCTCGATCGGCGGCGGCGGCGGCGCGTCCGGTGCCACGGACGCCCGCCCGCGGGCGGCGGGCCATCCCCCGCGCCACCGCCAGGCGGAGTCCGGCGCCAGTCGAAGCGCCTTCACGGGGGACCCGCCGCCTATTCCTCCTTGTAGCGGTAGCCGATGCCGTAGAGCGTCTCGATGTGGTTGAAGCTCTCGTCGAGCTGTCGGAACTTCTTGCGCACCCGCTTGATGTGGCTGTCGATGGTGCGGTCGTCGACGTAGATGTTCTCGCCGTAGGCGGCGTCGATCAGCTGGTCGCGCGACTTCACCATGCCGGGGCGGGTGGCCAGCGCCTTCACCAGCAGGAACTCCGTCACGGTGAGCTGGATGTCGGCGCTCCGCCACAGGCACTGGTGGCGGGTCTCGTCCAGCGACAGCAGGCCGCGCACCAGCACGCCGGCGGGTGCGGCACCCGCGGCCTCGGCGCGCAGCACCTCGCCCCGGCGCAGCAGCGCCCGGATGCGCTCCAGCAGCAGGCGCTGGCTGAACGGCTTGGTGATGTAGTCGTCGGCGCCGAGCCGCAGGCCCATCAGCTGGTCCACCTCCTCGTCCTTGCTGGTGAGGAAGATCACCGGCAGCTGCGACTTCGCACGCAGCCGCTGCAGCAGCTCCATGCCGTCCATGCGCGGCATCTTGATGTCGAGCACGGCGAGATCGACCGGGCGCGTGGTGAGCCCCTGCAGCGCGGTCTCGCCGTCAGTGTAGGTACGGACCTGGAAGCCCTCCGCCTCCAGCGTCATCGAGACGGAGGTGAGGATGTTGCGGTCGTCGTCGACCAGCGCGATCACATGCTTCGTCGGCTCCATGACGCGGCTCCCGGGTTCGGTCGCGAGTGTGACCCGAATCGGCCAGGCGAGCCAATCGGCCTCGCGGCCGGGCCCCATGGCCGGCGGCGGCCGTCGTAACCGCTTGTTCATCGGGATGTGGTGCCCTACTTCACCGCCATGCAGGACGACCCCCAGCCCGAGACCGGCGAGACCATGAACAGCGATCCCCTCCACGGCCCCTTCGGCGGCGACCCGGCCCCGGAGTCGGCCGACCGGACCGTCCGCGAGCCCGAGCCCGCCACCGGCGGCCCGGATGAGCTGATGCAGGCGGCCTCCGAGCGCATCCGCACGCTGGAGGCGTCGGTCGAGGAGATGCGCGAGAAGTGGATGCGCGCCGAGGCCGAGATGCAGAACGTCCGCACCCGCGCCAAGCGCGACGTCGACGACGCGCGGCAGTATTCGGTGCAGAAATTCGCCAAGGATGTGGTCGAGGCGGCCGAGAACCTGCGCCGCGGGCTGGCCAGCCTGCCGCCGGGCGATGCCAACGACAGCCCGGTGGTGACCCGGCTGCGCGAGGGCTTCGAGAGCGTCGAGCGCTCGTTCCTGGGCATCCTGGAGCGCAACGGCATCACCGCCAGCGACCCGACCGGTGCGGCCTTCGACGCCAACCTGCACCAGGCGATGGCCGAGCAGCCCAGCGCCGAGCACCCGCCGGGCACGGTGATGCAGGCCTGGACCTCGGCCTGGACGCTGAACGGGCGGCTGCTGAAGCCGGCCATGGTGGTGGTGGCGAAGGCGCCGGACGTGGCGCAGGCCCCCGGCACCGCCCAAGGCCCCGGCAC
>CALMVO010000060.1 GCA_937873205.1 uncultured Acetobacteraceae bacterium
CCCTTCGCGATGGAGGCCCTGGCCAGCCGCATCAAGGACCTGATCCTGAAGTGACAGGACCAGGAAGCGGATGAGGGTCAGCGTCCGATTCAACTCAGTCCCAGCTCGGTCTTGGTGACGACTTTCCAGACGATACCGGTCCCGACGATTGGCCAATTGGTGCCAGAGCGACGGGTCGCCATCAGACCGCCTCCCCGCCGACCAGATCCCTCACCAGCAGCCATTCGAGCACCGAGCCCTGCCACTCCCCCGCAAGGCCGTCCTCCTTGATCTCGGGCGACCGGATGAACAGCAACCGGGCACGCATGCGGTGGCCGTCCAGCGTCGTCGCGCGCAGCGCACGTATCCGCTCCAGGATGACGCGCTGCTCGGCGTCACGGGGCTCGTTCGCCACCATGGCGGCATCCTCGGCGGCAAAAGCAGCTTCCTCGCCGACATCCTGTTCGTTGGGAATGGCGTCCTGCGTGGCGCGGATCTGGCGCTCCAGCTCGAGGAGCCGGTTGCCGGCAGCGATCAGGGCCGCGTCCGGCGACGGCGGGATCATCCCAGCCGATCCGGCATGCGCCAGGGCTGAGTGTAGGGCGACACGTCGGCTGCTGAGGTGATGGGCGGAATCTGGCTTCCCGAGGCTGTTATGCTTGACATAACAGGCGTTATGCACCACATAACGGATGTGATAGAGAGCTTCGGAGACAAGCGCGCGGCGGCGGTGTTCCAGGGCAGGATGCCCAAGGGTTTTCCGTCGGACATAGTCACCGTGGCTCGCCGGAAGTTGCGGATGCTGGATGCCGCGGTGTCCCTGAACGACCTACGGGTGCCGCCCGCGAACCGGCTGGAGGCGCTATCGGGCGATCGCGCCGGGCAGCACTCGATCCGGATCAACGACCAGTGGCGAGTCTGCTTCGTCTGGCACGACGGGGCCGCTCACCGCGTCGAGATCGTGGACTACCACTAGGAGAGATGACCATGGCGATCACGAGGCAGGACATGGCGGCCGCGCTGGACGAGGTAGAGCCCGACATCCGGCTGCCCAACGTCCATCCGGGCGAGGTGCTGGGCGAGGAGTTCATGAGGCCGCTCGGCCTGTCGGCGCGTGGGCTTGCTCGTGAGATAAACGTGCCCCCGAACCGGATCACCGAGATCCTGAACGGTGAACGGGACGTATCTGCCGAGACGGCGATCCTGCTCAGCGAGCGGCTTGGCACGTCACCCGAGTTCTGGATGAACCTCCAGGTTGCGCATGACCTGGAAGAGGCCCGGGTTACCATGCGGCGGGTGGCGTGACGGACATCCGCCCCCTCCGCACCAAGGCCGACCACGTCGCTGCCTTGGACGAGGCCATCGCTGAAGGTGTCGCCTGAGTTCCGCCGTCAGATGGTCGACTTGGTCCGTGCTGGACGGTCTCCTGAGGACCTGTCCCGAGAGTTCGAGCCGACGGCGCAGTCGATCGGCGCGTGGGTGGCCGCGGCCGACAGGCAGGAGGGCAGACGGGAGGAGACATCTCCTGGTCTGGCAGCGTCGGAGCGGGACGAGTTGGCGCGGCTGTGGCGTGAGAACAAGCAGCTTCGGGTGGAGCGCGACATTCTCTCAAAAGCCGCGGCCTGGTTTGCGCGAGAGACCGGCGGTGTCGTCGAGCTCTTCCGGTTCATGAGCACGAACCAGGCCTGCTTCCCCATCGCCACCACGGCGCGCGTGCTCGGAGTTTCCAAGGCGGGCTACCATGCGTGGATCCACCGGCCGCCATCAGCTCACGCCATTGCCGACGAGGCTTTGCTGAAACGGGTTCGGACCGTGCATGCGACCTCGCGTCAGACGTATGGAGCTCCACGCGTGCATGCCGATCTGCCCGAGGCGAGCGGCACAGCCGCAAGCGGATCGCGCGGCTGATGCAGCAGGCCGGGCTGGTGGGCGCCAGCCATCGGCACGGTGGCCCGACGACCACGCGACGTGACAAGGACGCCCGGCCGGCGCCGGATCCGGTCGATCGCAACTTCACCGCATCAGCGTCAAGCCAGCTCTGGGTGGCCGACATCACCTATGTGCCGACGGCGACCGGGTTCCTGTATCTGGCGGTCGTGCTGGACGCCTGGAGCCGCAAGATCGTGGGCTGGTCGATGGCGAACCATCTGCGGGCCGAGCTGGTGCTGGATGCGATGGACGCTGCCGTGGTTTAGCGGCGCCCCAAGGAAGTCATTCACCACAGCGACCAGGGCAGCCAATACACGTCCGTGGCGTTCGGCAAGCGCTGCGGTGAGGCTGGCGGTCGTCCGTCGATGGGATCGGTCGGTGACGCCTATGACAATGCCATGGCCGAAAGCTTCTTCTCGACGCTGGAAGCCGAACTGCTGAGCCGCCGGCACGTATCGGAGGTTCAGGAGGATTTGCCCGAGGCGATGTCGGTGGCCACAAGGCCGAAGAGCGTCAGCAGCCCGTTCGACTGAACGTGCACCATCACCAGCATGCGGACGGCCAGCTCATCGTCCATCACCAGAGAACTCGGATTACTGGATGTTACAGCGCATCCCCTATCCATCCGGCGCGTAGCATCAGCAGCGGTTGGTGACTTCCTACGGTTCCCGAGCCTCGTCCGCAGCAGGACCACTTGTAGATAAGAGGCTTCAGTGTCGGATCACGTCACGAGTTCATCCGTAATCCCCCTGCGTTTCGCGCCGTCCATGGAGGTCGTGGACGCGAACGAGGGTGCCACCAATGATGGCCTGATCGAGGCGCTAGGCAAGATCAGCCAGACCACCTTCGACAACTCCGGTCACGCCATCCGTTCGGTGCATGCCAAGGCGCACGGCGTTCTGCACGGCGAAATCCAGGTGCTGGACCATTTGCCGCCGGAGCTGGCGCAAGGCCTGTTCTCCAAGCCCGGCACCTACTCGGTGGCGATGCGCTTCTCCACCCTGCCCGGCGATATCCTCGACGACAGCGTTTCCACGCCGCGAGGCCTGGCTGTGAAGGTGATGGGCGTGAAAGGGTTTCGCCTACCTGGCAGCGAGGGGGACAGCACCCAGGACTTCGTCATGGTCAACGCGCCGGCGTTCAGTGCACCGACAGCTGCCAAGTTCCTCGGCAACCTCAAGATGATGGCCGCCACCACCGACAAGGTGGAGGGCCTGAAGAAGGCCGTCTCGGCAGTCAATCGCGCCACGGAGTCGATGATCGAGGCGTTCGGTGGCAAGAGCCCGACCCTGACCACGATGGGCGGCCAGAAGAAGACCCACATCCTGGGCGAGACCTTCTACTCCCAGGTGCCGATCCTGTATGGCGATTACGTCGCCAAATTCGCGGTGGCACCGATCTTCGACCTGTCCCTGCTCACCGACGCTCCGGTCGACACCAGCAACCCGAACGTGCTGCGCGAGGCGGTGTCGCGGTATTTCGCAAGCCATGACGGGGAGTGGGAGTTCCGCATCCAGCTTTGCACTGACCTCGAGTCCATGCCGATCGAGGATGCGACGGTCATCTGGCCGGAGGATAAGAGCCCATACGTTCCGGTAGCTCGACTGACCGTCAAGTCGCAGGACTCTTGGAGCGCCGAAGGGGTGGCAGCGGTTGACGAGGGCCTGGCGTTCAGCCCGTGGCATGGACTTTCTGCCCATCGTCCGCTGGGCTCAGTGATGCGGGCCCGGAACACGACCTACACGAGCTCGGTCAAGTTCCGGTCCGAGCACAACCGCTGCCCCATCCACGAGCCCCAAGCTAATGGCTTCACGAGCTAGTGCGGAATTTGGCGAGGGTCATGTCCCTTGCCAAACGCCTATCAATAGCCTTTTGCGGTGGCCGAGCTGGTGATCGCGGTGTTGGCTGCTGAGTCCATAACGGTCATGGTCCGCCGGTAATGTAATCGTACAGCACGTGATGACGATCTTAACCGCCGATCCGTTGCAGTCCCGGTCGGCAACGAATCAGTTCCGCCACCGAGTCGGAAGAGCCATGGCCAAGACCACCAGAACCACGAGCACAGCGAAGGCCTCCGCCCCCGGTCCACGGCGCGGAGGACGCCCACCCGGATCGAAGTCGGCAAAGCCCGACGCGGCGCCTGCACCACGGACGACCCGCCGGCCAGCCGTGGCCGCCAAGCCCATCGCCGTGCCCCGCAAGCCTCCGGCCGCGTCCTCGGCGCCAAAGCTCGGCAAGAGCGAGCTACAGGCCCAGGTCGAGAAGCTCGAGCGCACGGTCACCACGCTCCGGACCCGCAACCGGGATGCCGTGCGCGCGGCCAAGGTAGCGGCGGCAAGAATCGAGGAGCTCGAGGAACAGCTCTCGACGATGCGGCGGCAGGCGTCGAAGCCGCCGGTCCCTCCATCCAAGGCCGCGGGGCGATCCCCAAAGCGTGCCGCTGCCGCCCCGCCCGACCCGAAGCCACCTCGATCCGTTCGCGGTCGCCGCCTCAGCACCGAGCGTGACCCAGGCGACGCGGTCCCGCCGGGAGTGGCCGTCCGGGATCCGGAGCCGATGGATGAGGAGGCCACAGCTGCGTTCGACAGCCTGCAGGCGCAGCTGCATCCTGCGGATGACGACGTCGACCTGCGATGAGCCTCGCGGCGCGGTTGCAGGGTCGGCTCGACCGGCTTGAGCTCACCCCGGATGAAGCCGCGCGCGCCGCAGGGCTTCCCGTCGATCTGCTGGTCCGGCTGTTGCGGGACGAGGCGCCGTTGCCGAGGGGACAGCGCCTGGTGAAACTGGCGGAAACCCTTGAAACCTCGGTGGCCTACCTGATCGGCCTCGATCCGGACGCACCGGTTCCCATGGAGTACCTGCAGGACGACCAGGGCGAACTCGGGCTTCTGGCGGCAGACGAGGATGCGTTCCTGCGCGGCTACCGTCGGCTTGATATCGCGTCGCGGGCCGCCATCCTCCGGGTGCTTCTCAAGATGGCGCCGGAACCGGAGGAGCTGGAACGCAAGCCGGTCCGGTTGCCGACGCGCCGCTGACGATCGGGCCGGCCGCAGCCTGATGACAGTGGCAGACATCGTCACCATCAGCCTCGTCCATGCTGGACCGACACCCTATCTCATGCGCGCAACCCCTTCGCGGCCGGGGGCGTGTCCGAGGATCCCGCGACGGGAGCCGCGGCTGCGGCATTGGCGGGCTACCTGCGCGACCTCGGCTGGCCACCTGGCGGCGCCATCGAGATCATCCAGGGCGAGGATATGCGCGCCGTTGCGGCTACGTGCCGAGATAACACCCGAGCCGGGGGCGAGCATCCGTGTATCCGGACAGCTCGGTTGATGTGAATTGTACGACTGATCGGCGCACCGTGGTTCTCCGGTCGCCTTACGCCTTCAACCATTCCTTTCTTGGAGACCTTCATGGCCCTGTTCAAAATGACCGCCGCGCTATCTTTCCTGGCGGCCCTGTCCGCCTGCGGCCCTCTACCCGGCGGCCAGCCGCCCATGGTGCAGGGCGCTAACGGCCCGGCGGCACCGGACAGCCTCGGCGGGAGCAACATGGGGGTGGGTGGTGCCAATGGCGGAATGGGCAACGGTGGTGGCGTCACCGCAGGGGGCGGAGTGGCCGTGCATTAGCCGCTCCACAGCACAATCTGCGTAGGATCGGGGATACCGGTGGCTCAGGATCTCATCTCGATGCTGTCGATGCCGCTGCCCAAGCTGCCCAAGCTGCCCAAGCTGCACGGCTATTGGCGGGAGGAGACGTGCTGCCGCAAGCCGGTGCGGTCGTCGCTCTGGCTCCATGCAGCCCGTTGGCCGAGCTGGCTGCTGTCGGATCTGGCCTTGGATCATACGTGCCGGCACTGCGGCGCCATGCCGGCGCTGGCGCTGCTGCCGCAGGACAGGTCCAGCCTGCTGGCATCTGCGGGACGGGCCGAGCTGGTCGACCGCTTTGATGAGGGCTAGGCTCAGGACTCATTTTGGCAGCCAGAACGTGATGGTGGCTGCGATGCAGA
>CALMVO010000061.1 GCA_937873205.1 uncultured Acetobacteraceae bacterium
GCTCGCCTCCCGCATCGAGGATCGGAAGGCGCCGGCGGCGCGTGCCGCCGCCGCCGGCACCCCGCCCGCCGGCGTCGCTGATCGATCGTGGCAGCGTCCTGATCGGCCTTGGACTGGTCCTGCTGCTGATCGCCGCGGTGGTCGGGGCGTTGCTGGTGGCCCGGCGCCGGCGTCATTTCGCACATGTCGAGGAGCCGGCCGACTGGCCGCCGGAGGATCGCAACCGGGTCGTGGAGCCGCGACCGGCGCCGGCGGCGGCGGTGCCGACGGCGGCCGAGTTCCGCAAGCATTGCGCCACGGCGCTGTCCAGTGCCGGCTGGGCCACCCAGCTCGCCTTTCAGGGCGACGGCAGCGGGCCCGACATCGTCGCCCGGCGCGACGCGACGGTGGCGGCGATCCGCTGCCGGGCGTCCAACACCGCCGTCACCGGCGAGATGGTCGACGAGGCGGCGGTGATGGGCGCCCGCCACGGCGCCACGATGACGCTGCTCGCTTCCAACGCACCGTTCTCGCAGCGCGCCCAGGACGAGGCGCTCCGCCACGGCATCCGCCTGCTGCGCGATACGGAGCTGACCGACTTCGTAGGCTAGAGGATGATCCGACCGCTTGTTGTTTTGACGAGCATCCGGCAGGTGGGGGCTGTTGGTTGCGGATATCGTTCTGATCTGATCCCGTGCTGCTGCGGCGTTGGAAAGCCGGACTATTCGGCTCGATCAAGGCCACCGCGAGGTTGCGCAAGACCAGGCATTGCGGTCCGGGCTGCGTCACCCTGACCGCAGACGCTGTGAACCTCATCCTGCTCCCAAAGTGGATCGCAGCCCGGCGTGAGCCTGGCTCAAAATCAGCCAACGCGTCATCTGCCGGCGCAGAAGACGATCGTCGCCAATCGCCTTCCGGGCAGGAAGTCCGATACGCCTCCGCACATCCGGAAAATCGGGTGCTTCACGCTATCCGGCTAGGCCCGCCTCGCCTTCTTCCCGCGCTTCTCCCTGGCGGCTGCCTGCGATGGCGCGCTGCCGCCGCGGGCACGGTCCAGAACGAAGCGCGCATAATCGTCCATGTCGCCATCGAATGGCGCCACACTGTTGTCGGCGGCGAGCCACAGCCGGTCCGCCACCAGCTCCATCAGCGAGCGGTCGTGCGTGATCAGGATCACCGCGCCCTCGTAATCGTTCAGCGCGTCGAGCAGCGCCCGCCTGCTGTCGATGTCGAGATGGTTGGTCGGCTCGTCCAGGATCAGCAGGTGCGGAGCCGCCATCGCCACCAGGTTCAGCAGCAGCCGGGCGCGTTCGCCGCCCGACAGCGCCTCCACGGTGGTGCCCTGCTTGTCGAAGCCGATGCCGAACTGCGCCAGCTTCGAGCGCTGCGACTGGTCGCTGTCCGCGGGCCGTGCCCGGCGCATGATGTCGAGCGGCGTCTCCACCGGGTCCAGCGCCTCGATCTGATGCTGATGGAACCAGCCGACCTCCATCCGCTGGCTCCGCGTCATCCGGCCGGAGCGGATGCCGAGTGCGCCCGCCGCCATCTTGGCGAAGGTGGACTTGCCGGCGCCGTTGACGCCGAGCAGCCCGATACGGTCGTCGATGTCGAGCCTGAGGTCGAGACCGCGCAGCACCGCCGGACCGTTGCCGTAGCCGATCTCGACATGCTCCAGCCGCATCAGTGGAGGCGCCAGCGGACGAGGCGGCGACGGCAGCAGGAACGGCGACACCCGCTCCTCGATGGTGGTCGCGATCGGCTCCAGCTTGGCCAGCCGCTTCATCCGGCTCTGCGCCTGCGCGGCCTTGCTGGCCTTGGCCCTGAAGCGGTCGACGAACGATTGCAGGTGCGCGCGCTCGGCCTCCTGCTTGGCCCGTTGCGCGCCCTGCAGCCGCAGCTTCTCGGCGCGCTGTCGCTCGAAGCTGTCATAGCCGCCGGCATAGAGGTCGAGCCGGCGCTCGGTCAGGTGCAGGATGAAATCGACCGAGTTGTTCAGCAGCTCGCGGTCGTGGCTGATGATCAGCGCGGAGTGCGGGTAGCGCGCCAGCCTCGCCTCCAGCCACAGCGCCCCCTCGAGATCGAGGTAGTTCGTCGGCTCGTCGAGCAGCAGCAGGTCTGGCGCCGAGAACAGTGCCGCCGCCAGCGCCACGCGCATGCGCCAGCCGCCGGAGAACTCCGCCATCGGCCGCTCGAGGTCCTCGGTCGAGAAGCCGAGCCCGTTCAGGATCTCTGCCGCTCGCGCCGGCGCGGTCTCGGCATCGATCTCCATCAGTCGCGACCAGATCTCGCCCATGTGCTCGGGATCGGCGCTCTCCAGCGAGGCCAGCAGCCCTGCGCGCTCCATGTCCGCGGCCAGGATGGTCTCGAGCAGGCTGACCTCGGTCGCCGGATGCTCCTGGTCGACCGTTGCCACCCGCGCCGATTTCGGGATGCCGATCTGGCCGGAGTCCGGCGTGAGCTCTCCCTTGACCAGCTTGAACAGCGTCGACTTGCCGACGCCGTTGCGGCCGACCAACCCGACCTTGGACGGGTTCGGCAGCGTCACCGTGGCGCCGTCGAAGAAGCGGCGGCCCCAGGCGTTCAGCACGAGGTTGTCGATCTGCAGCATGGGCGTGGCCGTCCCCTGGAGGCGGGTGCTTCTACGGCAACCGGCGGCCGAAGAACATCACCGTGCCGAAGCGCCGCCGGGCGAGAGGTTGAACGCCACCGAGATCCGCGGCCGGCGCCCGGCATAGGTCGTCACCGAATGGATCAGCCAGGCCGGGAACAGCACCATGGTGCCGGCCCGCGGCGTCACCGCGTGGCCGCCGCCCTCGCCGGCGCAGGCCTCGATCGCGCAGCGCAGGTGCGGCGCCACCATCGTGGGCAGGATGCCGCGCGGATCGGCCAGCTCCAGCAGGCCGCCGGCCGCCGGATCGCGGTCGGCATCGCCGTCGTCGATCCAGTAGACACCCGACCAGTAGGACCCGGCATGGCCGTGCGGCCGGTTGCTGTCGCCGGCGCGGTTCACGTTCGCCCATGCGGCGACGCGCCAATCGACCCGCGCCGGCCGCAGCCCGCCACCCCGATCCACCGCCGTCATCTCGTCCGCCAGACCGCGCGCGCCCTCGAGCAGCGCCAGCCCCGCCGGCCCGCACCAGGACTGGAACTCCGCCGAATGCCAGCCGCCCTGGTTGCTGACCACGACGCCGCGCTCGACCCGCTCGCGCTCCAGCACGATCGGCGCCAGCATCGCGTTCAAGGCCGGGCCAATCCGCAGCCGGGCCACGATCAGCGGCGTCGGGAACAGCCCGCGCGCCGCCACCGAGCCGGGTTCGAAGGCGTCGAGCGGATCGGTCATGGACCGAGCCTGCCACATCCGCATCGATTGACACCACCCGGGCGGCGGCTACCGTCCGCCCGTGCAGCCCGATGCCCTCGACAGGCAGCTCATCGAGCTGCTGACCGCTAACGCGCGACTGCCCGCCGCCGTCCTCGGCCGGCGGCTGGGGCTGTCTCGCACCACGGTGCAGAGCCGGATCGAGCGGCTGGAGCGCAGCGGCACCATCCTCGGCTACACCGTGCGCGCGGCCCTGGACGGCGACCCGCGGGTGAAGGCGCACGTGTTGATCACGCTGGCGCCGAAGCGGACCGCCGCCGTCGAGACCACCTTGCGCCGCATCGCCCAGGTCCGCGAGCTGTATGCGGTGAGCGGTCCGGTCGACCTGGTCGCCGTGGTCGGCGGCGCCTCGACCGACGAGCTGGATCGCGTCATCGACCAGATCGGCGCCCTCGACGGCGTCATGCGCACCAACTCGATGATCCTGCTGTCGACGCGGATCGCCCGATGACGGAAGTCGGCATGGTCGATCCCGACATCCTCCGCGCTCGCTTCTCGCAGGCGCTGTCGGACATATACCGGCGCGAAGTGCCGCTCTACGGCACGCTGCTGGAGCTGGTCGGCAGCCCCGGCGGCGACCCTCGGCTGCGGGTCGAGCGGCACGGCGCCATCCGCCTCGGACTGCCGGACGAGCTGCGTGGCATCCGCCGTCTGTTCGCGGTCATGGGCCTGCATCCGGTCGGCTATTACGACTTGGCCGGCGCTGGCATCCCGGTGCACTCGACCGCCTTCCGGCCAATCCAGGCGGCGGCGCTGGCGGCGAGCCCGTTCCGCGTGTTCACCTCGCTGCTGCGGCTGGAGCTGATCGCCGACCCGGCATTACGCGACGAGGCCGCCGCCATCCTGTCCGGCAGGCGCATCTTCACCGGGCGGTTGCTGGAGCTGGTGGCGCTGGCCGAGGCCGAGGGCGGGCTGCCGGCGGAGCATGCGGACCGCTTCCTCGCCGAGGCGCTGGAGACCTTCCGCTGGCACCCGACCGCCGCGGTTGAGGCCGCCACCTACCACCAGCTGCGGGCGGCGCATCCGCTGGTGGCCGACGTGGTCTGCTTCCGCGGTCCGCACATCAACCACCTGACGCCGCGCACGCGCGACATCGACGTGACGCACGGCGCGATGCGGGCACGCGGCATGAAACCCAAGCCCACCATCGAGGGGCCACCGCGCCGCCAGGTGCCGATCCTGTTGCGCCAGACCAGCTTCCTGGCGCTGGACGAGGTGGTGCGCTTCGCCGACGGCGCGCCCGGCACCCACACGGCCCGCTTCGGCGAGGTCGAGCAGCGTGGCGCGGCGCTCACCCCGGAGGGGCGGACGCTCTACGACCGGCTGCTGGCGCTGATGCAGGCGGAGGTCGCCAGCGGGATCCCCCATGCCGAGGCGGCGGCCATCTTCGCCGCGTTCCCGGACGATCTCGACGGGCTGCACGCGGCGAAACTCGCCTTCTTCCGGCCCGGCACGCGAGAGCCGATCCTTTACGAGGACTTCCTGCCGGCCAGCGCCGCCGGCATCTTCCGCTCCAACCTGGGCGCCGCCGACCCGGTCGGAGCCGATGCGATGCCCGTCGGCGGCGGCCGCGCCGCGTTTGAGGTGGCACTCGGCGCGCCGGTGCTGGACGAGATGGCGCTCTATGCTTCCCGGGCCTCCGAGGCAGCCGGCTGAGGCGCCGTCATGTGCGCGACAGGCAGCGCGCCAGCTGCACCAGGATCGCCGCCGTCGCCCCCCAGACGTCGTGCTCGGGATGCGGCCACGACCAGCTGCCCGCCCGCGGTCCGTCCAGGATTCGCCGCGGGGCGTCCGGATCTAGCAGGACGTCGAGCGAGAGCCCGAAGATCGCTGCAACCTCGTCCGCCGACGCGCGCCAAGTCGCCTCCGGCGGCAGCAGCGCCACGATCGGCACGATCGTGAACGCGCCCGCCACCGTGGGCTGATCCGGCAGACGGCCGGCGAGCTCGGCCAGCGACGGATCGAGTCCGATCTCCTCGCCCGCCTCGCGCAGCGCGGTGGCCGCCGCATCCCCATCTCCGGGATCGGCACGGCCACCCGGAAAGCTGACCTGACCGGCATGGTGGCGCAGCAGTGCCGAACGCCGCGTCAGCAGCACGAACGGCTCGGCTGCCAGCACGATCGGTACCAGCACCGCGGCATCCCCGGGCCGACCGGTTCCGGCGTCCCGCGCGCGCCAGGGAGACGGCCGCGCCGGTGGCAGCCGGCCGAGCCGGGCACGCAACCAGTCCCGGGTGTGCATCTCTTGAACAACGGGGGGCAGGCCAGGTGGCGAGGCGCGTTGCATCGGCTCCGCATACAGCGAGGCCGACGCGGCGTCACTCCGCGCGGACGATGGCGCCGCCGTACAGCACCGGACCGGTCGGCAGGCCGGTGGGCGAGCCGCCCTTCGGCTCCAGGCTGACCAGGATCTGCACACGGCCGGCCGGGATGGCGCCGGCAGCCAAGTGCAGGCCGGCGGCGGGCAGCACGCCCAGCGGATGCGGCGCCTTGGCCCCTGCCGGCAGCGACCACAGCTCCAGGTCGCGCCCAGCCGGCACCGTCTCCGGCGAGACCGGCCGCACCGACAGCGCGCCGTCCGGCTGGGCCTCGATCACGAACGCCGCCGGCCGCGCCCCGATCGGCGACAGCGTCGCGAGCTGCATCGGCAACGGCCCGGTCACGGGCTGCCGCGACAGGATAGCGATGCCGGCGATGCCGGCGGCGAGCAGGAAGCCGGCCGCCGCGACGCCGCGCCAGAACCCGACCCCGGCCGCGCCCTGCGGCCGCCGCCGCGGTCGCAGCACGCCGACCGAGCCATCGCCATATGCGCTGGCCTCGATGCGCGGCCATAGGTCGGCCGGGGGATCCGCCGTCGGCGCGAGCGATGCCAGCGGCAGCAGCTGCCGCTCCCAGTCGGCGATGGCCCCGGCGAGCCGCGGGTCGTCCGCGGCCTCCAGCGCCACGCGGGCAGCCTCGTCGCGCGGCAGCGTGCCCAGCACGTATTCGCCGGCGACCAGCACGAGCTCCTCATCGCGATCGAAACCGATGCCGCTCATGCTTCGAGGCACCGGCGGAGGCCGAGCAGGGCGCGGCGGACCCAGGATTTCACCGTGCCGAGCGGCGCCTGCAGGCGGGTCGCCAGCTCGCTGTGCGACAGGCCGTCCATGAAGGCGAGCAGCACGACCCGGCGCTGGCCCTCGTCGAGCGTGCCCAGGCAGCGTCGCAGCGCCTCGCCGTCGGCGCGCTCGCCGAGCTGCTGCACGATGTCGGGCGAGGGATCCGGCTCGTCCTCGCGCTCGAGGCCGTACTGCTCTCGTGCTCGCCGGCGCAGGATGTCGATCGCCCGATAGCGCACCAGGCTGGTCAGCCAGGCCTCCGCAGCCCCGCGCGCCGGATCGAACCGCGCCGAGCGCTGCCAGACCTGGATGAAGGCGTCATGCACCGCGTCGGAGGCCAGCGCCGGCTGCTGCATCAGCCGCAACGCCAGCCCATAGAGCCGCGGCGATTGCAGCTCGTAGAGACGGCGGAACGCGCCGCGATCGCCCTCCGCGCAGCGGCGCAGCAGGGACCCGACATCGGGCTGCCCCGGCACGACCTGCCCGTCCCGATCGTCCATACTCTGACGTGACCCCAGCAGCCTTGCCGCGAACGTAGCGATATTACCCGGAAATGGCGAGGTGGTCTCGATTATGGGTCCGAAACGGAAACTGACATGCGCGCTCATGCCGGCCTTACGCGCGACCAGCGGCCGCGGATGACATCTGCGCGCGCAGCCGGAGTCAGGCGCGCAGGAAGGCCAGGCAGTCGTGCAACGTCGGCGCCAGCAGGTGCAGCGGCCGGCCAATCGCGCCGACGAGCTCGACATGGTCGATGCCGGGATAGATCCGGTCCTGCACCGGGCCGCCGTGCTGGCGGATCCGCGCCGCGAGCCGCAGCGTGTTGGCCGGACGCACGGTCCGGTCGGCGCTGCCGGCCAGTAGCAGCATCGGCGGGTTGCCACCGTCGGCGTACGTGATCGGCTGGGTCGCCGCGGTCGCCGGGCCCGGTCCGAAGATCTGCCGCAGCTGCTCGGTGTCCAGCGGCAGGAAGTCGTATGGACCGGCCAGCCCCACCATGCGCGAGATGTCGCGCGCCGGCGACAGCCCGACCGCCGCCAGCAGGCTGCGGTCCAGCGTCAGCATGGCCGCGTTGTAGGCGCCGGCCGAGTGGCCGATCAGCGCCGGCGCCGCAGCGCTGGCGCCGTATCCGACGGCATGGGCGCGGGCCCAGCCATAGGCCCGCGCGCAGTCGGACAGGATCTCGCGCCATCGCACCTGCGGGTAGAGCCGGTAGTCCGGGATGATCGTGAGCACGCCGGCCGCCGCGAAGGCATCGCCCACGAAGCGGTACATCGCCCGCGATCCGTCGACCCAGCCGCCGCCATAGAGGAACACCATGGCCGGGAAAGGCCCCGGACCGTCCGGCCGGTACACGTCGAGCCGCTGCCGCGGGTCCGGCCCGTAGGCGATCCCCGAGGCGGCGAGACGGTCCGGAGCCAGCGCGTTCAGCACCCCGGCCGCCGTGCAGCCGGCGAGCGAGGTCCCGGTCAGCGCCAGGCCCGCCGGAACCGCCAGCGCGCCGAAGCGGCGGCGGCCGAACCGCGCCGGTTCAGTAGCGGGCGCGCTCGACATAGTGGCCGCGCATCCAGACCCAGCGATAGCCGTCCCAGCGCCAGTGTCCGGGCTCCCAGCCCCAATACGGATGCTCGCGCGGCTGCGGCGGCCGCTCCTCGAAGATCACCGGCGGCGGCGGCGGCCGCACCACCGCGGGCGCGGTCCGGTAGACCACGCGTGGCGGCGGCGGCGGCGGCTCGTAGATGCAGCCGGCCAGCAGGCCGGCCGAACAACCCGCCAGCATCAGGGTGCGGTATCGGCGCATTCTCAATCCTCTCCAGTCATCGCGACAGCGGCTGCGCCACCTGCTCCAGCGACTTTCCCTCGGCGTCGATGCCGAATCGCAACGCCATCAGCGCGGCCGCGATCATCAGCCCGCCGGCGCCGAGATAGCCATACGACAGCGGCAGCCGTCCGCCCATCTCGATCAGGCGACCGAACAGATAGGGTGCTCCGACGCCGCCGATCAGCGTGCCCAGCACGTAGAACACCGAGATCGCCATCGCGCGCGTCTCCAGCGGGAAGATCTCGCTCGCGGTGAGGTAGGCGGCGCTGGCCGCCGGCGAGGCGAAGAAGAAGATCGCCGCCCAGCCGATCGTCTGGGTGGTGGCGTCGAGCCGGCCGGCGGCGAACAGCCAGGCCACCCCGATGATCAGCAGCCCCGACACGGCATAGGTGGCGAAGATCATCCGCCGTCGCCCGACGGTGTCGAACAGCGGGCCCAGCAGCACCACGCCCAGCACGTTGGCCAGCGCCAGCGGCAGCACGAACAGCCCGACCCGGTGCGGCGCCACCCCCTGGTCGTTCGTCAGCACCTGGCCATAGGTGAAGAACACCGCGTTGTAGAGAAACGCCTGGGCGGCCATCATCAGCAGCGCCAGCGCCGAGCGCAGCTTGTACTGGCCCAGCATCGTCCGCAGGATCAGCCCGAAGCCGAACACCCGGCGCGGATGCACCGTGAGCCGCTCGGAGACCGCCGCCAGCGGTGCCGCGACGGTCACCCGGACTCGCGCCTCGATGTCGTCCATCGTCGCGACGGCCTCCCGCCCGCGCCCGTGCGTGACCAGCCAGCGCGGGCTCTCCGGCACCCAGCGCCGCAGCGCCAGCACCAGCAGTCCGAGCACGCCGCCGATCGCGAAGCCGTAGCGCCAGCCGCCCGGGAACGACCCGTCGCCCCGCACCAGCACGAGCGAGGCGACCGCGCCGGCGGCGGCGCCGAGCCAGTACGAGCCGTTCACCAGCAGGTCGACGCGGCCGCGCACCCGCGCCGGGATCAGCTCGTCGATCGCCGAGTTGATCGCCGCGTACTCGCCGCCGATGCCGAACCCGGTCAGGAACCGGAACAGCAGGAAGCTGCCCAGATCCCAGGAGCAGGCGGTGGCCAATACGCTCAGGATGTAGAGGCCGAGCGTCACGTTGAAGATCCGCTTGCGGCCGACCCGGTCGGTGAGCCAGCCGAACAGCAGCGCCCCCAGCACCGCGCCGGCGAGATAGACCGACGCCGCCAGGCCGATGTCGGCGACCGACAGGCCGAGCGCGGACCGCCGCTGCAGCGCGGGCCCGATCGAGCCGACGATGGTGACCTCGAGCCCGTCCAGGATCCAGGTGATGCCCAACGCCGCCACCACCAGCAGGTGGAAGCGGGACCAGGGCAGGCGATCGAGGCGGGCCGGGATGTCGGTCTCGACCGCGGGCAAGGCCAGGGGCTCTGCCCCTGGGCCCCGCCAGAGGCGGAGCCTCTGGACACCATTCATCGGGTTTAGCGTCGCAGCTTCTCGATCAGCGCCCCCACCACCGTGGGATCGGCCAGCGTCGAGACGTCGCCGAGCTCGTCGTGTTCGCCCGTCGCGATCTTGCGCAGGATGCGGCGCATGATCTTGCCGGACCGCGTCTTCGGCAGGTCGTCGGTCAGCACCACCAGGTCCGGTGCCGCGTAGCGGCCCAGCTCCTGGCCGACATGACGGGCGAGCTCTGCCTCCAGCCCCGGGCGACCGGCCGCCCCTGCCTTCAGGATCACGAACGCCGCCAGCGACTGCCCCTTGATGTCATGCGGGATGCCGACGACGGCGCTCTCGGCCACGGCGTCGTGGCTTCCGAATGCCGCCTCGACCTCGGCCGACCCGATCCGGTGGCCGGACACGTTGATCACGTCGTCCACCCGCCCGGTGATCCAGTAATAGCCGTCGGCGTCGCGGCGGGCGCCGTCGCCGGAGAAGTAGTAGCCGGGATAGGTGCTGAAATAGGTCTGCACGTACCGGTCGTGGTCGCCCCAGATGGTGCGCGCCTGGCCCGGCCAGCTGCGCTCGAGGCAAAGATGGCCCTCTGCCTCGCCCTCCAGCGGCTGCCCGTCGCCGCCTACCAGCACCGGACAGACGCCGGGCAGCGGCCGGGTCGCCGAGCCCGGCTTCTGTGCCACCGCACCCGGCAACGGCGCGATCATGATGCCGCCGGTCTCGGTCTGCCACCAGGTATCGACCACCGGGCAGCGTCCGCCGCCGACCCGGCCGTAATACCAGAGCCAGGCCTCCGGGTTGATCGGCTCGCCGACCGATCCCAGCACGCGCAGGCTCTGCCGCGAGGTCGCGTCGAGCGCCGACGGATCGTCCCGCATCAGCGACCGGATCGCGGTCGGCGCGGTATAGAAGCCGCTCACCTGGTGGCGGTCGATCTCGCGCCACCAGCGGCCGGGCGACGGCCAGGACGGCGTGCCTTCGAACAGCAGCGTGGTGCCGCCGTTGGCCAGCGGCCCATAGACCACGTAGCTGTGCCCGGTCACCCAGCCGAGGTCGGCGGTGCACCAGAACACGTCGCCCGGCCGGTGATCGAACACGATCGCCTGCGTGAGGCTGGCCCACAGCAGGTAGCCGGCGGTGGTGTGCAGCACGCCCTTGGGGGCACCCGTGCTGCCCGAGGTGTAGAGGATCAGCAGCGGGTCCTCCGCCGCCATCACCTCCGGCGCGCAGGCGCGGTCCGCCGACCGCACCAGGGCCGCATAGTCCCGGTCGCGCCCAGGCCGCATCGGCACCGCGGACCCGGTCACCGCCACCACCAGCACCGACCGGACCTGGCCGGCCCCGTCGGCCTCGAGCTCGGCCAGCGCCATGTCCGCCGCGGCCTTCAGCGGGAGGCGCTTGCCGCCGCGCCGTCCCTCGTCGGCGGTGATCAGCAGCACGGCGCCGCTGTCGCGCAGCCGGCCGGCGATCCCCGGCGCCGCCAGCCCTGCGAACATCACCACGTGCACGGCGCCGATGCGGGCGCAGGCCAACATCGCGACCACCCCCTCGACCACCATCGGCAGGTAGGTGGCGACCCGGTCGCCACGCTCGATGCCGAGTGACTTTAACACGTTGGCGAGGCGGCAGACGTCCTCGTGCAGCTCCCGGAAGCTGACCCGACGCGAGGCGTCCTCATCCTCGCCCTGCCAGATCAGCGCGGTCTCGGCGGCCCGGTCGGCCAGGTGGCGGTCGAGGCAGTTCACCGAGGCGTTGAGGGTGCCGTCGGCGAACCATGAGACCCGCGTGTCGCCCCCGAAGCCGCCGCCTCCCGCCAGCTGCGGCGCCCGCTCCCAGTCGAGCCGCCTGGCCTGCTCGAGCCAGAACGGCTCGGGATCGTTCAGCGCGTGGTTGCCCATCAGCCCCGCACGGCTGGCATTGACGTGCGCCGAGGCGGCCAGGGCCGGCTTCACGTGAAAGATCATGTCGTCGGACATCGGCGCTCCCGGCAGATCGGCCTCGCCGTCCTGTATCGCAGCGAGAGTCATCGTCGTCCCGAGCGGCGCCCGCGGTCAATCGCCCCGCCAGGCTGCAAGACCCGCGGTCCAGCAGTGGATAACGAAAGATTAACGGCGAACATCAGGGCGTGCGGCAACGATCCGCCGCCTGCGATGTTGCCATGGTGTGACAGCTCTGCGTGAGCGGGGATTGTGGAACCGCTTGAGCAGTGTGACTCTACCGTGACGGGCCAACCCGTAGCAACCGTCGAGTCCCGCGGAAGACGGGACCGTTATCAATCTGCCGCCAACGTGGCGGCCCGGGAGATTTGAGACATGCAGACCGATTTCACCAACGAGGATCTGAGCGCCATCCGTGATGCCGTGCCGCATCTGGACCTGGTTGCGATCCGGTCCCTGCGCCGCGCCGGCTACGATATCGTTCGCGCCGAGCATGTCCCGCAGGGGACGGCCAAACTCTGGAACCTGATTCCGCGCCCGATGGCGACCCGCGTGCTGGTTCCCGATCACGCCGCCGAGTAGCCATACGCAGGACCGCCGAATGGCCTCCCGTCAGCACGAGGCGGCCGTTCGTCGACCTTGGATGAGCCCCGCGGAGCTGGAGGACGACGTAGACGGGGGGCGGTCCAGCCCAACCACGGGATCGTCTGCCCATCATGATCGTGAGCGAGAGATCCGGCTTCGTCTTCGTCCACAACCCGAAATGCGGCGGCTCGGTCTTCCGTCGGGCGATCGAGGCGGAGCACGATCATCCGGAGACGTTCTGGAATCCCCGCACCACGGCCTATTTCGGGATCACCCTGGACTATGCCCATCTGCGACTTTGGGAGATCCAGGCGCTGTATCCGGACGTGTTCGAGCGCCTGGGGCAGGGTCGCACGGTCGTGTTCGTGCGCAACCCCCTCGACCGGTTCGTCTCGGCGCTCTACCACCATTTTCGTGCCTACCGTCCCTTCGTGGGCATCGATGCCCTACCCGGGCAAGAGAGATTGGCGCTGTTCCGCCGCTTCGCCCGTGACGAGCTGACCATGGCACGGATCCTGACCGACTACCGCTACGTGCATTTCAGCCCGCAGAACTGGTTCTGCCTGCTGGGATCCAGGCAGGTCGTCGGCACCGTCATCCCGATGGGGGCGGGACTGAACCCCATGGCCGCCGCACGTGACGAACTCGGCCTCGATCTTCCGGGTGAGGAATGGCACGAGCCGGGTGACGATCGGGCGGACCTGCTTGCCGACGCGCTGCTCCGCCACATCGCGGGCCGGCTCTATGCCGAGGACCGTACATTCCTGGGCGGCATGCCGCACCTGCGCGCGATCCTGTAGGACAAGTCCCGGCCGGGCGCCGTCGTGTCCTAGAGCACCATCCGATCGAACGGAATCGTTTGATCGGATAAAGATGCTCGTTAAAACAACAAGCTAGAGCGTGATCCGTGAGCCTATGCGATCGGATCACGCTCTAGGCTCAGGACTCATTTTGGCAGCCAGAACGTGATGGTGGCTGCGATGCAG
>CALMVO010000062.1 GCA_937873205.1 uncultured Acetobacteraceae bacterium
GACCACGACCACCCCGGACGCCGGCGCCACCGACACCACCCCGACGCCGAAGAAGACCACCCACCATCGTAAGCGGACCAGCACGCACCACAAGAAGACCACCCCGGCCACGACCGACTCGACCACGCCGTCCGGCCAATAGGATACCGGGACAGCCCATCGCCGGGCTGTCGCACGGCCGCGGGGGGGCGGGGGGCGGGGGGGGGCGGGGCGCGCGGGCGCCGGCCCCCCCCGCCCAGGCGCGGAAGCCTGCGGGCTTCCGCGCCGTCTCCTTTCCACGTCCCGCCGCATGAGCGGCTCGGCCCCATCTGCCGCCGTCCCGGGCTTTGCCCGGACGATCGCTCCGCGCCGGCTGGCGCTGATGGGCTGCTTCGGCTTCGCCTCCGGGCTACCGCTCTACCTCACCTTCTTTACGCTGCAGCAATGGCTGAGCGAGAGCCACGTCTCGCTGCGCACGATCGGCGCCGCGTCGCTGATCGGCCTGCCCTACCTTTTGAAGTTCCTGTGGGCGCCGGTCCTCGACAGGTCGCCGCCGCTGCCGTTCCGCTGGCTCGGGCGCCGGCGAGGCTGGATGCTGCCGATCCAGCTGCTGCTGACGCTCACCATCGCCGGCATGAGCCTGTGCCACCCCGACCGCCTGCTGTGGCCGCTGTTCGCCGCCGCCTGCGGGCTGGCCTTCCTGTCCGCCAGCCAGGACATCGCCATCGACGCCTGGCGCATCGAGAGCTTCCCCGGTTCGGCGCAGGCCGCCGCACTCGGCGCCTACACCTGGGGCTACCGGATCGCCATGCTGTGCTCGAGCGCCGGCGCGATCGGGCTCGCGGCGCGGGCCGGCTGGCACGTCGCCCTGCTGGCGATGGCGCTGCTCAGCCTGGCGGGCCCGGTGCTGGCGATCCTGGCGCGGGAGCCGCCAAGTGTGCCTCCGGACGGCGCTGCGGGCTGGCGCGTCGCCCTGCGACGGCAGTTCGTTGAGCCGTTCCGCGAACTGCTGGGCCGCGCCGGCGCGCCGCTGGTGATCGGCTTCGTGCTGGTGTTCAATCTCGGCACGCAGCTCGCCGACACCATGGCCTACCCGTTCTACCACCAACTGGGCCTGAGCCCTGCCTCGGTCGCCGCCGCCAACGGCGTGCCGCTGCTGATCGCGGCGCTGGCCGGCGCCGCGTGCAGCGGACTGCTGGCCGGCCGGATCGGCCTCGGGCGCACGCTGGTGCTGTCGGCCTGCCTGCAGATGCTGTCGATCGGCCTCTATCTCGGGCTGCTTGGCACCGGCCCGATGGTGGCGATGCTGCTGGCGAAGGTGATGGTGGAGAACTTCGCCGAGGGGCTGGCGCAGACCAGCTTCGCCGCCTACCTGTCGCGGCTCTGCTCGCTGAAACATACCGCGACCCAGTTCGCGCTGCTGACCTCGCTGGCGCCGGTCGCCTGGCGCACGCTGGGTGGCACCACCGGCTACATGGCCGAGGGGCTGGGCTGGACCGGCTTCTACCTGCTGACCGTCGTCGCCTGCCTACCCGGCATCGTCATCATGCTGGCGCTGCTCCGACGCTACCCCGGTGGCCTGCCGCCCCATTAACGAAGTCCAGAGGCTCCGCCTCTGGTGGGGTCCAGGGGCGTCGTGCGAAGCACGCTGACGCATGACGCCCCTGGCCTTTTCCAGGAATCCCATGCCCTTCCGCCCCTCGACGTCCCACTCAGCGCTCGGCGCCTCGTTCTTCGACCCGGTCTCCCCGGCCGTCTTCCCACGCCACGTGCTGCGCTACCGCAACCAGCCGCAGGCGGCGCGGATCGGCCTGGACGCGCTGGACGATGCCGGCTGGATCCAGCATCTCGGCCGCTTCGAGCCGCTGCCGGGCTCGTTTCCCGAGCCGCTGGCGCTGCGCTATCACGGCCACCAGTTCCGCCACTACAACCCCGATCTCGGCGACGGCCGCGGCTTCCTGTTCGCCCAGTGCCACGACCTCGCGTCCGGCCGGCTGCTCGACCTCGGCACCAAGGGCAGCGGCCGCACGCCGTGGTCGCGCGGCGGCGACGGACGGCTGACCCTGAAGGGTGGCGTGCGCGAGGTGCTGGCGACCAGCATGCTGCAGGCGCTGGGCGTCGACACCTCGAAGAGCCTGTCGCTGATCGAGACCGGCGAGGCGCTGCAGCGCGGCGACGAACCCTCGCCGGCCCGCTCGGCGGTCCTGGTGCGGCTGAACCACTCGCACATCCGCATCGGCAGCTTCCAGCGCCTGGCCTATCTCGGCGACGCCGAGGCCCTGCGCCGGCTGCTGGACTACACGATCCGCACCTACATGCCCGACCTCTGGCACGACGACGAGGCCGAGCGTGCCGTCGCCTTCCTGGCCGAGGTGGGCCGCCGCGTCGCCGGGGTCGGCGCCGACTGGATGCTGGCCGGCTTCGTGCACGGCGTGCTGAACACCGACAACATCAACGTCACCGGCGAGAGCTTCGACTACGGCCCGTGGCGGTTCCTGCCGAGCTACCGCCCGGACTTCACCGCGGCCTACTTCGACAGCGGCGGCCTCTACGCCTATGGGCGCCAGCCCGAGGCGCTGCTGTGGAACCTGGCCCGCCTCGCCGAGTGCCTGCTGCCGCTGGCCGCGCAGCCGGCGCTGGAGGCGGCGCTGCACGGCTTCGGGCCGGCGTTCCAGGCCGGGCAGGCGGCGGCGATGCTGCGCCGGCTCGGCCTCGCCGCGAACGGGCCGGAGGCGGACGCTGGGCTGGTGCGTGCGGTCTGGACGGCGCTGGAGGACAGCCAGGCGCCCTTCGAGCGTTTCTTCTTCGACTGGCATGGCGGCGCCGCGCGCTCGGGTTGGCGGCGTCCGGAGTATGCCGGGGAGGTGTTCGCGCCGCTGCGGGCACTGCTGACCGGCTATCGTCCGCGCGAGGGCGCCCGCCTGGAGCATCCCTACTTCGCCGGGCCCGCCCCGTGCACGATGCTGATCGACGAGGTCGAGGCGATCTGGGCGCCGATCGCCGAGGCCGACGACTGGTCCGCCTTCCAGGCCAAGCTGGCCGCCACCGCCGCGATGTCGGACGCGCTGGCGGATCGCGACGCCGGCTGACCTTTCTGTCATAGATCGAGCGGTATGCACCGAGCCGCCCGGAGGCGCGAACCGTGGATCTGTCGAGACCCGGACTCCCCAAGCCCGACGCCGTCCTGCTCCGCATGCAGCTGATCGGCCGCATGCAGGCCGTCACCCTCAACAACGAAAGCGTGCTGCCGCTCGGCCGCAAGACGCGCGGCCTGCTGGCGATCCTGGCGATGTCCGGCCGCCGGCCGGTGCTGCGCTCGCGACTGGCCGAGCTGCTGTGGAGCCGGCGTTCGGAGGACCAGGCGCGGGCCTCGCTGCGCCAGGAGATCCACCGGCTGCTCGACGCGCTGAGCCCGGTCGGCGCCGACGTGGTGACGGTCGAGCGGCACACGCTGGCGCTGAAGCCGGCGCTCACCTCGGTCGACGCCGAGCGCATCCTGAACGCCGGCGCCAACCAGGCCGACAGCCTGCCGCCGATCGATGGCGTGCTGCTCGACGAGCTGACCGGCACCGACCCGGCGCTCGACGGCTGGCTGCTGGTCGAGCGCAACCGCCTGCGCGACCACGCCATCGGGCTGTTCGAGGGCGTGCTGCTGCGCCAGCGCGATCTGCAGGGCGTGCTGGCGGCGACGCGGCAGCTGCTGCTGCTCGACGGGCTGCACGAGCAGGGCTGGCGGGCGCAGATCCAGGCCTACCTGGCGCTCGGCGAGAACGGCCTGGCGCTGCAGGCCGCCGAACGCTGCGCCGCCGCCTTCGCCGAGCGGGGCGCCGAGCCGGGTGCCGAGACCCGGCGGCTGCTGTCCGAGCTGCGGCGTGGTCCGGCGGACGAAGATGAAGCGGGCCCGCCCGTGGCGGCGTCGGCATTCCTGCAGCAGGCCGAGCAGCCGGTGGCGGCCCTGCACGCCGCGGGGGCGGCGCAGGAGCAGGACGACGTCCTCACGAGCGCCCGGCCGGAGCGCCCGGTGCCACGGGCCGAGGCGGCGCTGTCGCTGCGGCGCGAGCCGCAGGGTGGGGTGCCGCTGCTGGCAGTGCTGCCGCTGCTGGACCTGAACGGCAGCGAGGCGGGAACCCTGCTGACGCACGGGCTGGCCGACAACCTCGGCGTCGGGCTGATGCAGCAGGGCCGGTTGAGGCTGGTCGGCGGCAGCGAGCTGGCCGACACCCTGGCCCACGGGCGCGACGACCCGTTGCTGCGGCGGCGCTTCGGCCTGGACTACGTGCTGGACGGCACCGTGCAGCGCGGCGGCGGCCGGGTCCGGGTGATCCTCCGTCTCACCGATATCCGCCAGCACGGCCAGATCGTCTGGGCGCAGCGCTTCGACGCGCCCGACGGCGACGCGTTGGCGCTGCAGGACGCCGTCACCATGCAGGTGGTGGCCCGGCTGCCCTGGGAGGTCATGCTGGTCGAGGCCAGGCGGCTGCGGCACCGGCCGGCGTCCGAGCTCGATCCGTTCGGCATGGCGATGCGCTGCATCGGCTCGGTCCTGTCGGGCGACCGGCTGCAGACCGACCGTGCCGCGGCAACTTTGGCCGACCATCCCGGCAGCGACCCGCACGACCCGCTGCCCTCCCTGGCCACCGCCGCGGCGCACCTGATGCGCGTCATGCAGCGCTGGGGCGATCCGCGGCACGAGGCGGCGCTGGCCCTGCGGCACGCCGTGCAGGCGGTGGAGCACGACCCGTCGTCGCGTCCCGCGCTCATCGTGCGCGCCCTGGCCCGCAGCGAGGTCGAGGACGAGCCGGACCAGGCGCTCGACCTGCTGGACCGGATGCTGGAGCAGGTCCCGTACTCCGCCACCGGCTGGGCGGTCTCGGCGTTCCCGCTGGTGCGGCTTGGGCGGCTGGACGAGGCGGCGGCGCGGCATGCCCGCTACCGCGCGCTGTTCCCGACCCATCCGGCCGGGCTGCTGCTCGACCAGCCGGGGATCATGATCCCGCTGCTGCAGGGACGCTTCGAGGAGGCCGCAGGCGTGGGCCTGGCCATCATCGAGCTGCGGCCTGGCTTCGTGCCGAACCTGGTGCCCACCCTCTCGGCGCTGGGGCACCTGCGCCGCGCCGGCGAGGCCGACCGCATCCGCGGCCGGCTGGAGGCGATGCTGCCGCACGACGGCGCCGACAGCCTGGTCGCCGCCGCCGGCCTGCGCGATCCGCTGCACGGGAACCGCCTGGCCGCTGGGCTCCGGCTGGCCGGCCTGTCCGAACGCGCGGAGGACCGGGTGCGCGCCCGGCCGGCGGCCTCGGCCGCCTGACCGGACCGGTCGCTACGCGGCGATCGCGTCGGACAGCGTGCCGATCTGCGCCCTGGCCTCCTCGAGCGCCTTCTGCCGCTGCTCGGCATTCACCGCCAGGCCCTCGGCGACGATGACGTCCGGATGCGACAGGCCGATGAAGGTGAACATCGACTTCAGGTAGGACTCGCCGTGCTCGAACGAGTGGCGCGGCGAGGTCGGGCCGTAGAAGCCGCCGCGCGACAGCACGAGGACGAGGCGCTTGCCGTGGACCAGGCCCTCGGGCCCGTTCGGCGTGTAGCGGAACGTCTTGCCGGCGACGACGATGCGATCCATCCAGGCCTTGAGCTGGCTCGGTATGGTCAGGTTGTAGAGCGGCGAGCCGACGACGATGATGTCGGCCGCCATGAACTCGGCCAGCACGGCGCCGCCGAGCGTCAGCTCTTCCTGCATGGCCTGGTCGTGCTGCACGTCGGCGCTCTGGCCGGCGAGGTAGGCCCCGGTGAGGTGCGCCACCGGCGTCTCGATGAGGTCGCGGCGGATCACCTCGAGATCGCCGTGCAGGCTCTGGAAGCGGGCGACGACGGCGGCCGACAGCTCGCGGCTGACCGAGTTGCCGCCGAGGATGCTGGAGTCGACGTGAAGCAGTTTCATAATCTGGACCTGTTCGTTCTGGAGCGCCACCAAGACCAGATCGCGGGGCGGCTGCGCAAGACCCGTCGCCGCCCGGTCATGCCGGCTCTGCTTGGCGCGCGCCCGAGGGCAGGATAGACAGGCACCCGGAACCGGACCGGCCGCCTCACTGGCATCCGCGTCGCGGTTCTCGCTGCGACATCCCCCCGACCGTCCGGCCCGACGGCTTGGATCCGACCGGCTTCCTCCAGGTCCCTCAGAGGCACCATGACCCACCGCCCGTCTGCCCCGACCGCCGCCGCACTCCAGCGGACCCCGACGTGCGGATCGGCGCGCCCCAATCTGCGTCACGGTCTGCGCCCCGGCCTTCGCTTCGCCGGCGTGGCGCTGGCCCTGGCGGCGGGCCTGGGCCTGCTCGCCGGCTGCGGCGGCGACAAGGGCGGCAGCAGCCAGCCGCTGGCCGGCGACGCCACCGCACTCACCACGCCCAGCCACGAGAACCACCTGCTGGGCGAGGACAAGAGCGCCACCGCCGGCGACAGTGCCGGCGCCGGCGTCAACGCCTATCTGTGGCGCGGCGCCATCGACACGCTGTCCTTCATGCCGTTCGCCTCCGCCGAGCCCGAGGGCGGCATCATCATCACCGACTGGTACAGCCCGCCGACCACCACCGGCGAGCGTTTCAAGGCCAACGCCTACATCCTGGGCAAGCTGCTGCGCTCGGACGCGATCCGGGTGTCTATCTTCCGCCAGGTGCGGCAGGACGGGCAGTGGGTGGACGCGCCGATCGCCTCCAACACCGCCGCCGACATCACCGCGAAGATCCTGAGCCGCGCCCGCCAGCTGCGCGCCGATGCCGGCGCCGGCTGAGGCCGCTCCGCCGATGACGGACCCGTCTGCCGCCCCGTCTGGCGCGGATGCGGCGCCGGCCGAGGCGGCGCGCTACGACTACCGGGCAGCCGAGCCGCACTGGCAGGAGGCCTGGGACGCGGCCGCCTGCTTCGCCGTGCCGGACGTGCCGCCGCCGGACCGGCCGAAATACTACGTGCTGGAGATGTTCCCCTATCCCAGCGGACAGCTGCACATGGGCCACGTGCGCAACTACACGCTGGGCGACGTGGTCGCCCGCTACCGCCGCGCCACCGGCCACGCCGTGCTGCACCCGATGGGCTGGGACGCGTTCGGGCTGCCGGCCGAGAACGCAGCCCGCGAGCGCGGCAGCAACCCGGCCGCCTGGACCATGGCCAACATCGAGGCGATGCGCGCTACGTTGAAGCGGCTCGGCCTGTCGCTGAACTGGGACCGCGAGTTCGCCACCTGCCTGCCCGACTATTACGGCCAGCAGCAGAGGCTGTTCCTGGACATGCTGGCGGCGGACCTGGTCGAGCGCCGCGAGGCGTTCGTCAACTGGGACCCGGTCGACCAGACCGTGCTCGCCAACGAGCAGGTGGTGGACGGCCGCGGCTGGCGCTCGGGCGCCGTGGTCGAGAAGCGCCGGCTCAGCCAGTGGTTCCTGCGCATCACCCGCTACGCGCCCGACCTGCTGGACGCGCTGGATGGGCTGGAGGCGTGGCCGGAGCGGGTGCGCGTCATGCAGGCGCACTGGATCGGCCGCAGCGAGGGCGCCCGGCTGCGCTTCGACCTGGCGGGACCGCCGCCGGACCTGGACCCTGTGATCGCCGCCATCGAGGTCTACACCACCCGGCCGGACACGCTGTTCGGCATGTCGTTCCTGGCGGTGGCGCCCGAGCACCCGCTGGCCGCGCACGCCGCCGCGACCGACCCGGCCGCCGCCGCCTTCATCGCCGAATGCCGCAGCCTCGGCACCAGCGAGGCGGCGATCGAGACCGCCGAGAAGCGCGGGGTCGACACCGGGCTGCGGGTCGCGCACCCGTTCCTGCCCGGCGCCACCTTCCCGGTCTGGATCGCCAACTTCGTGCTGATGGAGTACGGCACCGGCGCCATCTTCGGCTGCCCGTGCGGCGATCAGCGCGACCTCGACTTTGCGGCCAAGTACGGTCTTCCGGTGCCCGTCGTGGTACTGCCGCCGGGCGAGGACGCGGCGAGCTTCACGATCGGCCGCACCACCCATGACGGCGCCGGCACGATGATCAACTCCGGCTTCCTGGACGGGCTCTCCACCGACGCCGCCCGCGCCGCCGCGATCGCGCGCCTGGAGCAGCTCGGCGCCGGGCGCGGCGTGGTGAACTGGCGCCTGCGCGACTGGGGCATCTCGCGGCAGCGCTATTGGGGCTGCCCGATCCCCATCATCCACTGCCCGAACTGCGGCGCCGTGCCGGTGCCGGATGCCGACCTGCCGGTGACGTTGCCCGACGACCCCGACTTCACGCGGCCCGGCAACGCGCTCGACCACCACCCGACCTGGAAGCACGTCGCCTGCCCGCGCTGCGGCACGGCGGCCACGCGCGAGACCGACACCTGCGACACCTTCGTCGACAGTTCCTGGTACTTCGCCCGCTTCACCGCCCCTCGCGCCGGCACGCCGACCGTGCGCGCCGCCGCCGACGGCTGGCTGCCGGTCGACCAGTACATCGGCGGCATCGAGCACGCGATCCTGCACCTGCTCTACGCGCGCTTCTTCACCCGGGCGATGCGCGCCACCGGCCATCTCGGCCTCGACGAGCCGTTCGCGCGGCTGTTCACGCAGGGCATGGTGAACCACGAGAGCTACCGTGACGCAGGCGGCACCTGGCTCTACCCCGACGAGGTCGAACGCAGCGGCGCCGGCGCCATCCGCCGCGACACCGGTGCTGCGGTGCAGGTCGGCCGCGCCCAGAAGATGTCGAAATCCAAGCGCAACACGGTCTCGCCGGAGGCGATCATCGACCGCTACGGCGCCGACACCGCACGCTGGTTCGTGCTGTCCGACAGCCCGCCCGAGCGCGACATGGAATGGACCGAGGCCGGCGTGGCCGGCGCCGCCCGCTTCGTCCAGCGCGTGTTCAGGCTGGTGGCCGCGGTCGCCGAGGGCACGGCACCCGCCGTCATGCCCGAGCCCCACGGCCACGCCGCCGACACGCTGCGCCGCGCCACCCACCGCGCCATCGAGGCGGTCACCGCGGCGCTGGAGGGCTTCGCCTTCAACGTTGCCGTCGCCCGGCTGCACGAGCTGGCCTCCGCGATCACCGAGGCCGGCCAGGCGGATGCAGCCCCCGAACTGGACTGGGCGCGTCGCGAGGCCGCGATCGCGCTCTGCCTGCTCCTGGCACCGATGATGCCGCATCTGGCCGAGGAGCTGCTGGCCCTGCTGGAGCCGAATGGCGCGCTGGCGGCGCTGCGAGCCTGGCCGGTGCCGGACCCGGCGCTGTTGGCCGCCCGCCGCGTCACCATCGCCGTGCAGATCATGGGCAAGTTGCGCGGCACCATCGAGGCGCCGCCCGACGAGGACGCCGACCGCGTGCTCGCCGCCGCCGCCGCCGAGCCCAACGTCGCCCGCTCGCTGGAGGGCCGCCGCGTGGTCAAGCGCATCCACGTGCCCAACCGCATCGTCAACTTCGTGCTCGCCGGATGACCGGGCGCGGGTCCGCCCTCGCCGCCGCGTCGGCGCTGCTGCTGGCCGGCTGCGGCTTCCACCCGCTCTACGGCGCCGCCGACCAGGCCGCGGTCGCCCACCTACCCGACATCTTCGTGCAGCCGATCCCGGAGCGCGCCGGCCAGGAGCTGCGGCTGGCGCTGCAGCAGCGGCTCGCCGGCACCAGCCAGGCGCAGCCGCAGGGCTATACGCTGGCGGTCAGCTTCTCGGTCTCCAGCGAGGCGATCGGCATCCACGGCGACAACACCGCCGGGCGCGACCGCCTCGTCGGCCGGGCGCACTGGATCCTGGCCTCGGTGTCTCCGACGCCGGCGCCGGTCACCAGTGGCGACGCCCGCTCCCTCGACGGCTTCAACATCATCAACGAGCAGTTCTTCGAGGCCACCCTCGCCGGCGACACCACCCAGCAGCGCCTCGCCGACAACCTTGCCGACACCATCGCCGAGCAGCTCGCCACCTGGTTCAACACCCACGCGCCGCCCGCCTCGGCCGCCAACCGGGCGACGCCGTCGCCGACGCTCGCGCCGCGCGACGTTCCCGCCGACACCGACCAGTCGCCGCTGACTGCCCCCGGCGACGACGGCCTGCCCGCCTCGGCCATCGGCCGCGGCAACCCGGACCAGCAGTGAAGGAAGGCCAGGGCTCTGCCCTGGACCCGCCAAGGGCCGAGGGCTCTTGGATCTTCTCTTGTAAGTGGTTTCCAAAGGCTGAGCCTTTGGCGGGTCCAGGGCCGAGCCCTGGCCTTCCGTGAAGCTCGATGCCCGCCAGGCCCCGCGCGTCCTGGCGAACCCCGGCCCGCTACGGGCGATCCTGCTGCATGGCGAAGATAGCGGCCTGATCCGAGAGTTCGCAGCCCAGGCGGTGACCGCGGCGGCCGGGACGCTCGACGACCCGTTCCGGCTCGCCACCCTGCCGCGCGACGCGCACGACCGTCTGTCCGAGGAGATGGGCGCACTATCGCTGACCGGCGGCCGGCGCGTGGTCTGGGTACGCGACGCCACCGACGGGCTGGTCGCACCGCTGAAGCAGGCGCTGGCCCGGCCGGGCGACACGCTGGTGGTGCTGGAGGGCCCGGGCCTGGTATCGCGCTCGAAGCTGCGCGCCCTGGTCGAGCCGATGCCGGACGGCGCCGTGATCGCCTGCTACCCGGAGGAGGGGCGCGCGCTGGAGGCGCAGGTCGGCCAGATGCTGACGGCGCAGGGGGTCCGCATCGAGTCGGACGCCCTGTCCTGGTTCGCGAGCCGGCTCGGTCCCGACCGCGCCGCCACCCGCGGCGAGGTCGAGAAGCTGGTGCTGTATGCCGGCGAGGCCGGTCGGCTCGACCTCGATGACGTGATGGCCTGCACCGGCGACGCCGCCGGCACGACGCTGGACGAGGCCGCGTATGCCGCGGCCGCCGGCGACCGTGCCGCGACGGACCTCGCGATCGAGCGCACCCTGGCCGAGGGCACCAGCCCGATCGCGGCCGCGCGGGCGCTGCTGTCGCACCTGCACCGGCTGCGCCAGGTGCGGGCGGTCATGGACGAGGCGGGCCTGGCCGCGCAGGAGGCGATGGCCCGGCTGCGGCCGCCGGTGTTCTTCAAGCGGGCGGCCGCCTTCGGCCAGGCGCTGTCGCTGTGGAGTGCCGCCGGGCTGTCGCGCGCGGCCGAGCAGACCCAGGCGCTGGAGCTGGCCTGCAAGCAGACGGGCGCTCCGGACCTGGTGCTGTGCCGGCGCCATTTCGCGGCGATCGCGGCCCAGGTTCGCGCCCGGCGTTGAAGGATGGCGGGGGCCGGGCTATAGGGGCGGTGGTTGTCCGCGTAGCTCAGACGGATAGAGCACAGGATTCCTTGTCACCAACTGGGCGTCACGAGGGGAAACCGCGTGATGGATCCGCTCAAAGTCGGGGAAAGCTCCGGCGCTCTCGCGCCCTGCCGATCCCGAGCCAAGCCCGGCCCAACGGCCGGGAAGGTGTAGAGACTGGACGGGCGGCACCTACGGGTTCCGGCCTAGGGTGAAGGGACAGTCCAGACCACGAACGCGGCCCCGACGACCGGGCCGCGGCGGCGAAAGCCGAAGTGGGATGAATCCTGGGGCCGTGGGTTCGAATCCCGCCGCGGACACCAATGGCTTTAATAAGAAGACGTAGCCTTTAAGCTGAGAAGGTTTAAGATTTCAAACTTATCGGATGGGTCGTCACGTGGTAGCTTGAGGCTATGCGGTAATTATTGACCGTGATAATAGACGTAGGAGTAAGTATTGGCCTCTGATGTCAACAATCAACCTCTAACATTGTCAGAAATAGTCAGAGCTTGTTGGATAAAAGCTGATCTACGTTCTGTAATTGTATCTACGGCAAACTAATAGGATGACTCACACTCTTATCATCCTTGCTCTAATTCCGTTCGCTCTTCTCGGTTGTCTTGTGCTTGTTGGCTTAACTTTTGTCTTCTTGCGCTTCATTCGGTACGTGCTGATCACGTCCGGAAGAAGAAAACGAGCCAAGAAAATAGAAATTTTGCGGAAGCGCGAAAGTTACGAGGTGGCGGCCCGGATACGCAACATACATTATATCGCGCGATACGGATCAAGCGTCGCCATGGCGATCCGCATCGTACAATCAACAGTTACCTGGTTGGTTTTCTTACTCGTCTTATTGTTAACAACAGCCTTCTTGCTGTTAATTCCAGCTACAGTAATTTTGTTAATAGTTGGATTTGGATATTAATATTAAAAATTTACGACTACCTTAATGTTGCGAATATAATCTGATAGCTCGCGGGAGCCACAGTAATTAGTCACATGAGAACTCTTATGAGTTACTGGAATTATCTGTAAAAATCCACAAACATCGTTTCAGTGGAATCATTACCTAGTTTTGGTGAGAACCGTCTTGTAGAATAAGCTTTTGAAGTACATCCTGGGAAGCTTATAAACGGCAGGAACGGATCATGGCACCATTGAGCGGTCGGGTCGCGCTGGTAACAGGGTCCACCAGCGGGATCGGGCTCGGCATCGCGCAAGCGCTGGCCTCTGAGGGCGCTGACATCGTCCTGCACGGGCTGGGCAGCCCCGACGCGATCGCGGCGGCGCGGCGCTCAGTGGAGGCAGCCGGCGTGCGGGTGACGGTGTCCGGCGCCGACGTCGCCGACCCCGCCGCGATCCAGCGGATGGCCGCCGACGCGGCCGACGCATTCGGCCGCGTCGACATCCTGGTCAACAACGCCGGCATCCAGCACACGGCCACGATCGCCGATTTCCCCGACGAGCGCTGGGACGCGGTCATCGCCATCAACCTGTCCGCCGCCTTCCACACCATCAAGGCCTTCTCGCCCGCAATGCGGCAGGCCGGCTGGGGCCGCGTCATCAACATCGCCTCCGCGCACGGGCTGGTCGCCAGCGCCCAGAAGGCGGCCTACGTCGCCGCCAAGCACGGGCTGCTCGGGCTCACCAAGGTGGCCGCGATCGAGCTCGCCGACGCCGGCGTCACGGTCAACGCGATCTGCCCCGGCTGGGTGCTGACGCCGCTGGTGCAGGCGCAGATCGAGGCCCGCGCCGCCCAGAGCGGCCGTTCGGTGCGCGAGGAGGAGGTGGCGCTGCTGCGCGAGAAGCAGCCGATGGCCGCCTTCACCACCCCGGAGCAGATCGGCGCCATGGCGGTCTACCTGTGCTCGGACGCCGCCTGCACCGTGTCGGGCGTGCCGCTCTCGATCGACGGCGGCTGGACCGCGCAATAGGCGCGCTCGTGACCGCATCCCCCGCCGCCATCCTGCCCGACGCCGCCTCGCCCGAGGAGCTCGGGTTCGACGGCGATCGGCTGCGGCGGCTCGACGGCTACATGGCGGACCTGGTCGGGACCGGCCACGTCGCGGGCTCCGGCTACCTGTTGGCCCGGCACGGCCGGATCGTCGCCAGCGCCGCGCATGGCCGGCCCAGCCTCGACGGCGACGCGGCGCTCGGCCTGGACGCGATCTTCCGCATCTACTCGATGACCAAGCCGGTGATTGCCGTGGCCCTCATGATGCTTTTCGAGGAGGGACGGTGGCAGCTCGACGACCCGCTGACCCGGATCATCCCGGAGTTCCGGCGCCTGCAGGTGCTGCGGGAGGTCGGGCCCGACGGCCAGCCGGTCACCGAGGCGCTCGACCGGCCGATCACCATGCGGCACCTGCTCAGCCATACCGCCGGCTTCGGCTACGGCATCTTCGCTGCCCATCCGGTGGACCAGCTGTTCCGCGAGCGCCACGTGATGCTGTCGCGCACCCTGCGGCAGATGGTCGAGCGCACCGCCGCCATCCCGCTGATGTTCCAGCCCGGCACCGGCTGGGCCTACTCCAATGCCGCCGACATCCAGGGCCTGGTGGTCGAGCGGCTGTCCGGCATCACGCTGGGCGAGTTCCTCCGTACCCGGATCTTCGCTCCGCTCGGCATGGACGATACCGGCTTCTGGCTGCCGCCGGAGCGGATCAGCCGGCTGGTGCGCCCCTATGCCGGCGACGAGCAGGGTCGGCTGGTGGAGGCGACCGCGCTGTTCGACATGCCGATCCGGGACGCCGCCATCCCGCCCCCGTTCGAGTCCGGCGGCGGCGGCCTGTTCTCCACGCTGCGCGACTACGCGCGGTTCTGCCAGATGGTGCTGGACCGGGGCGCGCTGGGCGGCGTCCGCCTGCTGTCGCCGGCGGCCATCGAGCTGATGGCGACCGACGTCGTCCCGCAATCCGTGCGCGACCACCCCGCTCCCGACCAGCTGGTCCAGTTCAGCGCCGCGCTCGGCTTCGGGCTCGGCCTGATGGTCGAGCACGAACCCCGCCGCAACGGCTCGCTGGTCGGTCCCGGCACGCTGAGCTGGGGCGGTGCCGGCGGCACCTGGTTCTGGATCGATCCCGCCCGCGACGTGCTGTTCGTCGGCATGACGCAGCGCCTGATGGACCCGATCAGCAGCGAGTTCCGCATCCGGACCCGCACCCTCGCCTACCAGGCGCTGACCGAGCCTGACCGGTAGTGGGGAAAGGCCAGGGGCAACGCCCCTGGCCTTACGCTGCCATGCGCCGCTCGACGCCGCGCAGCCAGCGCAGCAGCGGCGTCCACAGCAGCTCGGGCGCCCGCGGCCCGGCGACGATCCCGACATGCCCGCCGGGCAACTCCAGCACCCGCGCCCGCCGCATCACGGCGCGCAGCGCCAGCGCGCTCGCGGGCGGCACGATGCGGTCGTGCCGCGGGATCGCCAGCAGCGTCGGCACCGCCAGCGTGGTGGGATCGACGATGGTGCCGGCCACCCGCCAGGCGCCGCGGGCCGGCCGGTTCTCGCCGTACCAGCCGCCCAGGCACTCGCGCGCCACCGGGGCGGCCAGCGGCACGCCGTCGCTGAGCCAGTCCTCGATGGCGACGAACAGGCGGGTGGCGTCGCTGTCCTGCGCGAGGCGGCCGAAGCGGCGGAACTTGTCCGCGACCCCGGGCGGATCGAGGCTGGCGAAGGCCATCTGGATCGCATCGACCGGCAGGCTGCCGCCCGGCGCCATCAGCATCTCCAGCCGCTGCAGCCGGGCAGCGGCAGCGGCGGCGGGCTCGCCGCCGCCGGCATGGAAATCCCAAGGCGTCGCGATCAGGCAGAGCGCCGCCACCAGCCCCGGCTGCCGCTGCGCCGCCGCCAGTGCCAGCAGCCCGCCCATGCAGTAGCCGGCCAGCACGACGCGGCCGCGGCCATCGGACGCCGCCGCCGCCGCCATCGCCGGCAGGAGGCGCCGGGCGACGTAGTCGGAGAGGCCGAAGCCGCACTCCAGCTCCCCCGGCCAGCCCCACTCCAGCAGCAGCGGCCGTACCCGCCGCGCTGCCAGCCAGCGCAGCATCGAGCGCCTGGCGGTGAGGTCGAGGATGCTGCCGCGGTTGATCAGGCTGGGGACGAACAGCACCGGCAGCGCGTCGCCGTCCCCGGAGGCCGGCCGGCCATAGTCGTAGAGGCGGGTCTCGCCGTCCTGCCACAGCAGCGGCGGCTCGGGCAGGTCGCGCGCATGCGGGTGGCGGCGATAGGCGGCGATGCCGGCGACCAGCGCCGGGTCAAGCCGCGCCAGGTCGGGGGCGGGTGCGGCGTCGGCCGGCCTCGAGCCGCTCGATCCGGGCCCGCAGCCCGGCGAGCTCGCCGCGCAGGAGGGCGAGCTCGGCGGCCAGCGTGAAGGAGGCGGCAGGTTCAGCATCAGGTGCATCAGCAGCGGCCGCGGGCCGCGGCGCAGCATCGGCCCCGGGGCGTCCCGGCGCATCAGCCGCCACGCCGGCCTGCAGCGCGGTGCGGGCCCAGGCGCCGGCGAGCCGTCCCAGCCCGTCCTGCAGCTCGCGGTCGACGCCCAGCGCGGCCGCCTCGCTCTTCCAGATCGTGATCCAGTCCTCGATCAGGGCGGCCGGATCGGCCGGTCCCGCTGTGCTGCCCATCCGCCCGGTCCCGTCCTGCCCGCCCTGGTGCCGTCCCCGCCGCCATGCGTCGATGCTCCCGCCCGGGCTCCTGCCTGGCGTTCAACCGAACGCCTGCGGCCGTTGCGCCCGGCCCGTTCCCGGATCAGAAAGCAGTGCGGCCTCCGTGTCGATGGCGCCTCTCGGCGGCCGGCGGGTGGCCGGGAGGGACGTCCATGCCGGAACGGGACCAGGAAGGCGGTGCTGGGACGCTCCCGGACGCGGCGGAGGCCTGGACCGGGCTGTTCGCGGCGCGGCCCGGCGACTGGGCACGGTCCTGGCAGCAGGCGACGGCGCTCGTCGAAGCCAAGGCCGGGGACGGCAAGGCCGCGGCGGACAAGGTCGGGGACGCGCAGGCCGCGTTCGCCCGGGCGCTGCTGCAGAACCCGATGCTGGCCGCGGTCGACCAGGTCTGGAACGCCAATCCGCTCGCCGGCATCGTCCCCATCGACTGGGCCGCCGTCGCCGCCGCGTTGCGCACGGTCTGGCTGCACGCGCTGTCCGACCCGCGCCGGGCGATCGCCGGCATGATGCGGTTCAACGCCGAGAGCCTACAGGTCGCGACCGGGATCTGGCGCGACGCGCTGCGGCAGTGGTGGGGCATCGCGGCACCTGAGGATGGCGGGGAGGCCAGGCCGAAGGCCGGCGACAAGCGCTTCGATGCGCCGGAATGGCGCGACCCGGCCTTCCGGGTGATCAAGGAGCTGTACCTGCTGGCGTCCGATGCGCTGCTCGACCCCACGGTGCTGGCCGGGCTGGGCGACGTCGAGCGGCATCGCGTCGGCTTCCACCTGCGCCAGTTCGTGAACGCGGCCAGCCCCTCGGTGATGCTGTTCAGCAACCCGGTGGCTCTGAAGCGGGCGGTGCAGACGGGCGGCGCCAGCCTGGCCGACGGCATGCGCAACCTCCAGCGCGACCTGCGTGCGGGCCGGCTCAGCATGGCCGACGCCACCGCCTTCGCGCCTGGCCGCAACCTGGCGCTGACCCCGGGCCGGGTGGTGTTCCGCAACGCGCTGATCGAGCTGATCCAGTACGCGCCGGCCACGCCCACCGTGCATGCGGTGCCGCTGCTGGTGCTGCCGCCCTGGATCAACAAGTTCTACATCCTCGACATGCGGCCCGAGACCAGCATGGTCGGACACCTGGTCGCCCAGGGCCACACCGTGTTCCTGGTGTCGTGGAAGAACCCGGACGCCACGATGGAGGCGATCGGCATCGCCGACTACATGACGCTGGGTCCGCTCGCCGCCCGCCGCGTGATTGCCGACATCACCGGCTGCGAGCGCCCCAACGTCATGGGCTACTGCATCGGCGGCACCCTGCTCGCGATCACGCTGGCCTGGCTCGCCGCTGGCGGCGAGGAGGGCTTCGGCGCTGCCACCTTCATGGTGTCGATGCAGGATTTCGAGCATGTCGGCGATACCAGCGTGTTCACCGACGACGCCGCCATCGACCTGATCGAGCGGCAGATGATGGAGCGCGGCTACCTCGACAGCCGCGAGATGTCCAACATGTTCAACCTGCTGCGCTCGAACGACCTGATCTGGTCGAACGTGGTCAACAACTACCTGCTGGGCCAGCCGCCGCCGGCGTTCGACCTGCTGTACTGGAACAGCGACGGCACCCGCATGACCCGGGCCGCGCACGAATGGTACCTGCGGAACACCTATCGCGAGAACAACCTGATCAGGCCGGGTGCCACCCTGCTCGATGGGCGGGCGCTGGATCTCGGCCGTATCGATCTTGACGTCTATGCGGTGGGAGCCGAGAAGGATCACATCGTGCCGTGGGAAAGCGCCTGGCGCGTGACCAAGCTTCTGGGTGGATCGGTCAGATACGTGCTCGCCTCCAGTGGACACATCGCCGGCATCATCAACCCGCCCGGCGGCAAGGGGTCGTATTGGACGAGCGAGGCTGCCGGTGCCTTAGATTCGGCGCTCGAATGGCGCCAGACGGCGTCGCGCCGGGACGGCAGTTGGTGGACCGACTGGTTCGGGTGGCTGGCGGCGCGATCCGGCCAGCAGGTCGCGCCGCCTGGCCTGGGCAGCGTCGCACATCCCGCCACGGATGCGGCGCCCGGGCTCTTTGTTCTTGAAAAGTAACGGCGGCCACGGGCCCCGTGCCGAAATGGCCAACAATCAGGAGAGCGGACAATGGCTGATGAAGACTTCGCGGGCGGCGTCAAGATGGACCAGTTCATCAAGATGTTCGAGGCGTTCACCGTCCCCGGGCTCGACGTGAAGGCGCTGGTCGAGGGCCAGCGCAAGAATTTCGACGCCATGAAGGAAGCGGCACAGATCATGGCGGTCGGCGCATCCGACCTCGCCAAGAAGCAGACCGAGATCGTGCGCACCGCGGTGCAGCAGGCGATGACCGCCACCAGCGAGATGCGCGTTGGCGACATGGCGGGGGCCTCGAAGATGCAGCAGGATTTCGTCAAGAAGGCGTTCGAGACCGGGCTCAACAACGCCCGCGAGCTGGCGGAGATCGTCGGCCGGACCAACCAGGAAGCCTATCAGACCATCGAGCAGCGTGTGCGCGAGAACGTCGAGCAGCTGCGCTCGGCAACCGAGCACAACGTCATGCAGGAAGCCTCGTAAGGGCTCTTCTGCCGTCCGGATCGAGGGATGCCGCGCTGCCCCGATCGGGCGGCGCGGCATCGCTTCCCGGCTCGGGCCGGCCTGATCTCGCCGGACGCTTCAGAACCTGACCCGCTCCGTCGGGATCTAGACCTCCGGAAACGGCGAGTGCGGGTGAACCGCGCCGCTGGCGGCCAAGGGAGACAGGACAATGGGACGAGTGGCTCTGGTCACCGGCGGCACGCGCGGCATCGGTCAGGCGATCAGCGTGGCGCTGCAGGCGGCGGACCGGACGGTCATCGCCAGCTATTTCGGCAATGAGGAGGCCGCCCTGGCCTTCAGCGAGGCGACCGGCATCCACGTCCTGCGGTTCGACGCGGCCGATTTCGACGCCTGCGCGGCGGCGGTCGCCGAGATCGAGGACCGCTTCGGGCCCATCGGCGTGCTGGTCAACAACGCGGGCATCACGCGGGACGCCACCGTCGCCAAGATGAGCCGCGACATGTGGGACGCGGTGATGGACACCAACCTCGGCTCCTGCTTCAACCTCTGCAAGCTGACCTTCGAGGCCATGCGACATGCCAATTTCGGCCGCATCGTCAATATTGGCTCGGTGAACGGGCAGGCCGGCCAGTACGGCCAGGTGAACTACTCCGCCGCGAAATCCGGCATCCACGGCCTGACCCGGGCGCTGGCGCTGGAAGGGGCCAAGTTCGGCATCACCGTGAACGCGATCGCGCCCGGCTACGTCGATACCGACATGGTCCGCGCGGTGCCCTCCGAGGTGCTGGCCAAGATCGTCGCCCGCATCCCGGTCGGACGGCTCGGCTATGCCAGCGACATCGCCCGCGGCGTCAGCTTCCTTACCGCCGACGACGCCGAATTCGTCACCGGGACGACGCTGTCGATCAATGGCGGGCAGCACATGTACTGAGGCCGGGGCGCCGCCCCAGGCCTCAGTTCTTTATCGGCTGCGGGTGCTCCAGGAAGAACCGCATCATCTCGCGCGTCGCGTCCGGACCGTGCGCATCGGTGTAGGTGCCATGCGGGCTGCCGCCCGACCAGGCATGGCCGCCGCCATGGATCATCCACTTCTCGATCACCACCTCGCCGGTCCCATCCCGGCCGATCGTCCGGCTGTAGGGGTGCCCGTGCTCGGTCTGCCCATCCTCGGTGTGCAGGGCGAGTTCGCAGGCGCCGGTGGATTGAAGCACCACCTGCTCGGCGTTGCGGGGGTGCACGGTGAGGTCGCGATCGCCATGGAAGACGATGGTCGGCATCACGCGCCGAGCCGGATCGACCCGTCCGCGCGCATTCGGGAACACCGGCATTGAGCCCCCGCGCATGGCGGTCATCGCCGTGGACAGGTTGTAGGCGGCACCGCAGGCCAGGCCTGAATGTACGCCGATGGCGGCGAAGATGTCCGGGTAGGTGTCGCCCATGATCGCCGCGGCGGCTCCGCCGGCAGAGATGCCGGCGACGTAGATCCGGCGTGGATCGACGGCGTAGTGGCCGGCGACGTTGAGGGCGATGCCGGCGATCAGCGACGGCTCGCCGGAATTTCGCCGCTGCTGCTTCTCCTGGAACCAGTTCCAGCACTTCTGGATGTTCGCGGCCCGGGTCTGGCCGGGATAGACGACCAGGAAGGTCTGCCGCTCTGCCAGCTCGTTCATGCGGGTGCCGGCCGCGAAATCCTCCGGCGACTGGGTGCAGCCGTGCAGCATGACGACCAGCGGAAGCGGCTGGTCCGTCCTGTAGCCACTCGGCACGAACAGCCGGTAGGGCCGGCTGCCGGCTTCGTTCGCGAACACGCCCGACAGGAAGCGGGGACCGTTCGGCAGCGTGGTCGGCGGCACCTCGACCTGCGGCGCGCTCGGCTCGGCCTTGCGGACGTCGTCCGGCATCAGGATGCCGAGTACGCCACGGCCGAGCGCCGACGCCTTCGGGTCGAGGTCGGGAGCCGGCGCGTCGTTCCAGACCTCGGGTTCGCCCTTGCCGTCCAACCCGCCGCTCCAGGCTTCCATCCGCTCCCTGATCAGTCGTTGCATGGCCGACGTGGCCTGGACCAGGGAGGCGGGTCCACGCGCGCCCAGCATGTCCGCGAGCTCGATCGGCATTCTGTTAGGTCTTTCTGTCGATTTCATGAACGGTCTCCCCCGATCCCTCGTCACCATCGGGGTGCCTCCGGCCGGCCCGGGCCGGCATGCGTTCGATCGGCCAGCGCCCGCCGCACCTCCGGGCTGGCGTGCAGCACGCCCAGCACGGTGATCGAGGCGATTGCGGCGCAGGCCAGCTCCGGCGTGACGTCGCCGGCGATGCTGGCCAGGCCCAGGACGTTGATCTCGAGCGGCGTGCCCCGCACGCGCTCCAGATCGGCGCGGCTGAAGTGCCGGTAGCCGAGATCGAGGCTGCGGCGCGCCACCGATTTCGCGACGAACTCGGCATGGCGCTCGAGCTGGTTGCGGATCGCAGTGCGGATGAAGTCGCTGCGATTCGAATAGAACCCGTCGCCGACCAGCAGGTCGATATGGCCCAGATCGACGAAGCCGAGGTTGATCGTGAGCTTCTCGGTCTCGGCGACCCGGGTGCGCCCGTCGCGCGAGGCGATGCTGTCTCCCATCGTCGACCATCCTCCAACCATCCACGTGGATGGTAGGTGGGAGAGGTTACCCGATCCGCAAGAGGATGACGGCGAGGATCACTCCTTCCGGCGGGTCGTCGCGGCCTGTTCGATGCGGGCGAGGAAGCCCTGCAGCTGCTCGATGCCGCCCAGGTATTGGGTGAACATGCCCCGGATCATCTCCGCCGGGTCCATGGCGAAGCCGCTCTTCACCTTGTTCTGCAGCTCGGCCATGACGGCGTTCTGAAGCGGCTGCACGTCCGGCAGCCCGCAGGCGCTGCGCATCTCCTCCGGCGTGCACTCGAACGTGACGTTGATCTTCATCGTCGTCTCCCTGTCCCTGTATGCTCAGGCGGCATAGCGCGACAGCGCCAGGTCTGCATGCTCGATGTTGGGCCGTACCCCCGAGATCAGGTCGGCGACCAGGCGGCCGGAGCCGCAGGCCATGGTCCAGCCCAGCGTGCCGTGGCCGGTGTTGAGCCACAGGTTGCGATAGCGCCCGGCGTCGCCGACGATCGGCGTGCCGTCCGGGGTGTTCGGGCGCAGCCCGGTCCAGTAGGTGGCGCGGTCAAGGTCGCCGCCGCCGAACAGCTCGCCGAACGACAGCGCCAGGGTCTCGCGCCGCGCCGGCCGCAGCCGCAGGTCGTAGCCGGCGAGCTCGGCGGTGCCGCCGACGCGGATGCGGTCGCCGAGCCGGGTCATCGCCACCTTGTAGGTCTCGTCGTTGACGGTGGAGACAGGCGCGCGGGCCGGATCGGTGAGCGGGATCGTCAGCGAGTAGCCCTTCACCGGATAGACCGGCAGCCGCACCCCGAGCGGGCGCAGCAGCCGCGCGGTGTGCACGCCCATCGCGCACAGATAGGCGTCGGCCACCAGCGTGCCCGCGCTGGTTTCCACCCCCAGGATGCGGTCCGGGCCGTGCAGCAGCCGGTGCACGGCGATGCCGAGGCGGAAGTCGACGCCGGCCTCTTCCGCCTTCCCGGCCAGCCGCCGGGTGAAGAGGTGCGCGTCGCCGGACTGGTCGCCGGGCAATCGCAGGCCGCCCTGCAGCAGGTGCGCCGCGTGGGCGAGGCCCGGCTCGTGCCGCACCACGCCGGCACGGTCCAGCAGCTCGTGCGGCACGCCGCCGCTGGCCAGGATGCGCATGTCCTCGGCGGCGTGATCCACCTGCGCCTGCGTGCGGAACAGCTGGATCAGCCCGGCCTGGTTGTCGTCGTACGCAAGACCGGTCTCGTGGCGCAGGTCGTCGAGGCAGTCCCGGCTGTATTCGGCCAGACGCAGCATCCGGCTCTTGTTGCGGTCGTACGCCTCCTCGGTGCAGTTGGCGAGCAGCTGGCCCATCCAGCGGATCATCGCCAGGTCGAGCCGACGCCGGATCACCAGTGGGCTGTGCCGCCGCAGCATCCAGCCGATCGCCTTTCGCGGCAGGCCCGGCGCCGCCCAGGGCGTTGAATAGCCGGGCGAGACCTGGCCGGCGTTTGCGAAGCTGGTCTCCATCGCGACGCCGGGCTGGCGGTCGACCAGCGTCACCTCGTGGCCGAGCTTGGCCAGATACCAGGCCGAGCTCACCCCGATCACGCCGCCGCCGAGCACCAGCACCCTCATGCGGCGGCCCGATCTGGGGCCCGCCTCATTCGGGGACCTTCATGCCGGCCTGCACGGCGGGACGCTCGCCGATCCGCGCCATCCATTCCTGCAGCGCCGGCTTGCCCGAGATCTGCTCGCCGAGCGCGTCGCGCATCATCGTCGAGGCGCCGAGCAGCCATGGATAGGCGGCGATGTCGGCGATCGAGTACTCCGCACCGCCCAGGAACGCCGCCGCCGCCAGCCGCCGCTCCGCCACCCCCAGCAGCCGGCCGACCTCGGTGCCGAAGCGCTCGATCGCCGGCGGCACCTTCTCCTTCGACATCACCGCGAAGTGGGCGAACTGTCCCAGCATCGGGCCCAGCCCGCCGATCTGCCAGTGCAGCCACTCCAGCACCTCGAACCGCGCCGCGCCGGACGTCGGCAGCAGCCGGCCGGTCTTCTCGGCCAGGTAGGTGAGGATGGCGCCGCTCTCGAAGATGGTGTTGGGCCCGTCGCGGTCGACGATGGCCGGGATCTTGTTGTTGGGCGAGATCGCCAGGAAGTCGGGCTCGAACTGCGCCTTCTTCGAGAAATCGATCGGGCGCACCTCGTACGGCAGCCCAATCTCCTCCAGCATGATCGAGACCTTGCGGCCGTTGGGCGTCTTCCAGGTGTAGAGGTCGATCATCCGGGTTCTCCGTGCTCCGGCAGGTAGTGCCGATGGTAGCGGTGGCCGAGCGAGGTCAGCAGCTCGTAGCCGATGGTGCCGGCGGCGCGGGCGGCGTCCTCCAGCGGGCGGTGCGGACCGATCAGGTCGAGCGCGTCGCCCTCGCGTAACGCCGCATCGGGCAGGGCGGTGGCATCGACCGCCAGGCTGTCCATCGAGATCCGGCCGACGATCGGCAGCGGCGGTCCGCCGCCCGGCAGGCTGGCGGCGCCGGCATCACCGCCCGCGCGCAGGAAGCCATCGGCGTAGCCCACGCCCAGCGTGGCGATCCGGCTCGGCCGGCGGGCGGTATATCCGGCGCCGTAGCCGACCCAGGCCCCCTCCGGCACCGCGCGCAGTTGCGCCACCCGCGCCTGCAGCCGCACCACCGGCCGCATCGGGTTCGGCCGCGCGGCGTTCGGCGGCACCCCGTAGAGCGCCGCTCCCGGGCGCACCATTTCGCGGTGATAGCGGGCGCCCAGGAAGAGGCCGGACGACGCCGCCAGGCTGGACGGCGTCCCCGGCAGCAGGGAAGCGACCTCGGCGAAGCGGCCGAGCTGACTCTCGTTCGCCGGGTGCTCCGGCTCGTCGGCGCAGCCGAGATGGCTCATCAGCAGGCGGATATCGATGCTTGCCGAGGCGGCGAGCGCCGCGCGGACCTCCTCCGGCGCCAGCCCGAACCGCGACATGCCGGTATCCACCTGCAGCGCCGCCGGCAGCCGCCGTCCCTGCGCCGCCGCCAGGGCCTGCCAGCCCGACACCTGCTCCAGGCTGTTCAGCACCGGCAGCAGCCGGTGGGCGGCGAACGCCGCGTCCGCCCCCGGCGGGATGCCGTTCAGCACGTGGATCGCGCAGCCGCGCGGCAGCAGCGGCCGCAGCTGCACGCCCTCGCCCAGATGGGCGACGAAGAAGCTGCGGCAGCCGGCGGCGGCCAGCGCCGGCGCCACCCGCTCCACGCCCAGGCCATAGGCGTCCGCCTTCACCACCGCGGCGCACTCGGCCGGAGCGACCCGGTCCTGCAGCGCCCGCCAGTTGGCGACGACCGCGCCGAGGTCGATGGTCAGCCAGCCGCCCGCCCATGCCGGCTCCGGCCTCATGCCGCCGGTACGCCCCTCGTCGTGGAATGCTCGTGGTGCAGCGCCTGCTCCGGCCGCGCGATCGCGTGGATGGCGTGCGCCGCCATCGCCGCCTCGCTGAAGCCGGTCAAGATCAGCTTCAGCTTGCCGGGATAGGAGGCGACGTCGCCGATCGCGAACACGCCGGGCAGGCTGGTCTCCAGCGTCGACGGCGTCACCGGCACCAGCCCGTGCAGTCCGGTCTGCAGCCCCCATTCGGCGATCGGGCCGAGATCGGTGGAGAGGCCGAAGAACGGCAGCAGCCGGTCGGCCTCCAGCAGCCGGACCTCGCCGTCCAGCGTCGCCACCGAGACGCCGGACAGCATGCCGCCCCCGCCGTGCAGCGCGTGCAGCTGGTAGGGCACCACCGTCTCGATCTCGCCGCGCCCCACCGCCAGGGCCAGCTGCGCCAGGCTGGCGGGCGCGGCACGGAAGCGGTCGCGCCGGTGCACCAGCCAGATCCGGACGGCGATGCCGCGCAGCGCCAGCGCCCAGTCCACCGCGCTGTCGCCGCCGCCGGCGATTGCCACCGACCGGCCGCGGAACGCCTCCCGCTCGCGGATGAGGTACTGCACGCCGCCGCCGCCCTCGTACGCCTCGATGCCGGCGAGCGGCGGCCGGTTCGGACCGAACGCGCCGGCGCCGGCCGCTATGATCACCGCCTTCGCCCGCACTTCGGCGCCCCGGTCGGTGCGCAGCCGGAAGTCGCCCCGTGCGCCAGACAGCGCGTCCACGCGCTGCCCCAACAGGCGCGGCACCCGGTACCCGGCGACTTGGCGCTCCAGCGACGCCACCAGCGCGCCGGCCTCGATCGCGGGATGCGCCGGGATGTCGTAGATCGGCTTCTCGGGATAGAGCGCCGTGCACTGGCCGCCGGTCTCGGGCAGCGCGTCGATCAGCACGCAGCTTAGGCCCAGCATGCCGCACTCGAAGGCCGCGAATAGGCCGGCCGGGCCCGCGCCGACGATGGCGACGTCACAGGTCCGCGTCTCCATGCCGTCTCCTCGCCGATGGCGGACGCCAGGTTATACAAGCGGCGGAAGGCAAGGCCAGGGCTCTGCCCTGGACCCGCCAAGGGCCGGCGGCCCTTGGAACCCATTTAGTAAGCGGTTTCCAAGGCCGTGCCTTTGGCGGGGTCCAGGGGCAGCGCCCCTGGCCTTCTCATTGTGAACCAGCCTGGGGCCCGGCAAGATGGCGCGATGAGCCTCCCGCGACGCTGCGACCTGCCGGACCTGGCCGCGACCGAGGCGCTGGGCCGCCGGGTCGCCGGCCTGCTGCGGGCGGGCGACGCGGTGCTGCTCGACGGGCCGCTCGGCGTCGGTAAGACGGCGCTGGCGCGGGCGCTGCTGCGTGCCGCCTGCGACGATCCCGCGCTGGAGGTGCCAAGCCCGAGCTACACGCTGGTGCAGGGCTATGACGGCCGCACCGCCGCCGGCGAGGCGCTGCCGATCGCGCATTTCGACCTGTGGCGGCTGCACGATCCGTCCGCGCTCGAGGAGCTGGGCTGGGACGAGGCGCGGGATGGCGTCGTGATCGTGGAGTGGCCGGACCGGCTCGGCGCGCTGGCGCCGGCGGACGCGCTGCGGCTGACGCTGCGGCCGCTGGCCTCGGCCTGTGCCGCGGACGCCCCCCGCCTGGCGACGCTGGCCGGCTGGGACGGCCGGCTCGCCGCATGAGCGCCATGGTCCGCACCGGCATGATCCTGGCCGCCGGACGCGGCACGCGGATGCAGCCGCTCACCGCGCAGACCCCCAAGCCGCTGCTCTCCGTGGCCGGCCGTTCGCTGCTGGATCATGCGCTCGACCGCATGAGCGAGGCCGGCATCGAGACCGTGGTGGTGAACGCGCACTGGCATGCCGAACAGGTGGCCGACCGCCTGCGCGCCCGGGCGGCGCGGGCGCCGGGGCATCCCAGGGTCCTGCTACAGCGGGAGGAGGAGCTGCTGGAGACCGGCGGCGCCGTGTTGGCGGCGCTGCGGTCGGGCCTGCTGCCGGGGGACTCGCCGTTCCCGGTGGCGAACGGCGACAGCTTCTGGCTCGACGGACCGAAGCCGGCGCTGCGGCGCCTGGCCGAGGGCTTCGATCCGGCGTCCGAGGACGTGCTGCTGCTGGTCGCCCGCACCGCCGCCGTGGTCGGCGAGGTGGGGCTGGGCGACTTCGCCATCGACGAGACCGGCCGGCCGCGGCGCCAGCGGGAGAACGAGATCGTTCCCTACATGTATGCGGGGCTGCAGATGGTGTCGCCGCGGCTGTTCGACGGCATCGCGCACGGCGCGTTCAGCATGAACCAGCTGTGGGACGAGGCGATCGGGAGCGGTCGGTTGCGGGCGATCGTGCATGACGGGCTCTGGTTCCACCTGTCGCGCCCGTCCGACATCGCCGAGACCGAGCGCGCCCTGCGCGACCCCCTCTTCGGCCCCTCGACCACATGAAATTGGTTTCCAAAGGCTCCGCCTCTGGTGGGGTCCAGGAGCAAAGCCCTTGGCCTTGAACCTCTGGTCGGTTCCCCTTCACCTGCCCTTCCTGGACGTCCTCGCCGACGGCTGGCTATCCCGGCACGCCAGCGACGATCCCATCGACGCCGCGCGCGGCCTGATCCTGCTGCCGACCCGCCGCGCCGCCCGCGCGCTGACCGAGGCCTTCCTGCGCGCGTCCGGTGGCCGCGTGCTGCTGATGCCGCGCATCACGGCGCTGGGCGCGCTGGACGAGGCGCCGCTGGCGCTGGGCGCCTGGCTGGAGGCGGCGCCTGCCGTGCTGCCGATGCGCCGGCTGGCGCTGCTGAGCCGGATGGTGCTGGCCGCCGGCTCGCGGTTCGGCACCGCGCCGACGCTGGACCAGGCCTGGCCGCTGGCGCAGGCGCTGGCCGAGTTGATGGACGAGGCCGAGCGCGCCGACTGCGACCTGGCGACGGCGCTGCCGCAGGCGGCGGAGGAATTCGCCGAGCACTGGCAGGTGACGCTCGAGTTCCTGCGCATCGTGACGCAGGCCTGGCCGGCCTGGCTGGCGGAGAACGGGCTGTGCAACCCGGTGGCGCGGCAGATGGCGCTGCTGCGGACGCAGGCGCAGGCCTGGCGCGAGGTGCCGCCGCCGGGCCCGGTCTGGGCCGCCGGCTTCACCGAGGCGGCGCCGGCGGTGGCCGAGCTGCTGCGCGCCATCGCCGGGCTGGAGCGGGGCCAGGTGCTGCTGCCCGGCCTCGACCTGGACCTCGACGGGCTGCTGTCGGATGCCGATTGGGAGCTGCTGCCGCACAGCCATCCGCAGGCCGGGCTGTCGCGGCTGCTGGCCCAGATGGGCGCCAGGCGCGGCGACGTGCGGCGGTTCGAGACCGGCGTGGCGGCCGCGGTGCCGCCGGCGCGGGTGCGGACGCTGATCCGGGCGCTGCTGCCGGAGCAGGCGCTGGGCGACTGGCTCGATCGCGACGATCCGGTGGAGACGGGCGGCATCGCCCGGCTGCAGGGTGCGGATCAGCAGGAGGAGGCCGCCGCGATCGCGCTGGTGCTGCGCGCCGCGCTGGAGCGGCCCGGCCACCGGGCCGCGCTGGTGACGCCGGATCGCGGGCTGGGCGGCCGGGTCGCGGTCGAGCTGGCGCGCTGGGGCGTCCTGGTCGACGACAGCGCCGGCGAGCCGCTGCCGCACACCCCGCCGGCGATGTTCCTGCGCCTGCTGGCGACCGCGGTGCGGGAGCGGCTGGCGCCGGTGGCGCTGCTGTCGCTGCTGAAGCATCCGCTGGCCGCCGCCGGGCTCTCGCCGGCCG
>CALMVO010000063.1 GCA_937873205.1 uncultured Acetobacteraceae bacterium
TTCGTGCTCGCCGCGGCGGCGCTGGGGCAGGCCAGGGGCTCTGCCCCCGGACCCCGCCAAAGGCTCGCCTTTGGAAACCACTTATAAAATGGGATCCAAGGGCGCCGGCCCTTGGCGGGTCCAGGGCAGAGCCCTGGCCTATCCTGCCTTCCGCTTCGCGGGAGCCTTCTTCTTCGGCTTCGCCGGCTTCTTCTCCTCCCCCAAGCTTTTTCGCAGCGCGCTCATGAGATCCACCACGTTGCTGGGCTCGTCCTCGCCCTCGTCCGGCGCCTGGATCTCCTCCCCGGCGACCTTGGCCTTGATCACCTCGCGCAGGCGCGCCTCGTAGCGGTCCTGCATGTCGCCGGGGTCGAACTTGGCGGTCTGGCGGTCGATCAGCTGCACCGCCAGCGCCACCATCTCCTTGTCGGCGGGGTCGGCGGCGATGTCCGCGAACAGCGTGTCGGGTGCCGTGATCTCGCGCGTGTCGGCCAGCGTATGCAGCACGAGGCCGCGCCCCATCGGCATCAGCGCCACCGCCCGCTCGCGGCGCGCGATCACCAGCCGCGACAGCGCCACGCGGCCGGTCTTGGCGATGGCGTCGCGCAGCACCACGAACACGTCGTCGGCGGCGTCGCGGCCGCTTCCGTCCGGGACCATGTAGTAGCTGGAATCGTAATAGATCGGATCGATGCTGTCGGCGCGGACGAACTTGTCGATCGCCAGCACCGACGAGCTGTCGATGCGGGCGCGCTCGAAGTCGGACTCGTCGAGCAGCACGTAGTGGTCCTTCTTGAACTCGTAGCCCCGGGTGAGATCCCGGCGCGACAGCTCCTCGTCGGTCTCGGCATCCTGGGTGACCATGCGGACACGGTGGCCGGTCTTGGGGTTGATGAAGTGGAAGTGCAGCTCCTCGCTCGGCTGGCGCACCGAGTAGAGCGCGATTGGACAGGAGACGAGCGCCAGGCGAAGCTGCCCGCGCCAGATCGGTCGGCTGGCCATGGCGTCAGCCCTTCTTCTTGGATGCGGCGGGGAGGTCGCGGGCCGCCTCGGCGAAGCCCGCCCAGGGATCGGCCTTCTGCCGCGAGAGCCGCGCCGGCACCGTGCGCAGCGTGAACCGTCCGGGATCGAGCTTGGCCGTCACCTCGCGCCAGGCCAACGGCGTGGCGACGCCGGCGCCGGGCCGCGCCCGCGGCGCGAAGGAGGCGATGGCAGTGGAGCCGAGCCCATTGCGCAGCCAGTCGACCAGGATGCGGCCGTGGCGATCCTTCTTCGCGGTGGTGGAGACGTAGCGCTCCGGCGTATCGCGTTCCATCGCCTCGGCGAAGGCGCGGCACCAGGCGCGCACTGCGTCCCACGAGGCCTTGGTCCGCAGCGGCGCCAGCACGTGCAGCCCCTTGCCGCCGGAGGTACGGCAGAAGGCGGCGAGCCCTGCCGCCTCCAGGCGCCGCTTCACCTCGTGCGCCGCCTCGACGATGACCGGCAGCGTCACGCCGTCGCCGGGATCGAGGTCGAACACCAGCCGGTCGGCGTGCAGCGGATCGGCCTCGCCGGACCCCCAGCTGTGCAGTTCGATGGCGGCGATCTGGGCGGCGGCGACCAGCCCCGCGGTCTCGGCGATGGCGACGAACGGCGCGCCGTCGGCCTCGCCCTCGTGCAGTGCGGCCGGCATGCCGTGGCCCAGGTGCTTCTGGAAGAACCGCTCGCCGCCGATGCCGTCCGGGCAACGGAGGAACGCCAGCGGCCGGCCGACGATGCCGGGTGCCGCGTGCGCGCCGACCGTCTCCCAGTAGCGGGCGAGGTCCTGCTTGGTGAGGGCAGGGAGCTTGCCCTCGGCCGGCCAGAGGATGCGGTCGGCGTGGCTGATGCGTTGGCCGGCGATCTCGGGGGCGCCGCGCTCGATCTTCCGCGCAACGACGATGCGGGTCGCGGGCTGGGCGGCGCCGTCGGCCTTGGCCGTGCGGCCGCCGAGCTCGACCCGCTTGGCGTCGGACGGCGGCACCGGGCGCACCACCTCCTCCGCCGGCTTGTCCTCGCGCAGTCCGAGGAAGCTCGCATGGCGCAGCATGCCGCCGCCGGTGAACCCGGCCGATTCAATCTCGGCCACCAGCTCGGGCCGCACCCAGATCGCGTCGCGCGGCGGCGGCTCGGTGCCCAGCATCGACAGCGACGCGTCGACCTGCAGCGCATCCAGCCGCTCGGCCAGGGTGCGCAGGATCCGGGCGGAGAACCCGGTGCCGCAGCCGCCGACGAAGTGCAGCTGACCGGTGTCGTCGTGGAACCCCAGCTGCAGCGCGCCCAGCCCCTGCCGGCTGCCGGCGGGCGGGGTGTAGCCCAGCACCACGAACTCCTCGCGGTCCTTGCACTTCACCTTCAGCCAGTCGGCGCCACGGCCTGGCCGATACGGCGCATCGAGCCGCTTGCAGATGATGCCCTCCAGCCCGACCGCGCAGGCCTCCTTCTTCACCCGCGCCGTGTCCGACGACAGGTGCTCGCTGTAGCGCAGCGGCCCATCCTCCGGCACGTCCCGCAGCATCTCCTCCAGCGCCTCCCGACGCTCGGACAGCGGGCGCGGCCGCAGGTCGGCACCGTCCCGGTGCAGCAGGTCGAACACGTAGTAGATGAGCGTCCCGGTGCGCTTGCCGGAAAACGCCTCCTGCAGCCGGGAGAAGCTGGATAGGCCGGCCTTGTCGAGCGCGACGAGCTCGCCGTCGAGCAACAGCCGCTCCGGCGTCATCGCCGCCACCGCCTTCGCCAAGGCCGGCAGGCGCGCGGTCCAGTCGAGTCCGTTGCGGGTGATGATGCGCACCTGGTCGCCGTCCTTGCGGGCCAGCATGCGGTAGCCGTCGAACTTCACCTCGCTGATCCAGCCCGGCCCGGATGGCGGCGTCGGTGCCAGCTGCGCCAGCTGCGGCGCCTGCGTCTCGGGCAGCGCGTCGCCGGCGGCGGCCTTCACCTTCCGGGACCGGGCCGGACGCCGGGGCTTGCCCAGAGGCGTCCGCTCCAGCGCGGCGGCGTCGGCACCTTCGCGCTCGTGCGCGTCATGCTCCTTGATCAGCAGCCAGCTCTCGGCCTTTTCACGCGGCCGCGGCTTCAGCCGCACCAGCACGAAGCCTCCCTGCAGCCGCTCGCCGTCGAGCCGGAACTTGAGCTCGCCTTTCGCCAGCGCCGCCGCCGCGTCGTCCGCCACCGGCGCCCAGGTGCCGCGGTCCCAGATCTCGACCGTGCCGGCGCCGTAGTTGCCGGCCGGGATGGTGCCCTGGAAGGTTGCATACTCGACCGGATGGTCCTCGACATGCATGGCCAGCCGCTTGTCGTGCGGGTCGAGCGAAGGCCCCTTCGGCACCGCCCAGCTCCACAGCACGCCGCCATGCTCGAGCCGGAAGTCCCAGTGCAGCCGGCTGGCATCGTGCTTCTGCACCACGAAGATCGGCGCGCTGCCGGTGCGGGCGGCGCCGGTGCCGGGCCGCGGCTCGCTCGTCTGCGCGAAGTCGCGCATCTCGCCGTAACTGCGCTTGGCCGGGCTGCGATCTGGCATGACGGGATCGGAACGTTGTCTCCGTCCCGCGGTTGCGGGCTTGCGGCCGGCGGCGTTCTGCTGACAGTGCAGCCGCGCGGCGCCTGCGTGCGGCGCCTCCCGAAGGAACATCGCTTGGACACCGAACCCGACCGCACGATCAGCGCGCCCCCCGCCGACTCCCCGCCCGTATCCCCGTCCGTTTCCCCGCCTGGCGCGCCGCAGCAGGACGGCTACCCGGTCGGCGCCAGCGCGGTGCTAGCCGAGCGCCGGCTACACACGCTGAAGTACGGCGACCTGTTCGGGGTGTTCGACCAGAACGGCAACATCCTGTCCGGTCCCGGCATCGCCGACGGGCTGTACTACCTGGACACGCGACACCTGTCGTCACAGTCGCTGACGATCTGCGGCAAGCCGCCGATCCTGCTGAGCGCCACGCTGCGCGAGAACAATGCCACGCTGAGCTGCGACCTCACCAACCCCGACATGGAGGTCGCGGGCCGCACGCTGGACCACGACCTGCTGCACCTGCGGCGCACGCTGTTCCTGCGCGACCAAGTCTCCTACGAGCGGCTGCAGGTCCGCAACTACGACGTCGCCACCCACACGGTGGTGGTCGAGTTCACCTTCCACGCCGACTTCGCCGACCTGTTCGAGGCCCGCGGCACCGCCCGCTCCCGCCGCGGCACCCTGCTGCCGCCCGAGGTCGGCGCCGACACGGTGACGCTGGCCTATGACGGGCTCGACGACCGCCGACGCACCACCCGGCTGCGCTTCAGCCCCGAGCCGGACCGGCTGACCGCCACCAGCGCCCGCTTCACCCTCACGATGGAGCCGGGCCAGCGCCAGCTGATCCACATCGAGACCGCCAGCGACCCGGCAGCAGCCCCGGACCGCGGCGTGGCCGAGGCGTTCCTGCACGCCATGGTCGAGGCGCGGCGGGCGCTCCGGGTCTCGTCCGGCCGGGCGGCGGCGATCGCCAGCTCGAACGAGATCTTCAACGAGGCGATCCGCCGCTGCATCTGCGACATCTACATGCTGGTGACCGAGAAGCCGGACGGGCCCTATCCCTACGCCGGCGTGCCCTGGTACAGCACCGCCTTCGGCCGCGACGCGCTCATCACCGCCATGCAGACGCTCTGGCTCGACCCCACGATCGCGCATGGCGTGCTGGGCTACCTCGCCCGCCACCAGGCCGAGACCGTCGATCCGGTCGCCGACGCCGAGCCCGGCAAGATCCTGCACGAGGTGCGGCACGGCGAGATGGCCGAGCTCGGCGAGGTACCCTTCCGCCACTATTACGGCAGCGTCGATTCGACGCCGCTGTTCGTGATGCTGGCCAGCGACTACCTGGAGCGCACCGGCGACGTCGCCTCCGTCGCCCGGTGGTGGCCCAACATCGAGCGCGCCATCGTCTGGATCAACGAGTCCGGCGACCGCGACGGCGACGGCTTCGTCGAGTACGGCCGCCGTAACGAGAACGGCCTGGCCAACCAGGGCTGGAAGGACAGCCACGACTCGATCTTTCACGATGACGGCACCCTGGCCGAGGGGCCGATCGCGCTCTGCGAGGTGCAGGGCTACGTCTACGCCGCCAAGCGCGGGGCCGCCGCCATCGCGCGCCGCATCGGCCACACCGCCTTCGCCGAACGCATGACCACCGAGGCCGACGCGCTGCGCGTCGGCTTCAACACCGCGTTCTGGATCGAGGAGCTGGGCACCTACGCGATCGCGCTGGACGGCGCCAAGCGGCCGTGCCGTGTGCGCTCGTCGAACGCCGGCCACCTGCTGCTGAGCGGCATCGTGCCGGCCGACCGCGCCGCCCGGATCGTCGGCGGGCTGATGAGCCGCACCTTCTTCTCCGGCTGGGGCATCCGCACCATCCCGGCCGGCGAGGCGCGCTACAATCCGATGGCCTATCACAACGGCTCGGTCTGGCCGCACGATAACGCCCTGATGGCGATGGGCATGGCCCGCTACGGTCACAAGGACGAGGCCGCGCGGATCTTCGGCGGGCTGTTCGACGCCTCGCTCTATTCCGACCTGCGCCGGCTCCCCGAGCTGTTCTGCGGCTTCGCGCGCCAGCGCGGCGAGGGCCCGGTGCGCTATCCGGTCGCCTGCAGCCCGCAGGCCTGGGCGGCGGCGACGCTCCCCGCCCTGCTGCAGGCCACGTTGGGCTTGCGTTTCGATCCGTTCACGGTGACGGTGCATTTCGAGCGGCCGCGCCTGCCGCCGTTCCTGGACGAGGTGACGCTCTACAACCTGGCCGTCGGCGGAGCCCGGGTGACCGTCCACCTGCAGCGGGTCGGCACCGAGGTGGCGCTCAACGTCATAGAGCGCGTGGGACCGATCAAGGTGCAGCTGACCAGCTGAAGGAAGACCCGATGGAGGACGATCCGTTCCGCCCCACCATGCCGCAACCGGGGCGCAACCCGGCGTGGGGCTCGCACCCGCCGTCCGCACCCTATGACGGCGTGTCCGGGCCGGACCTCGGCACCTACGCCTGGATCGTGCACGGGCTCTATGCCGTCGGGCTGGTCACCGGCTTCACCGCCGTGCCGGGCGTCATCATCGCCTACCTGAAGCGCGGCGAGGCCACGGGCACCTTCTACGAGAGCCACTTCGCCTACGCGATTCGCAGCTTCTGGATCGGCCTGCTGCTGGCGGCGGTGGGCGTGGCGCTCTGCTTCGTGCTGGTCGGCTTCCTGGTGCTGGCGCTGCTCTGGGCCTGGTGGCTGGTGCGGATCATCCGCCCGATCGTGGCGCTGCTGGACAACCGTCCGATCGCCAATCCCGAGGGCTTTTTCTAAGGCCAGGGCCCTGCCCTGGACCCGCCAAGGGCGGAGCCCTTGGAACCCATTTGTCTGCAAGCCCACGCATAATCCAGGACCGCCCGCCTGCGCGCCCCGGCGACGCAGGCCCGCCTCCGCGACGTGGCCGAGATCGTCAACCGCATTCTGCTCTGGTGCGGCTCGGTGCCGCAGACCTTCGCCTGGTATCGCTCTCAGCCGATCCCCGCCTTCGGCGACCGGACCGCGGAAGACCTGGTCCGTGCGGGACGGGCCCGGCACGTCATGAGCTACCTGTCCGGGATCTCGCTCGGCGGATATGCGTGAGGCTGACCGGCATCGTCTATCGCGCCCATAATCCGCGTCGGTCTTTCGCTGCCGAGTCCGGGGAAGGAGCCGCCTCCACCGGCGGCTCCGTGTGATCGACGACCACGCCCGGCTGCCCCGACCCGCCGCGTCATGGGCTTCCTGACCAAACTTAAGCAGGCGCCCACGTCCGAGCCGAATTGATCGCCCGCACCGGTGTCCCGGTGGAAGAGGCCAGTCCGAAACCGACACCCTCGCGCCGCATGCCAATCGATGCCCTGCACCGTCGCCTCTTGCTGATCGCCATGGCGGGCGAATACCCCGGCGGCAGGGGACCGCTGGCACCAGATCGACCTGCACACGCGGGGCAATCCGGAAGCATCTGCCATTTTCCTCGCCAGTTCGCCGCGGAGGGGTGACAGCGGCTCGTTTTCTGCACAATATCGAGGCGCCAGGAACCTGACCCGGCGCCCCCTGGCGGAGGACGTGATGACCGACATGCGCCTTCCCGTCCAGGCCGTCCGCGCCTGATGCCCGACGGCTTGCTTGCCGAGGCGGTCCAGCGCGCCGCCGCCGCGACCGCCACCCATTGCCCCTACTGCGCGCTCCAGTGCGGCATGATGCTGAGCCAGGACCGCGCCGGCGCCTGGACCGTGTCCGCCCGCGACTTCCCCACCAACAAGGGCGGGCTCTGCCGCAAGGGCTGGACCGCCGCGGCCCTGCTCGACCACCCCGATCGGCTCGCCACGCCGCTGCTGCGCGACACCAAGGACGGCCCGCTGCGCCCGGCCGGCTGGGACGAGGCGCTGGACCGGGTCGCCGATGGCCTGCTGCGCATCCGCGCCGAGCACGGCCCCTCGGCGCTCGGCGTGTTCGGCGGCGGCGGGCTCACCAACGAGAAGGCCTACCTGCTCGGCAAGTTCGCGCGCCTGGCACTCGGCACCGGCAACATCGACTATAACGGCCGCTTCTGCATGGCCTCCGCCGCCGCCGCCGGCCTGCGCGCGTTCGGCATCGATCGCGGGCTGCCGTTCCCGCTTGCCGACATTCCGGGCGCCGACGCCATCCTGATCGCCGGTTCCAACCCAGCCGAGACGATGCCGCCGATCATGCAGTATTTCGAGGCGCAGCGGGCCCGCGGCGGCCGGCTGATCGTCTCCGATCCCCGGCGCACCGCGACCGCGAAGCTGGCCGACCTGCATCTGGCGCTGACGCCCGGCACCGACGCGGCGCTGGCCAACGGGCTGCTGCACGTCGCCGTCCGCGACCGGCTGATCGACCCGGACTTCATCGAGGCTCGCACCACCGGCTGGGAGTCGGTGCGCCGCGTGGTCGCCTCGTACTGGCCGGACCGCGCCGAGCGCGTCACCGGCGTGCCGGCACAGGACATCGAGCGCGCAGCACACCTGCTGGGCGAGGCCGCCACCGCGATGATCCTGAGCGGCCGCGGCCCGGAGCAGCAGTCCCAGGGCACCGCCAACGCCACCGCCTTCATCAACCTCGCCCTGGCGCTGGGCAAGGCCGGCCGCCCCCATTGCGGCTGGGGCTGCCTCACCGGCCAGGGCAACGGCCAGGGCGGCCGCGAGCACGGCCAGAAGAACGACCAGCTCCCAGGCTACCGCAAGCTCGACAACCCCGATCACCGCGCCGCCGTCGCCGCGGTCTGGGACGTGGACCCCGACATCCTGCCCCGTCCGGGCATGCCGGCGATCGAGATGCTGCGTTCGCTGGGCCAGCCCGGCGGCGTGCGCGGCCTGCTGGTGGCGGCCAGCAACCTGGTGGTGTCTGTGCCCGATGCGGCCGGCCTGCCCGACCGACTGCGCGGGCTCGACCTCCTGGTGGTGCTGGACCAGTTCCTGACCGAGACCTCGTCGCTGGCCGACGTGGTGCTGCCAGTGCCGCAATGGGCCGAGGAGAGCGGCACCATGACCAACCTGGAGGGCAGGGTGGTCCGGCGCCTGGCCGCCCGCCCGCCGCCGCCCGAGGTCTGGACCGACACCCGCATCCTGTCCGCCTTGGCCGCCCGGCTCGGCTGCGCGGCCGCGTTTCCCGCCGAGCCCGACGCGGTGTTCACGGAGTTCCGACGCGCCACCGCCGGCGGCGTCGCGGACTATGCCGGCATGTCGCCCGAGCGGCTTGCCGAGGCGGACGGACTGTTCTGGCCCTGCCCGGACGACGCCCATCCCGGCACGCCGCGCCTGTTCCAGACCCGCTTCGGCCACCCCGACGGCCGTGCCCGCTTCACCGCGGTCGAGCGCCTCTCCTCCGCCGAGGAGCCGGACGCCGACTACCCGCTCTACCTCACCACCGGCCGCATCCTGACCCACTACCAGAGCGGCGCGCAGACCCGGCGGGTGGCCGAGCTGCAGGAGGCCGAGCCGGACGCCTTCGTCGAGATCCATCCCGACACCGCGCGCGGCCTCGGCCTGCGCGCGGGCGCCATGGCGCGCATCGCCACGCGCCGCGGCAGCGTCGTGCTGGCGGTACGGCCGACCCCGGGCATCCGGCGCGACACGCTGTTCGTGCCGTTCCATTGGGGGGGCGCCTCCAGTGCCAACCTGCTCACCATCGACGTCGTCGATCCGATCTCCCGCATGCCGGAGCTGAAGGTCTGCGCGGCGCGGATCGAGCTCGCCTGATGTTCGCCATTCCCCATCCCAGTCCGAGGACCGCCGCCCCATGATTGAGTCGATCCCCCGCATCGTCACCGGCATCTTCGCCTTCACCGGCGCCGGGCTGCGGACCACCACGCCGCTGGACGGCGCGCCCGCCTACACGGTGCCGGCGGATAAGCGCGCGCAGCTGATCTACCTGCGCGCCGGCAACTCGGCCGACGCGCTGGTGAGCCTGGTGCTGATGCGGGACGGCGCGCCGATGCGGCTGTTCCCGCTCGGCGCCAAGTCCGGCCTGCACGTGCCGCTGGCGGTGGTCGAGGACCTGCAGCCCGACACCGTGATCTCGCTCGGCATTGCCGCACCCGAGGGCCTGTCCGGCCACGTTGTGCTCGACATGGGGCTGATGGAAATCTGATGGACGGATCGGTGGCGCAGACCCTGGAGGACGGGATGATGATGGCAAGGCAGAGGCTGGTCGTCGTCGGCAACGGCATGGCCGGTGCCCGCGCCGTGGAGGAGGTGCTGGCCCGCGGCGGCGCCGACCTGTTCGACATCGTCATGTTCGGCGACGAGCCCTACGGCAACTACAACCGCATCATGCTGTCCAACGTGCTCTCCGGCGTGCAGGACACCGACGGCATCTACATCAACCCGCTCGACTGGTACGCCGACAACGGCATCACCCTGCACAGCGGCGCCCGCGTTACCCACATCGACCGCGCCGCCCGCGTGGTGACGGCGGAAAACGGGGTGCAGGAACGTTACGACGTGCTGCTGATCGCCACCGGCAGCCGGTCCTTCATCCCGCCGCTGGACAACGTGCGTGACGAGACCGGCGAGCTCCGCGATGGCGTGTTCGGCTTCCGCACGCTGGACGACTGCACCGCCATGATGGCGCGCGCCCGCACCAGCCAGACGGCGGTGGTGCTGGGCGGCGGCCTGCTCGGGCTCGAGGCGGCGCGTGGCCTCATGACGCACGGACCCAGTGTGCACGTCGTGCACCTGGCCCAGCACCTGATGAACGCGCAGCTCGACGTCGAGGGCGGCGCCATCCTGCGCGCGGCGATGGAGGCGATGGGCGTCACCATCCACACCGGCGCCAGCACCGCTTGCATCGAGCTCGACGAATCCGGCGCCGTCGCCGGCGTCCGCTTCAAGGACGGCACCGTGCTGCCCTGCCAGATGGTGGTGGTGGCCGCCGGCATCCGCCCCAACGTCGAGGTGGCGCAGCGCGCCGGACTCACGGTCGAACGCGCCATCGTGGTCGACAACCACATGCGCTGCCCCGACGACCGCAACGTGTTCGTGGTCGGCGAGTGCGCGCAGCACCGCGGCCAGGTCTACGGGCTGGTGGCGCCGCTGTGGGACCAGGCCAAGGTGTTCGCCGACCAGGTCACCCAGCGCAACACGGGCAGCGCCTACCATGGCTCCAAGCTGGCGACGAAGCTCAAGGTGATGGGCGTCGAGCTGGCCTCCATGGGCCTGACCGAGCCGCAGCACCCGCACGACGAGGTGATCCGCTTCAGCGAGACCCGCAGCGGCACCTACAAGAAGCTGATCGTGCGCGACGGCCGCCTGGTCGGCGGCATCCTGATGGGCGACATCTCCAAGGCCGCCTACCTGATGCAGGCCTTCGACCGCGACAGCCCGCTGCCCGAGGAGCGGCTATCGCTGCTGTTCGACCTCGGCACGCCGCCGCAGAAGGTGACGCTGGACGAGATGCCGGCTGACGCGCAGGTCTGCAACTGCAACGGTGTCACCAAGGGCGCGATCGGCGCCTGCGTCGCCGCCGGCAAGAAGACCACCAAGTCGGTGATGGACGCCACCCGCGCCGGCATGGGCTGCGGCTCCTGCAAGGCGCTGGTCGGCGAGGTGGTCGAGTGGTTCTGCGGCGGTACCGTCGAGGAAGACCTCTCGGTGCACTACTACGTGCCCGGCATTCCGATGACCAAGCCCGAGCTGGTCGCCGCCGTCCGCGCGCAGGACCTGCGTTCGGTCTCGTCGGTGTTCGCGGCCCTGGCCGGCGGCGTCGTCGATGCCGGTTCGAAACCCGCGCTGGCCTCGCTGCTGATCACCGTCTGGGCGGACGACTACGTGGACGAGCGCGACGCCCGGTTCATCAACGATCGCGTGCACGCCAACATCCAGAAGGACGGCACCTTCTCGGTGGTCCCCGAGATGCCGGGCGGCGTCACCACGCCGGCCGACCTGATCCGCATCGCCGAGGTCGCGCTGAAATACAACGTGCCCCTGGTGAAGCTGACCGGCGGCCAGCGCATCGACCTGGTCGGCGTCTCCAAGGAGGACCTGCCGCGCATGTGGGCCGACCTCGGAATGCCGTCCGGCCACGCCTACGGCAAGAGCTACCGCACCTGCAAGAGCTGCATCGGCACCGAGTTCTGCCGCTTCGGGCTCGGCGATTCGATGGGTTTCGCGGCAAAGATCGAGCGTCGGTTCCGCGGCGTCGACAGCCCGGCCAAGCTCAAGCTCGCCACCGCCGGCTGCCCGCGCAACTGCTCCGAGGCGATGGTCAAGGACATCGGCGCCGTCGCCATCGGCAACGACCGCTGGGAAATCTATGTCGGCGGCGCCGCCGGCGCCCACATCCGCAAGGGCGACCTGCTCTGCACCGTGGACGGCGAGGATGCCGCGATGCTGATCACGTCGCGCTTCATGCAGTACTACCGCGAGAACGCGAAGTGGAAGGAACGCACCTACACGTTCGTGCCGCGCATCGGGCTGGAGCGCATCCGCGCGATCGTCGTGGACGACAGCGACGGCATCGCGGCCGAGCTCGACGCCGCGATGGAGCGGTCGATCGCCGCCGCCTACGATCCCTGGAAGGAGGCGACGGCGCCCAAGACCGCCAACCAGTTCGCCGAGATCCTGGTGCCCGCCTCGTGAGCGACGCAGTCGCGATCGCCATCGGCCCGCTGTCGCAGATCCCGGTGGGCGAGGGCCGCAACATGGTGGTCGGCGACCGCACCCTGGCCGTGTTCCACCTGCACGGCGGCGCGGTCTACGCCACCCAGCCGACCTGCCCGCACAGGGGCGGCCCGCTCGCCGACGGGCTGACCGGCAGCCACACCGTGATGTGCCCGCTGCACGACCGTGTCTTCGACCTCCGTACCGGCGTCGGCCCCGACTGCTCGATCGCAGTCGTCCCGGTGCGGGTGCAGGACGGCATCATGCTGGTCGAGCTCGCCACCGCCTGAAGGACGGAAAGGCCAGGGCTCTGCCCGGAACCGCTGGGGCCGCGGGCCCCAGACCCTTTCGTCACGCGGGCCAGGGCTTGACGACACCTATCGTTCGCCATATCGTAAGATATGTTCAACGATAAAAAGCGACATGTTCACGGTTGCGGTCATCACGGCCTGCAGGGCCCCCGACGCGGGCGGGGGCAAGACGGCTTCGGGTTCGGCCGCGGCGGCGGACCCGGCTTCATGGGCGGCGGCGGTATGCCGGGCGGCCGCAAGCTGTCGTCCGGCGACCTCCAGCTCGTCCTGCTCGCACTCCTGGAGGCGCAGCCGGCCCATGGCTACGAGCTCATCCGCGCGATCGAGGAGCGGTCGGGCGGCTTCTACGTGCCGAGCCCCGGCGTGATCTATCCGGCCCTCACCTACCTGGCCGAGATCGGCCAGGCTGCCATGGCCCTGGACGGCCAGCGCAAGCTCTACAGCCTCACCGAGCCGGGCCGGCAGCACCTCGCCGCCCACCGCGCCGCCGCCGACGCCATGCTCGACGCGCTCGGCCGCTTCGGCCGCCGCATGGACCATGTCCGCGAGGCCTTCGCCGGCCTGGACGCGCTCGACCCCCAGGCCGCAGACGACCTGCACCAGGCGCGCCACGGCCTCCGGCATGCGCTGCTGCGCACCCGCGACTGCTCGCCCGACGAGGCGCGCCGCATCGCCGCAATCCTGGACCGGGCGACGGCCGAGATCCTGCAGACGCGGTCATGAGCCCGGTTCGCCCGATCCCCACCACATGGAGACCCCGATGAACCAGATCGGCCGCAGACCCGTGCGGGTGCGCCACCCCCTGAAGCTGCGCCTGGCGCAGGTCGCTCGCGTCGAGACAATCTCGCCGCGCATGCGCCGCATCACCCTCGCCGGCGACCAGCTCGACGGCTTCACCTCGGCCGCCCCCGACGATCATGTGAAGCTGTTCTTCCCAGTACCCGGCCAGGAGAAGCCGGTCCTGCCGGACCCGGACGCCATCGGTCGGGGCGAGCGGGCCGGCACGGTCCCGCCGATCGTCCGCGACTACACGCCGCGGCGGTTCGATCCCGAACGCCGCGAGCTGGTCGTCGAGTTCGTCATCCACGGCGACGGTCCGGCCTCCGGCTGGGCCGCGCAGGCCGCATCCGGGCAGTGGATCGGCGTCGGCGGACCGCGCGGCTCGTTCCTCGTCCCGGACGACGACGACATCACCCTGCTGGCCGGCGACGAGACCGCGCTGCCGGCCATCGCCCGCCGCCTGGAGGAGGCCCGGCCGGGCGCCCGCGTGCTTGCGCTGATCGAGGTCTTCGACGCGCATGAGCAGCGCCACCTGCCCACCGCCGCCAACGCCACCATCCGCTGGCTGCACCGGGACGGCGTGCCGGCGGGCACCTCGACCCTGCTGGACCAGGCGCTCGCCGACTTGGCGCTGCCCCCGGGCGACACCCATGCCTGGCTGGCCGGCGAGATCGAGACCATCCGGCGCCTGCGCACCCACCTGATCGAGCGGAAGGGCCTGCCCCGCGACCAGATCCGCGCCGCCGGCTACTGGCGCCTCGGCGAACCCGGCGCCCACGCCAGCCTGGATGGATAGGCGCGACGCGATTCGGAACGACGTCGCCTGCGGTATCGGGTGCTGACACGCGTCTTTCGGGAAGGTGGTGCACCGGGTTGACCCTGTCGGTCGGCGCAGCATCCCCTCGTGGCGCCATCGACCCGGTGTCTGCTGGAGGATGATCCGATCGCCTAGGCGCACGGATCATCCTCTAGCTTGTTGTTTTGACGAGCATCATCCGATCGAACGAGTCCGTTCGATCGGATGATGCTCTAGGTGCCTGGCATGGTGACGATCGACGAGCGCGTTGCCTCCCGGAAGGCCGAACCGGACGTGTTGCGGCCTCTGTCCGGCTTTGGTCTGTCCGCGCTGTCGTCCCGGTAGGGCGTCGAGCTGACCTGTACGTCGAACGCGATTGAGGGGAACACGCTGACGCGCGGCGAGACCGCGCCGGTGATCGAGAAAGGCATCACCATCGGCGGCAAGCCGCTCCGAGATCATCTGGAAGCGGTCGGCCATGAGGATGCGCTCGACGACATCCGCAGCCTCGCGCTCGAACCAGCCGGTGCGCGAGGCTGACATCCCGCATGTCCACGCCCTGGTAATCGGCCGCATCGAGCCTGCCGAGGCCGGACGCTACGCGACGCATCAGCGGCTGATCTCCGGCACCAGCGTCCTGCCGCCGACCCCGGCGCAGGTGGTACCGCTGATGGCCGATGGCTTGGCCCCCGCCACGGTGGAAACGGCGATCGCCGCGCATGAGCGCCTGGTGTCGATCCACCCGTTCGCCGACGGCAACGGCCACACCGCGCGGCTGCTGATGAACCTCGTTCTGCAGACGGGCGGCGATCCCGCGCCCTGCGAAGGCTTCATGACCACCGCCTCGAAGACAGCCTGGACCACCACCTGATGATCCTGAGACGGTCATGAGTACCTGGCCTCACCGCATGCTGAGCTGCTTGGCCGGCAATGCGGTGTTCAGCCAGATCCCGTGCGGGCTGCGGCCGGCCGTGATGTAGGTGACCGCCGACGTCACCGGGTCGATGATCGCCACCTTCTGCCGCCAGCGCAGCGTCGCCCACAGCTTGCCCTCCGGGCCGAACACGATGTCGTCCGGGCCGCCCGGCACGCGGTAGCTCTTCACGATCGCAAGGCTGTCCCAATCCAGCTGCTCGATGACGCCCGACACCCGGCAGGTCACGTAGAGCAGGTGCTTCGACGGCATCACGAACAAATTGTGCGGCCCCGGCGCCATCTGGATCCGGCGGTCCACCTGGCCGGTCGCCGGATCGACCTCGGCCACGTAGGTGGTGCCCATGTCGCCGACCAGCAGCTTGCCGTTGTGCCAGAGCACGCCCGCCGGCGTGCTGCCAACGGCGGTATCCCACAGCACCCGGCCGGTGGCGGTCTGGATCGCGATCAGCCGCCCGGTGTCCTGCAGGCTGACATACACCACCGAGGAGTCCGGCGCGTAGTTGATGTGGCTCGGCATCGAGGCCGCCGGCACCCGGTGCTGCAGCGTCATCGTGGCGGCGTCGTAGATGTCGATCTGATCGCGGGCCAGCCCGGCGACGGTGAGGGTGCGCCCGTCCGGGCTGTACTGGAGCTGGTACGGGTCCGCCATCGGCACGTGGCGGATCAGCAGCCCGGTCTGCGCATCGATGAAGAAGGCGGCGTTGCCGGCGGTGTCGCCCACCACCAGGGTGCGGCCGTCCGGGGTGGCGGCCATGTGGTGCGGCTCGCGCAGCACCGGCAGACGGCGGATCAGCGCGTGGCTGTCGATGTCGAACTCGTCGATCGAGGCATCCGCCGAGTTCAGCACGAAGGCGATCCGCGCCGCCTGCGCCGGCCACGCCGCCAGCAGCAGCGCCGCCGCCCCGATGACGCTGAGGCGGAGGGTGGGCCTGCTGACCTGTCGCATCAACGCGTTCGCCTAAGCTATTCCCGGACCACCGTTTCCGCGCCGGCGGAACCGCCACCCGATCCGCCATGCAAGGCCAGACCGACGCGTCTTGTGTCAATGGAAAAATGCCGCCCCTTGCCTCTCCGGACGATCTTGCCACATGACAGCGGCAGGACCGCACCCGGTCCGTTTCGGGCCCGAAGGCCGCGATCAGGAACCCGCCCCATGTTCATCGAGACCGAGGACACCCCCAACCCGGCAACCCTGAAGTTCCTGCCCGGCCGCGACGTCATGGGAACCGGCACCGCCGACTTCACCAACCCCCTGGCCGCCGAACGCTCCTCGCTCGCCTCCACCCTGTTCGAGCAGGCCGGCGTGGCCCGTGTGTTCCTCGGCGGCGACTTCATCGCCGTCACCAAGTCCGACGACGTCGCCTGGAGCGAGCTGAAGCCGCAGGTGCTGGCGATCATCGTCGACCAGTTCGTCTCCGGCCGCCCGCTGATCGACGCCGAGAGCGACGCCGCGTTCGAGGACGTGGCGCCGGAGGACCGCGAGATCGTCGACCAGATCAAGGAGCTGCTGGACACGCGGGTGCGCCCGGCGGTTGCCGGTGACGGCGGCGACATCGTGTTCCGCGGCTACCGCGACGGCGTCGTCCGCCTGCACATGCAGGGCGCCTGCGCCGGCTGCCCCTCGTCCCGCGCCACGCTGAAGCACGGCGTCGAGAACATGCTGCGCCACTACGTGCCCGAGGTGGTGTCGGTCGAGCAGGTCGAGGCCTGATCCGGGACCTGGACGAGGATGACCGACGAGGCCGCCCTCGACCTGCTGTTCCGCCAGGCCCGTACGCCGTCCGGCTGGACGCCGGCGCCGATCGAGCAGGACACGCTCCGCACCCTCTACGACCTGCTGAAGCTGGCTCCCACCTCCGGCAATTGCTCGCCGGGGCGCTTCGTGTTCCTGGCCTCGCGCGACAGCCGCGAACGGCTGCGGCCGGCGCTGTCCGAGGGCAACATGGAGCGGGTGATGGAGGCGGCGGTCACGGTCATCGTCGCGCACGATCCGCTGTTCTACGAGCAGTTCTCCCGGCTCTACCCGACCGAGGAGGCGCGCTCCTGGTTCGCCGCCGACCTCGGTCTGGCCGAGGAGACCGCGCTGCGCAATGCCACCCTGCAGGGTGGCTACCTGATCCTGGCGGCCCGCGCCCTCGGCCTCGACGTCTATCCGATGTCGGGCTTCGACAACGTCCGCGTCGACGAGATCTTCCTGGCCGGCCCGGGTTGGCGCTCCAACTTCCTGGTCAGTCTCGGCCACGCCGACGGCGCGCCTGCCGCGCCGCGGTCGCCGCGCCTCACCTTCGACGAAGCCTGCATGCTGCTGTGAGCGACCCAGCCCCCGCTCCTGCGAGGGTGCTGGTGCTGAACGCCGCCTCGGTCCGCCTGGGGGCCCGCTTCGGCTTGCTGGAGCACGGCGTCCTCCGCCGCGAGGGCCTGTCGGAAGGGCAGGGTGCCGCCAACGGGCTGGCGCCGTTGCTGGACCGCAGCGTCCGCGCCCTGGGCTGGCGGGCATCCAGCCTCGACATGATCGCGGTGGTGGTCGGCCCCGGCAGCTTCACCGGCCTGCGTGCCAGCGTCGCATTGGCGCATGGGCTGGCGCTCGGCGGCAGCGGCGCGGTGGTTGGCGTCACCGTCGGCGAGGCGCTGGCTCCGGCGCTCCGCGCGCGGGCCGGCGACGCCGCGATCTGGTGCGTGAGCCAGGCCCGCCGCGGCCGCGTCTTCATCGAGCGCCCGGACCTGAACGACGCGCCGATCAACGCCGCGATGCTGGACGCGCTGCCGCCCTGCGACGGCTCCGTGCTGGTCGCCGGCGATGCCGAGGCGGCGCTGGTGGACGCGCTGCTGCAGCGCGGCGACCAGGTTCGGCGTGCCGGCATCGCGGCTCCGTCGGTGCCGGAGATCGCCGCGGCCGCCTCGCGTCGCCTGTCCGGAGCGCTGCCGCCGCGCCCGGCGCAGCCGCTCTACGTCGACGCGCCGGAAGCCCGGTTGCCCACGGCGCAGCCGTCAGCATGATCCTGACCGGCCCCGACGCCGCCGCCCCGCTGGCAGCGCTGCACGGGGCCTGCTTCCCGCTCGCCGAGCGTTGGGACCGGGCGGCGATGGCCGAGCTTCTGGCGATGCCCGGCTGTTTCGCCGTGACCGACGGAGCTGGCGCTGAACCGAGCGGCCTGGCGCTGGCCCGGGTGGCCGCCGACGAGGCCGAGCTGCTGACGCTGGGCGTGCGGCCGGTGGCGCGGCGGCGGGGCCTGGCCCGCGCGCTGCTGCACCGACTGGGCGCCGAGGCCGCCCGCCGCGGCGCCGGCGCGCTGTTCCTCGAGGTGGCGGTGGCCAACCCGCCCGCCCTGGCTCTGTATCGCGCCGTCGGCTTTGCGGAGGTCGGCCGGCGCCGGCGCTACTACCCCGATGGCGGCGACGCGCTGATCCTGGCCCGCCGCCTCGACCGGCCGGTCAGCACCGTCTGATCCGCAGCCGCGTCACCCCGTCCGCCAGGGCGGTGGTCTCCAGCAGCGCGTGGCCGAGCGCCACGGCGTTGGCCGACACGTTGCGCAGCGGCTCGGGCCCACGCAGCCGCACCTCCAGCACGTCGCCGGGCCCCAGCCGGTCGAGCGCCAGCCGGGTGCGTACGAAGGTCATCGGGCAGATGTCAGACGTGATGTCGAGGACGGTGACTGTGTCGGGACCTGTCATGCGCGCGAGGCCATCGTTGGGGGTGAATACAGGTTGCGGCAGGATGGGGTGCTTCCTACAAGCGCGCCAGTAACGTGACCGGACTCGACATGATGGACCAGGATACCGGCATCGACATGCTTGCGCTGACCGCCCAGATCGTGGCGGCCCACGTCTCCAATGCCACCGTGGCGGCGGACGCGCTGCCGAAGCTGATCGGCGAGGTGTTCCGCGCGCTGTCCGAGGTCGGCGAGCCGCCCGCCGCGGCTCCTTCCGTGCCCGACCGGCCGCAGCCCGCGGTGCCGGTCAAGCGGTCGGTCTATCCCGACTACATCGTGTGCCTGGAGGACGGCAAGAGGCTGAAGATGCTGAAGCGGCACCTCAAGACCGCCTACGGCATGACGCCCGACGCCTATCGCCAGCGATGGGGACTGCCGTCGGACTACCCGATGGTGGCGCCGAGCTACGCCAGCCAGCGTTCGGCCCTGGCCCGGCGGATCGGGCTCGGCCGCAAGCCGGCCGGCCCGGACTGAGGTCCGCCGCCGCCGGCTCCCGCCCGTCCGTGCCCGGGCGAGAGCGTGTCCGATCCGCCACAGACCGGGGGTGTCCCATTGGACAATCCGGGCCCGGATCGGCTACGCCGCGAAGCATGGCTGCGGCTGGTGAGGCGATGGAATCGCGCATTGAGCGCCTGTGCATCGATCGCGGGCTGAAGATGACCGGCCAGCGCCGCGTGATCGCCCGTGTGCTCTCCGAAGCCGAGGACCACCCCGACGTCGAGGAGCTCTACCGGCGTGCAGCCCGCCTCGACAGCCGTATCTCGGTCGCCACCGTCTACCGCACGGTCCGGCTGCTGGAGGAGAAGGGCATCTTGGAGCGCCGCGACTTCGGCGGCGGCCGCGCCCGCTACGAGGCCACCGAGCACGGCCACCACTACCACCTCATCGACATCGACAGCGGCCGCGTGATCGAGTTCGAGGATGCCGAGCACGAGCAGCTGATGCGCCAGATCGCCGGCCGGCTCGGCTTCGACCTGGTCTCGCACCGCATGGAGCTGTTCGGCCGCCGGCACCGGGAGCCGGCCCCCATCACGGGCGGCGCCGCGGGGACCGGAACCGACAAGGCGGATCCCCAGGCGGGCTCCAGATCCGGGACCAGGCACCGATGACGATGACGAAGCCGATCACGGCCGCCCTGATGCCGCCGCCGCCCGCGCGGACCGGCTTCGGCGAGCTCCGGGCCGGCCAGCTCGGCGTGCGGATCGCCACGACCGACGCCGAGCGCGAGGCGGCGCAGGCGCTGCGCTACCGCATCTTCTACGACGAGATGGGCGCCGTCCCGGACGAGCGCGTGCGGGCCGCGCGGCGCGACGTCGACATGTTCGACGACGTCGCCGACCACCTGCTGGTGATCGACCACGCCCGCGGGTCCGGCCCGCGTGGCATCATCGGCACCTACCGGCTGGTGCAGAACGAGGCCGCCGCCCGGATCGGCCGGTTCTACACCGCGGACGAGTACGACATCAGCACCATCACCGGCTTCCCCGGCCGGCTGCTGGAGCTGGGCCGCTCCTGCATCGACCGCCAGTATCGCGGCCGGGCGGCGATGCAGCTGCTCTGGCGCGGCATCGCCGCCTACGTGTTCCTGCACCGTATCGACGTGATGTTCGGCTGCGCCAGCCTGCCCGGCACCGATCCCGCCCGGCTGGAGGCCGAGCTCACCTTTCTCTACCACAACCACCTGGCGCCCCCCGCGCTGCGGCTGCGGGCACTGCCGTCCCGCCACGTCGAGATGCGCCGGCTGGATCCGGCCAGCTTCGATCATCGCCGCACCCAGCAGTCGCTGCCGCCGTTGATCAAGGGCTACCTGCGCCTGGGCGGCTTCATCGGCGACGGCGCCGTGATCGACCGCCAGTTCAACACCACCGACGTTGCCGTGGTGGTCAAGACCGACCTCATCACGGACAAGTACTACCGGCACTACGAGCGCCAGCTGCGCGAGGCGATCTATTGAGCCGGCGCCGGCGCCGGCGGTGACCGTCACGGCGCTGCCGCGCCCGCGGACGTCGGACGGGATCCTGAGCCGGCTGTCCCGCAGCCCCGACCTGCGCGCCCTGCTGCTGGGGCTGGCCTCCGCCCTGGCGCTGCCGCCGCTCTACGGACTGCCGGTGCTGCTGCTGACGGTGCCGGCCCTGCTCGGGCTGCTCGCCGGCGCCCCGGACTGGCAGCGGGCGCTGCGCCATGGCTTCGTCTTCGGCATGGGGCTGCACACCGCCGGACTCTACTGGCTTACCGACGCCATCCTGGTGCGGGTGCACGAGTTCTGGTGGGTGCTGCCGCTGGCCGCCCCCGGCGGCGCGCTGCCGCTGTCCTGCTTCACCGCGCTGGCCTGCGTGGCCGTGCGGGCGGTGCCGCCGGGCTGGCGTCGGGTGCTGCTGTTCGCCAGCGCCTGGACCCTGTCCGACCTCGGCCGCACGCTGCTGTTCTCGGGCTTCCCCTGGAACCTCTGGGGCGAGGACTGGTCGTTCCCGAACCGCCTCGGCGACGTGATGATCCAGCCCGCCGCCTGGGTCTCGGTGCACGGGCTCACCTTCCTCACCGTATTGCTGGCCGCCCTGCCGACGCTGGGCCGGCGCGGCTGGCTGGCCGGCGCCGCCATCCTGGCGCTATGGGCCGGCGCCGGCGCCGCCCGGCTGGCGCTGCTGCCGCACCCGGCCGCCACCGGCCCGCTGGTGGTGTTGGTGCAGGGCGACGTGCCGGAGACCGAGAAGCAGGATCGCGGCCAGGCGCGCACCGTGTTCCGGCGCTACGTGGCGCTGACCGCCGCTGGCGTCGCGGAGGCCGGGCGGCGGCGGACCGCGGCGGCGACCCCCGCCCGGCCGATCGCCTTCGCCTGGCCGGAGAGCGCCTTCCCGGGTCTGATCGACGAGGACCCGCTGGCCCGCCAGGTGCTGATGCAGGCGGCGCCAGCCGCAGCCGCAGGCCTCGTCGGCAGCGTGCGCTTCGACGCGCATGGGCGGCCGCGCAACAGCCTGGTCACCGTGCTGCCGGACGGCGCCGTCGGCGCCGTCGACGACAAGTTCCACTTGGTGCCGTTCGGCGAGTACCAGCCCGGCTTCCTGCCGGTGCAGCTGGTGCCCGGCGGCGGTTTCGCCGCCGGCCCCGGTCCGCGCACCCTGCACCTGCTCGGCCTGCCGCCGGTCGGCGCACTGATCTGCTACGAGGTGATCTTCCCAGGCCAGGTGGTGCAGCCCGACGACCGGCCGGCCTGGCTGCTGAACGTCACCAACGATGCCTGGTACGGCGACAGCTCGGGTCCGCGCCAGCACCTGCAGATGGCGCGGATGCGCGCCGTCGAGGAGGGTCTGCCGCTGGCCCGGGCCGCCAACACCGGCATCTCCGCCGCCTACGACGCCACCGGCCACCTGCTCGGCCGACTCGGCTGGGGCGTCTCCGGAACGGTGGTGGTGGCGCTGCCCGGCCCGCTGCCGCCGCCCCTGTTCGCCCGCCTCGGCAATGCGGAGCCGCTGCTGCTGTGTCTGCTCGGCATCGTCGTCGCCCTCGTCCCCGGATTGTTTCGAGTCTTTTTCAGGAATTGAGACTGGGTCATGTTATTGACCAGCCTTGCCGGAGGCCTTGCGTATCCCGTGGCGCTTGACAATTTAAGGTTGCACTTACATGTTTGATGCATCGTATAGGTGAAAGGGTCATGGTGAAGCACACCTCCGCCAAAAGGCAGGAGACCGTGGACGAGGCAGACCGCCTGACGGACACGCCTCCCGGAGACCGCGAATCTCGCCCGAGCCCGATCGACGTCCATGTCGGCGGCCGTATCCGGCTGCGCCGCACCCTGTTGCAGATGTCGCAGGAGCGGCTCGGCGACGCGCTCGGCCTCACCTTCCAGCAGGTGCAGAAGTACGAGCGCGGCGCCAACCGGGTCGGCGCCTCTCGGCTGTTCAACCTCTCGCGCGTGCTCGACGTGCCGGTGAGCTTCTTCTTCGACGACATGCCGGCCGCGTGCGGCGCCAGCGGCGGCGGCCGGTTGCCGGCGATGCAGGCCGGCGGCTTCGCCGAGGCGCAGGAGGGCTTCGGCGCGCCGGACGACCTGTTCAGCCGCAAGGAGACCGTCGAGCTGATCCGCGCCTACTACCGCATCACCGAGCAGCCGGTCCGCCGCCGCGTGCTTGACCTGATCAAGTCGATGGGCCCCGGGACGGGTTCTGCGGCCCAGTAGCCGTCCTGCCCTGAGCGCCGCCGAGCCGCGCGACACTGGCCACGGCCGCGACGATCGCCAGCCCCGCGGCGATCGACAGATCGACCGGTTCAGCGTTCCGGCCTGCCAGCCCGAAGATCGTCGCCACCATCGCCGTGCCGGTGATCATCCCCGTGAGACGCGCGGTCGCCAGCATGCCGCCCGCCGCCCCGGAGCGGTCGCGCGGCGCCGCCGTCATCATGGTGCGGTTGTTGGGCGACTGGAACAGCCCGAACCCCACCCCGCAGATCGCCATGCGCCAGACGATGTCGAGGTCGCTTGACTGCCGGCCGAGCGTCGCCATCAGTGCCAGCCCCGCCGCAAGCACCAGCAGCCCGACCCCGCCCAAGAGTCCCGCCGGCACCCGATCCGATATCCGTCCAGCGAGCGGCGCCACCACCGCCAGTGCCGCCGGCCAGGGCGTGATCAGCAGCCCGGTCTGCACCTGGTTGCGGCCGAGCGCCTGCTCGAAATAGAACGGCAGCGCGGTGAAGGCCAGCATGTAGGCCGCGAACGCGCAGACCGAGGCGCTGACCGACAGTGCGAACACCGGGATGCGCATCAGGTCGACCGGGATCAGCGGCCGCGGCACCCCGGCCTCGCGCCGAACCAGCAGCGCCGCCAGCGCCAGCGCGGCGACGATCTCGGCGGCGCCGAGCCCGGCCCGCGTGCGCAGCGTATCGACCCCCAGGAACACCACGCTGAACGCCACGGCGCTGAGCCCGCCGCTCCACCAGTCCAGCCGGGTCGCGGTGCGGTCCGAATAGGGCAGGGCGCGATACGCCAGCGCCAGGTTGAACAGGCAAATCGGCACGTTGACCGCGAACAGCCAGTGCCAGTTCGCCACCGCCAGGATCGCCGACGCGATCGTGGGGCCGAGCGCCCCGGCACTCGCCACCACCAGCGCGTTCAGCCCCAGACCGCGGCCAAGCCGTGATTGCGGATAGGTGAAGCGCACCAGCGCGCCGTTCACCGCCGAGATGCCCGACGCGCCCAGCCCCTGCACGAGCCGCCAGCCGATCAGCGCCCCCAGGCTGCCCGACAGCGCGCAGCCGAGCGAGGCCAGCGTGAACAACGCGAGGCCGGAGAGATAGACCCGCCGGTAGCCGACCCGCTCGCCCAGCGCCGCCAGCGGCAGCAGCGTCACCACCACCCCAATCTGATAGGCGTTCAGCACCCAGGTCGAATCGGCCGGTCTCGCGTGCAGCTGGTGCGCGATCGAGGGCAGCGCGACGTTGGCGACGGAGGAATCCAGCACCGACACCGCGATGCCCAGCCAGATCGCCAGCGCCGACCAGATCCGGCGCGACCCCGGCAGCCCGTCCGGGCAGACCGCGTGGTCTGCGGCCGTCATGCGTTCATTCCCGTCGCAGCACCCGGTCGGTGAGGAAGCTCGACAGCCGATGGGCCACGAAGTCGCGCTTCAGCGCCGCCTCATCGTATTCGGTGCGCACCCAGTCGAGGAAGCCGATCCGCCCCTCCGCCTCGCTGCGGTAGCGCAGGAAGAAGGCATCGAGGATGCCGGTGCGCGAGCCGCGGAAGTGGCCGTAGCGCCAGGAGAGCTGCGCCAGCGCCTCGGTCGCGGTGCCGCCCTCGAACAGCAGCACCAGCCCGGCCGCGAGTCCGGCGCGGTCCGCCCCCGACTTGCAGTGCATCAGCGCTGGGAACTGCAGCCCGCGATAAAGTTCGGCGAAGCGCAGGATGCGCGCGCGATGCGGCGCGCCCCGGCTCTCGAACGCCATGTCGACATGGTCCAGACCCAGCGCCGGCGCCGCCTCCCGCGACAGCGCGTCGGACCCGCAGCGCCTGTGCCCGCGCAGATTGACCAGCGTCCGCAGCCGATGCCGCCGCGCCAGCCGGGCCAGGTGGAACGGCGTCGGATGGTTGGCGCGATACACCTTGCCCGGGACCACCGGCGCGAAGTTGGTCCAGACCGTGCGGAAGATCGCGTGATCGGCGAACAGACTGTCGCGCCAGGCGGCCCGCCGGGCCGGCCTGGTGCTTAAGGGACGATCGAACATCCTGCGGGAGAGGCCGAGCTCAGCCCTTCCGCTCGAGCTGCAGCTGCTTGATCTTGCCGATCGCCTCGGCCGGATTGAGGCCCTTCGGGCAGGACTGCGTGCAGTTCATGATGGTGCGGCAGGCATACAGCTTCAGCGGGTCCTCGAGCGCGTCGAGCCGCTCGCCGGTGTACTCGTCGCGGCTGTCGGCGATCCAGCGATAGGCGGCCAGCAGCGTCGCCGGGCCCAGATACTTGTCGCCGTTCCACCAGTAGCTCGGGCAGGAGGTGGTGCAGCAGAAGCACAGGATGCACTCCCACATGCCGTCGAGCTTGGACCGCTCCTCCATGCTCTGCCGACGCTCGGCGTCCGGCGGCGGGTTGGTGTCGGACTTTAGCCACGGCTCGATCGAGCGCAGCTGCGCGTAGGCGGCGGTGAGGTCCGGGATCAAATCCTTCACCACCGGCATATGCGGCAGCGGGTAGATCGCGACGGCCTTCTTCACCTCCTCGATCGGCTTCAGGCAGGCCAGCGTGTTCACGCCGTCGATGTTCATCGCGCACGAGCCGCAGATGCCTTCACGGCAGGAGCGCCGGAAGGTCAGCGTCTGGTCCACCTCGTTCTTGATGTAGATCAGCGCGTCCAGCACCATCGGCCCCACCCGCGTGAGGTCGAGCTCGTAGGTGTCGATCACCGGGTTGTTCCCATCGTCCGGGCTCCAGCGATAGACCTTGAACTCCTTGGTTTTCTTCGAGCCTGCCGGGGCCTTGAAGATGCGGCCCTTGCCGACCTTGCTGTTCTTCGGCAGTGCGAACTCGACCATTATGCAACTCCAATTCAAGGCCAGGGCTCTGCCCTGGACCCGCCAAGGGCGGAGCCCTTGGAACCCTTTACTTGAAAGACTTCAATAGACGCGCTTCTTGGGTGGGAAGACCGAGACGTCGTTGGTCAGGGTCTGCATCTTCACGGCGCGGTAGGACAGCGAGACGTCGCCGTCGTCGCCCAGGTAGGACACCGTGTGCTTCATCCACTCGGCATCGTCGCGGTCCGGGTAGTCGTCGTGCGCCTGCGCGCCGCGACTCTCCTTGCGCGCCTCGGCGCTCACCATGGTGACGGCGCCGTTGGCGATCAGGTTCTCGAACTCGAGCGCCTCCATGAGGTCGCTGTTCCAGATCAGCGAGCGGTCCGACACCGACACGTCGGCCAGGCCGCCCCATAGCCGGTCGATCTTCTCGACGCCCTCGGTCAGGCTGGACGACGAGCGGAACACCGCCGCGTGCGCCTGCATCGTGCGCTGCAGCTCCTCCCGCATCGTGGCGACACGGGTGCTGCCGCCGGCATGCCGCATGCGGTCAAGGCGGTCGAGCGACGCCTCGCCGGCGCGGTCGGCCAGCGGCCGGATGGTGTCGCCCGGCTTCATGATCTCGGACGCCCGGATCGCCGCCGCGCGGCCGAACACCACCAGGTCGAGCAGCGAGTTGGTGCCGAGCCGGTTGGCGCCGTGCACCGAGACGCAGGCCGCCTCGCCGACCGCCATCAGCCCGGGCACCACCGCGTCCGGGTTGGCGTCGGTCGGGCGCAGCACCTCGCCGTGATAGTTCGTGGGGATGCCGCCCATGTTGTAGTGCACCGTCGGCAGCACCGGCACCGGCTCCTTGGTGACGTCGATGCCGGCGAATACCCGCGCGGTCTCCGAGATGCCCGGCAGCCGCTCGTGCAGCAGGTCGGCGCCGATATGCTCCAGATGCATCAGGATGTGGTCCTTGTTCGGACCGCAGCCCCGCCCCTCGTTGATCTCGATGGTCATCGAGCGCGACACCACATCGCGCGACGCGAGATCCTTCGCGGTCGGCGCGTAGCGCTCCATGAAGCGCTCGCCCTCGGCGTTGGTGAGATAGCCGCCCTCGCCGCGGCAGCCCTCGGTCAGCAGACAGCCGGCCGGGAAGATACCGGTCGGATGGAACTGCACGAACTCCATGTCCTGCGTCGGGATCCCGGCCCGCATCGCCATGCCGCCGCCGTCGCCGGTGCAGGTGTGCGCCGAGGTGCAGCTCATGTAGGCGCGGCCGTAGCCGCCGGTGGCCAACACCACCATGTTGGCGCGGAACCGATGCATGGTGCCGTCCTCAAGGCACCAGGCCATGACGCCGCGACAGACGCCGTCCTCGTCCATGATCAGGTCGAGCGCGAAATACTCGATGAAGAACTCGGCGTTGTGCTTCAGGCTTTGCTGGTAGAGCGTGTGCAGGATGGCATGCCCGGTGCGGTCGGCGGCGGCGCATGCGCGCGGCACCGGCGCCTTGCCGTAGTCCGACATGTGGCCGCCGAACGGGCGCTGGTAGATGCGGCCGTCCTCGGTGCGCGAGAACGGCACACCGAAATGCTCGAGTTCCTGGATCGCCGGCACCGCCTCGCGGCACATGTATTCGATCGCGTCCTGGTCGCCGAGCCAGTCCGACCCCTTCACCGTGTCGTACATGTGCCAGCGCCAGTTGTCCTCGGCCATGTTGCCGAGCGCCGCTCCGATGCCGCCCTGCGCTGCCACCGTGTGGCTGCGGGTCGGGAACACCTTCGAGATGCACGCGGTTTTCAGCCCCGACGCCACCATCCCCAGCGTCGCCCGGAGGCCCGAGCCGCCTGCACCGACCACCACCACGTCGTAGGCATGGTCGATGACCGTGTAGGCGCGGGAGGAAGGCAGCGTGATCGCGTTCATCGTGCTCTCGATCTCAAGGGGCGGCTCGAAGGCCCGTCGGTCGCCATGGACGGGTGGGGATCAGGCGGCGGGCGCCTTGAAGGCCATCCTCAAGATGGCGACGATCGCGAACAGTGCCAGGATCAGCGCCGCACCTTTGTTGGCCAGCGAGGTTGCCAGGTGCGATTTGGCGTCGTTGACATAATCATCGATCACCACCTGCAGCCCGAGCTGCATGTGGTAGAAGGTCAGCATCACCAGTGCCAGTAGCAACACGGTGTTGACCGTCCGCCCCGCCCAGTGCGCCACTACCGCCTGCGGCGCACCCAGATGCATCAGCACCGCGACCACGAACCAGATGGTGAGCGGCAGCAATGCGATCGACGTCACCCGCTCGACCCACCAGTGCTCGACGCCAGACTTGGCCGCACCCAGCCCGCGCACGCGGCCGAGCTGCGAGCGCATCACCTGGATCTGCAGGTTGTCGTTCCCGGCCATGGACCTAGCCCCCCGTCGCGGCGGACGCACCGCCGGCCCACAGGCTGAGGCCGATGCCGTAGATGATCAGCGTCAGGACCACGGTCGCCACCACGATGATGATGCCGTTGCGGTTGAACACCGGCTTCGAAAAGCCGTAGCCGGCATCCCAGGCCAGGTGCCGCAGGCCCGCGACGGTATGGTAGACCAGCGCCAGCGTCCAGCCGAACAGCACCAGTAGCCCGATCGGGTTGCCGACCCAATATTGCACGGTCGCGAAGGCCTTCGGTCCGCTGGCGGCGGCCACCAGCCACCAGACCAGCAGCAGCGTGCCGAGCGAACAGGCCAGGCCGGACATCCGATACGCGCCCGAGAGGACCATCGAGAGCTGAAGGCGGTAGATCCCGAGATGGGGGGAGAGCGGGCGACGGACCAGCTGGCCATTGCTCGACTGCGCCACGAACGACGCGTCACGGACATCCTTCATGAGATCGCCGGGAACTTCCTTGATGCGGTCCCGGAACGGCCGGGATCCTCGGTGGCCGCAACGGTCCTACGCCCGCGACGAGGGATGGTCAACGACATCACTGTGCACTGCAACATCGGGCCGGGAGGCGGGCTCCGCAAGCCGCCCTCACGTCGCCGTGTCGCTGCGATAGAGCCTGGTCACCGGGTCCAGGCTGACGCGGCCGGCGGCCTCCGCCCGGCGCAGCCAGGTCTCGGCCTGCTGCTCGGTGAGGTCGAGCATGTCGGCGATGCGCCACGCCCCCAGCGCCTCGTCGGCCAGCAGCGCCGTCACCCGCTGCACGAAGATGTCGAAGAGGCCGGGCTCGGCCGCTTTGGCGCGGGCCGTCGCCTCCGGCCGCGCCGCCGCCGCCGAGGCAACCAACCGCAGATGCGCCCCTCGCTCGCCCGCCCCGGTGGCGCCGGGGGGAACGATCACGGCAGGGATGGAACTGCCACCCGGTTCGGGGCGCGGCGCCACGCTGGTGAGGTCGCCGTCGCCCTCGAACGGCGCCCGGTCCTCGGCGAAGCCGACCAGGCTCGGACCCGGTACCGGGGCCATGAACGCCATAGGCATCGCCGCCATCGGCTGCGACGGCGACGGCCTGGCGCCGATCCGGCCGTCCGCCGCCGGCGGGTCCAGCAGCGTCCGCGGCGACACCGCGCCGTCGGGCAGCAGGCCCACGCCGAGCCTCGCGAGCTCGCCCGCCTCCGGGTCGGCGCGGCGGGCCCAGAGCGGTACCCAGCCGCGCTCGCTGGCCGCGATCACCCCGGCCCAGCGGGCGCCGGCGCGTCCGACCGCGACCAGCAGCGCTGCATCGGCCAGGCCATACAGGCAGTCGTCGGCCGCCTGCCGCGATGCGCCCGCCGCCTCGCGGTCCGGCAGCGCCGCCGAAACCAGCACCAGCAGCCCATTCGTCGCCGGCCGGCGCAGCCGGTCGGACCGCGCCTCCTGGCCCAGCCGGTCCGGCAGCACCGCAACCGCGCCGCCGCCGCGCGACAGGCTGGCGCGGAGCGCTGCCGCCTCGATCGCCCCGGCCCCCCCGGAGATGGTGGTGAACCCCGACGCCGCCGCCGCGGTGCCGAACCCGGCCGCGAACCCGACCGGCTCCGCACCGTCGCCATCGCCGCCGACCACCGCGAGGCCGCCGCGGTTCAGCAACGCCCGGTCGCCGCAGCCGAACAGCAGCGCGGGCGCTGCGCCGCGCAGCCGTCGCTTCAGCCGGCGCGGATACTCCGGATCGCCGCGGCCCAACACCCACAGGCCGGCTTTCTGCCAGCCCTCCAGCGCCGCGGTCAGCGCCGACTCACGCGCCAGCAGCGACAGCACCCGCGCCGCCGGCACCTCGCCGGCCGGCCGGCCGGCGAGGTAGCCCGTGGCCCCATCCAGCATCAGGTCGGCCGGCTGCAACCCGCGCTTGCGCAGCCAGCCCGCCAGTCGGTCGAACGCGGCCATGTCCAGCGGCGCCTCGCCGCCGAGGTCCGCGGTCAACAGCAGGACGGCTCTCGTCTGGGCGCTGATGAACATCCGATACCCCGGCTGGATGGCAACGGGCGGTTGCAACACGCAGCGCCGGCATCGGCGCCGCAACCAAGAGGAACCCGTATGCCCGCCGGACCATCCGCCGACAACCGATCGCTCTCCGATCCCGGCCGAAACGCCCGGAACGGTCGCCGCCTCGGCGCCGCCCCGGGGCCGCCCCGGGCGTGCGCCGTCTCAGTCCTGGCGCAGGAGCTGCTCGGCCAGCGCGGTATGCGCCTCGTCGGCCTGCCTGGCCTCGTCGGCGCACGTCTTCATCTCGCCCGCCACCCCGTCCATGCCGATCTGCCTCCCGTAGCTCGCCATCGTCCCGAACGAGGCGATCCAGTAGTGCAGCGCCATCTGCCCGGCCGCGACGATGCCCAGGTCGCGCGAGACGTCGTCCGGCGCATGTTGCCGGATGCGACGGCTCACCTCGTAATGCGCCTCCATGATCGGGTTGTCCTGCCGGGGGATCTCACCCACCTGCCGGCGCGCCTGGTCGATGCGCTGCGCCCATCGCTGCGAGGTACGGTTGCCGTCCTCCAGGGCCGCCTTCAGCGCCGGATACGTGGCATCCTTGCCGATCTCGGCCGTGGCCCGTTCCGCTACCTCGCTGCCGGCCTGCATCGCCGCCAGGCCATGTGCCACGAGCTCCTTGAGATTGTCGTCGGTCATCATCCACTCCCGATCGGCGCCGGTCGTCCTGACCGCCGCCCGTCGCCAGCAAGCCCGACGCGTGCCCGGGGTTCGGACGGGGATGGCCGCTCCGGTGAACGTGTAGCGACGGGGCGGACCTCGCTCGAAGAACCAGGCCCCTATGCGGACCGGTCCGCGCCGAACCGCTCGCGGTGGATCGGGCCGTCCGGGCGGGTCAGCGCCCAGTAGGACGCCTCGATCCCGTCCGGGCCGCACTCCAGCAACGCGAAGCCGTGCGTGGAGGCGCCCTCCACGACGTCGAGCCTGAGGTCGACCGCCAGCGCCGGCGGATCGACCAGGCCGCGGAGTGGCGCCACCGGCGCCGCGACCGGGATCGCGCCGTAGCCGATGTTGCGGCCGGCGCCGACGCCGCGATAGGGCGCATACAGTCGCAGCACGTGCTCGTGGCCCCAGAACCAGGCGTCGATCGCGCCGGCCTTGGCCAGCCGGGCATGGCTCGCCAGCAGCGCCGGGTTGGTCGGATCGTGCAGCGCCGCCCGGCCGATCTGCGCATAGGCGGAGAAGGGCTGGTGATGGGTCAGGAAGAGGCTGAGGCCGCCATGGCCGCGCAGCTTGTCGGCATGCCACAGCTCCTCCAGCGGATCGAGGAAGGTGACGGCCGTGGCGACGTCGAATGGATCGCGGTCGTGTAGCCCGGTGTCGGCGGCCAGGATCTGCCAGGAGCGGTCCGGGCTGCGCAGGCAGAAATAGCTCGCCGGCTGGCCGATCTCGCGCAGCAGGCCGTAATAGCCCTGGCCGCCGCCATAGACGTCGTGGTTGCCGCACAGCGTGAACAGCCGCGCGTCGGGCAGCACCGCACGCAGCGTCTGCAGGAAGTGCAGCGCGCACTCCTCCGCCGTGGCGGCGAAGTAGATGTCGCCCAGATGGATCACCACGTCCGGCCGCTGCGCCGCCATCATCGCCGCGACCGCCCGCGCGACGTCGGTGCCGGTGCCCCAGTCCGAGACCAGTGCCACGCGCATGCGGGCCGCCGGCGCCGTGACCACGAAGTCCCCCAGCGCCTGGTAGCGCACGTACGGCACCGGCCGCTGCGCGCCGTCCAGCCGCAGCCCGCGGGCGTAGTCGACCAGCGTCTCCGCCCACAGCGGATCGCAGGCCGAGAAGGCGAGCCGCGCCCGCAGCGCCGCCGCGCGCAAACCGCGGCCGGCGGCGACCGCCTCCAGCAGCTCCAGGCCGAGACCGACGCAGCCGCTGGCCGCCTGGTCGGCGCTGCCGGCCGCCGCTGTCCCGGCGCCGTCATGACGCGCGGCGACCAGCCGGTCCGCCGCCCGCACCAGCGGATGCGGCCCGCCCGCGGCCTGTCCACGGCGCCGCCCCACCGCGGCGGCGGCGGATTGCAGCAGCGACAGCATCGGGTCGCGGGCGGTGGGGAAGCCGGGCACGGTCACCGCCCGACCCTGCCACGGCTCCAGCCCGCGCCGCGTGGCTTTGCGATGACAACCGCGCGACCCCGCGCCGCACGCCCTTTTGCGGCGTCGCGCGAGAACGATCCGGCCTCCGCGGCATTGGTACCCGGTTCAGCACGAGGAGACGACCGATGGACGACGACCGGATCTGGGGCTCGGAAGAGGGTCTGTGGATCGGCGATGCCGAGAACTACCGCCGCACGATCGACGACGAGTGCCTGATGGTGCTGCCGGCGCCACCCTTCGTGCTGACCGGCCGGCAGGCGATCGAGGCGGTGGTGAACACGCCGCGCTGGACCCGCGTCACCTTCACCGAAAAGCAGGTGGCGCGGCCGCAGGAGGGCCTGATCGTGATCGCCTACTCCGCCCGTGCCGAGCGCGACGGCACGACCCCCTACGAGGCGCACTGCACCACCACCTACCGCCGCCTCGAGCCGCAGCAGTGGCAGGTGGTGCAGCACCAGCAGACGCCGCCGCTGATGGCGACCTCGTAGCCGGACGCCGCCGACCGCCGCCGGCCCGGGACCACCCCGCCGGCGGCTCGCGCGTGACCGGATTACGCTCGCGCCCGTACCCGATCCGGCACACGGACCGACAGCTTGGGGTCGCGGGCGACCAAGCCCGGGCACCCCCGCCCCCGACCGCTGAGGATTTCGTAACCGCAACCATCGAGGATGCCTCGATCATGGTTGCCAAGGCGATGGCGCGCGGTCCGAACAATCTCGTCCAGCAGGTGCGCGCTCGCCATGATGCTCGTCCTGGCATCACCGCGGAGCGAGGCTGCCGCGGAAGACGCCGAGCCGCCGACCGCGCAAGAGATGCGAATGGCCGGCCAGGTTCTCGGCGTCCTCGACACGCCGCCATCGGGCGTGGTGACGCTCGCGGTGGTCTCCGACCCGGCAAATCCTCACGCCCGCGCAGGGGCCATACCTTCGAGGCGCTCTTGCGCTGGACGCGGCCGACGTTCGGCCCCGTCTCCCCGCCTCAGTTCATCCGGCTCGCCGAGGCACCGGGCTGATCATCCCGCTCGGTGAATGGGTCCTCCGTCCCGCATGCGCGGCGGCCGTGACGGAGCCAGCCGTGTCGGGTCGCCGTGAACCTTTCTCTAGCGCAGTTCCTACGCGGCGACCTGCCGGACACCGTGCGGAGCGTCCTTGCCGAAACCGGTCTGCCGCCAGGCCGGCTGGAGCTGGAGGTCACGGAGGGGGTGCTGATCGACAATGCCGACCTGGCGCTGGCGCAGTTGAAGGAGCGGCGTGCGTCGGGCGTCCGCCTGGTGCTCGACGATCTTGGGACAGACTACTCGAGCCTGTCCTATCTGCACCGGTTTCCATTCGACAAGCTCACGGTGGATCGCTCGTTCGTGGAGCGACTGGAAATCGACAACAGCGCGCGGGCGATCGTCAACGCCATCATGTCGATGAGCCGCGACCTCAACCTGAAGGTGACCACCGAGGCGTCGAGACGATCGGGCAGTCCGAGATGCTCTGCGCCCAGGGCTGCCCTGAGCTACAGGGCTTCCTGCTGGGCCGGCCGCGCCGTAGCCTGCCGTCGACCGTTTCATACGGGACCGCAACGAGCTGCTCCGTGTGGAGCAGTCTTTCGCTTGCGACAAGCCCAATTCGGTGGGGATCATCCCGTCCGTCAGCGCGGCGATGGCATAGGGCGGTCCACTCATGGAAGGCGTCGCCGCCTGCGAAGAGTCTGCCCATCGATCCGCTTCGCGGCCCATTCAAAGGCTTCGCCTGGTTGGAAACCAGCTTATAAAAAGGCAGTTATATACGTGCTTGACCCAGCAATCTGACGGGGCTACAAGGGTGTCGTTCCGCAGCGATCGGCGCCATAATCGAGTTCAAAAGTCTGATCGAGATGACGACGGCAGTCCCGGACGAGGATGCGGCCATCGCTCACTTCACGGCGGCTCGCTGGGCTGACGGTGCCTTCTGCCCCCACTGCGGCAGCACCAAGGTTTATCACTTCAGCGGCGGCCGGGTTCACAATTGCGGCGATTGCCGCCAGCGATTCTCCATCAAGGTCGGCACCATCTTCGAGGCGAGCAAGGTCCCGCTCCGCAAGTGGCTGATGGCGATTTGGCTGCTGACCTCGCACAAGAAGGGTGTTGCAAGCACCCAGCTTGCCCGCGACATTGATGTCACCCAGAAGACCGCTTGGTTCATGCTGCACCGGCTCCGCGCCGCTGCCGAGACCAAGTCCTTCAACGCGCCGCTGGATGGCATGGTGGAGGCCGACGAGACCTTCATCGGCGGCCGTGAGAAGAACAAGCACGCCGACAAGCGCACGCCGGGTAGCCAAGGCGGCGCCAACAAGGCGGCCGTGATGGGTTTGTTGGAGCGTGGGGGCGAGCTGCGGGCCCGCAAAATGGAGCGCTTGACCGCCGAGACGATGCAGGCCGAGGTCCGGGCGAACGTCCGCAAGGGCGCGAACCTGATGACGGATGAGGCCAAGGGCTATCGCGGGCTCAAGGGCGATTATCACCATCACACGGTCGAGCATGGCGCCGGCGAGTATGTGAAGCACTATTTCATCCACACGAACGGGCTGGAGAACGCTTGGAGCCTGTTCAAGCGGCAGGTGTTCGGCATCCACCACTTCATTACGGCCAAGCACCTGGACCGCTACTTGAGCGAGTTCACCTTTCGCTTCAATCGTCGCGCTATGGGCGAGGGCAGCCGGGTTGACGCCTTGATCGCCCACGCCGCCGGGCGGCTGACATACAAGGCGCTGATCGCATGACGGATCGGAAAAGCGAAAAACCGTTTGATCTAGACCTTCCGTTTGCAGAAGCGCTCGCGCGATTTGCTAAGGCCGATCCGAAAGAGATATCTCCTCGCAAATCACGCAAGAAGCGATGGAAGGTATCGGCTACCGTTACATCCAGCACCGAAGATAAAAACCTAAAAGAGCGCAAGAAAAACCCACTGCCGGGAAGCCAAAGATCGGGCTAAGCAAGATAATCGTAGTCCAGTACTGCAAGGTTGCGGCCTGTTGAACTTTTGCAGAAAAGGCATCAAAGCTCGTGAGAGGATGGCTTTGGACATTGTGGGTTGCAAGCGGCGCCGTGATACTCGGTGTTGCTCTCGAAGAGTTTGAGAAGACCGCCAAAGCTATAAGGTTGCTGTTCAAAGAAGGGCCAAGGTCTCTTCTCGTTGCTATCCGGAATAAGCCGGTATTTGACTTAATTTCATATGTTGGATTTGTCGTGTTGGTAGTAGGTTTGAGCATAGAGTTACTGGCCCAAGCGTATGTTGAAGTGATAAGCAACAGAGAACTAGGCTCAGGACTCACTACGGCAGCCAGAAGATGACGGTGGCTGCGATGCAGATGGCCGAGAAGAAGGTGTGGGCGCACCGGTCGTATCGCATGGCGATGCGGCGCCAGTCCTTGAGACGACCGAAGGCGTTCTCAATGCGGTGGCGCTGCCGATAGAGCGTCTTGTCGTGCGGTATCGCGATCTTGCGGCTTCTGGTGGACGGGATGCAGGGCTGGATGCCGCGCTGAAGGAGATCGACGCGGAAGCGGGCGCTGTCGTAGCCACGGTCGCCAAGCAGTTCGCGCGCCTGCGGCAGGGTCGACAGGAGAGCCGCAGCACCCTTGTGGTCGTTGGTCTGGCCTGCGGTCAGGAGCAGCCGGACCAGCCGGCCTTGTCCGTCGCAGACGGCATGAAGCTTAGAGTTCAGCCCGCCGCGCGTGCGTCCGATACAACGCGGAGCATCCCCTTTTTAGCCAGGCTGGCCGCCGTCCGGTGTGCCTTGAGGTGGGTGCTGTCGATCATCAGCCGCTCCGGCACGCCTGCCTGTGCCACCAGTGCATTGAAGATGCGGTCGAACACGCCGAGCCGGCTCCAGCGGACGAAGCGGTTGTAGAGCGTCTTGTGCGGGCCGTATCCGCGTGGCGCGTCCTTCCACTGCAGGCCGTTGCGGATCACGTAGACGATGCCGCTGATGACGCGGCGATCATCGACCCGCCGCAGCCCGCGCGAGATCGGGAAGAACGGCTTGAGACGGCGCATCTGCGCCTCGGTCAGCAGCGGCAGTCGGGACATCGGACACCTCCAACGTCCCTAAAATCATACCGCGTCAAGCCGTGTAAAGGGTCCTGAGCCTAGCCGCGGCAAACGCGCGCTCCGCGCCACGCGACATCACTAGTCCCATTACTAACGACCTTTCGCAACATTTAGATTGGGCTGATATCGTAGGTATTTCAGTCATATCATCTATTGGTGACGAGGAATCTGGGCGACTTGGTATTGAGATCATCCAGCGACTTAAGGCCGTAAACTTTGTAGTCGCAAATGGCATCTTAACTTCTCTAGCTGGCCCGCCAGCTCGGTTCGGTATTACGGTAAGCGGCTCTGATCGCCCCTTAGTGGAAGCGTTGGTGCGATGGTTGAATGCCTCTAATTTGCAGGCGTCCTCCGGAGATCTGCCAAAGCCAGAGCTAATTGCCCCAGGCGCCGAGAGTTTCAATGATCCGTCGGCGCTGCACGCGACGATATTCGTTTTCTCTAAGCCGCTACCTCCGACTACCCCATAGCTTGGGTCACACTCGTATATAACTGCCAAAAAATGGATTCTCACGGCTCCGCTCTTCAAGCGGGTCCAGGGCAGAGTCCTGGCCTTGCTGGTCACCTTCAGCGACCCGGTAGTTGGAACCACCTCAGGCGTCCGGCCCCCTCCTGCGGAGCGGCTTGACCGCTGAACGCACGACCATGAAGCGGTTCAGCATGTCGAACCAGAACGGCGCACCCAGCATCACCGCGAACGCCGTAACCAGCCATCCCACCAGCATCTGCAGCACCTGACCGGCATCGAGCCCACCGCCGGGAAGGCGAAGCCGCTGCGGCGGCGGCTCCCAGCCGGTCGGGAACTGGATCGCGTCCAGGTCGCGCTGCAGGGCGGCGAAACCGGCGTCGGGGCCGGCGCTCTGCGCCAGCAGCGCGGCCTGCGCCACCGCGCCATCGCGCAGCGCCTTGTCCTGCAGCAGCGCCCGGCCGACGCTGAACGCGTCGACGTTCATCGCGCCGGCCGCCAGGAAGCCGACCAGGAACAGGATCGCCTGGGTGCGGCGCTTGTACCAGCCCGATACCCGGTCCATGCAGGCGTTAAACCACGCCTCGACGTGGCGCTGCACCGCCAGCAGGTCGTCTCCGGCAGTGTCGAGCGCGCTCAGCAGGACGCGCCGGGTGCGGCCATCCGGCAGGTCACGCGCGGTGGCTTGGAGGCTCTCGATCGACAGCACCGGCACCGCCGCCTCCGGCCCGCTCGGCGCAGCCCCGAGCGGACCGCGCACGGTGAGGTCCAGGAAGGCGCGAGCGAAGCTGGCGGCCGGGATATAGGCCGGCAGGCTGCCGCGCGCCCGCATCGGCATGCGCAGCGAGGTGATGCCGGTGAGCAGGCTGCGCGCCGGCCGCAGCCGATCGGGCGCGTAGTGGCCCTCCCGCAGCGAGAAGATCAGCGGGTGGGCGTAGAGTGCTGCCGCCGCGCCCTGCCCGGTGGGATCGTCGAGCAGCTCGCGCACGCCGTGCTCGAGGTCGGCGGCGCGCGAGTTCAGCACGGTCTCGATCGCCTCCCGGATCGCCGAGCAGATCAGGCTGACGAACAGGAACAGCAGCGACAGCCCGACGGCGACGTCGAGCACGACCGAACCGAACATGCCCCGCTCCGCCTCCGCCCCCTGGCGATCCTGGCCGGCCCATACCGCCGGCGCAACAAGGCTGCAGGATCAGGCGGCGTGGCTCAGCAGGAACAGTGCCTGCTCGCCGAACAGGTTGGCGAGCTGCGCCGAGCGGCGCCAGGGCGCGCGGTCGCCCTTGTCGTCCACCGCCATCCATTGCTGTACGGCGTAGCCCTCGCCGTCGCACAGCGCGAAGAAGTCACGGATGGTGCAGGGGTGGATGTTCGGGGTCTCGTACCAGGGCCGGCCCCAGGCGTCGGTCATCGGCATGCGGCCGCGCAGCAGGAGCTGCAGGCGGAGCTGCCAGTGGCCGAAATTCGGGAACGAGACGATGGCGCGGGTGCCGATGCGCAGCATCTGGCGCAGCACCTCCCGCGGCCGTTCGACCGCCTGCAGGGTGCGGGACAGCACGACGTAGTCGAAGGCGGCGTCCGGATAGTGGGCGAGGTCGGTATCGGCGTCGCCGTGCATGACCGGCAGGCCGTGCGCCACCGAGCGCGTCACCTCGCCCATGTCGAGCTCGATTCCCCGCGCGTCGCAATTGCGCGTGCGGAACAGGTGCTCGATCAGCGACCCGTCGCCGCTGCCGATATCCAGCACTCGCGTATTCGGCTCGATCATGTGAGCGATCAATTTCTGGTCTAGGCGCATGAATGGATTCTCAAGGCTCCGCCTTGAGCGGGTCCAGGGCAGAGCTCTGGCCTTTTATCTTCACGTGTTCGGCGCATCCCGCAAGAAACCCCGCGACCGTCCGATCGAAATCCGGCTCGTCGAGCAGGAACGCGTCGTGCCCCTTGTCGGTCTCGATCTCGACGAAGCTGACGTTGGCCGCGGCCCGGTTGAGGGCGCGGGCGACGGCGCGGCTCTGCGCGGTCGGGAACAGCCAGTCGGACGAGAACGAGATCACGCAGAACCGGGTGGGGGTGCCCCTGAAGGCGTGCGCCAGGTCGCCGCCATGGTCCACGGCGACGTCGAAGTAATCCATGGCGCGGGTGATGGTCAGGTACGAGTTGGCGTCGAAGCGGCGGACGAAGCTGGAGCCCTGATGGCGCAGGTAGCTCTCGACCTCGAACATCTCGCCGAACAGCCCGAGCGTCGCCTGCGGGCCGGCGGTCCGAGCCGGCGGCGGCGTCTCGCCCTGGCGACGGCGGCCGAACTTGCGGGAGAGCGCCTCCTCCGAGAGGTAGGTGATGTGGGCCATCATGCGGGCGACGGCGAGGCCGCGGGCGGGGATGCGTCCGTCCTCCCAGTAGCGGCCGGCCTGCCAGTCGGGATCGGCGAAGATCGCCTGCCGGCTGACCTCGTTGAAGGCGATGTTCTGGGCCGAGTGGAACGCTGCGGTGGCGATCGGCACCGCCGCGAAGACGCGCTCGGGGAACGTGGCGGCCCACGACAGCACCTGCATGCCGCCCATGGAGCCGCCAATGACGGCGAGCAGCCGCCCGATGCCGAGGTGGCTCACCACGAGCGCCTGGGCGCGGACCATGTCGCGGATGGTGATCGGCGGGAAGTCGGTGCCCCACGGCGTGCCGTCCGAGCGGGGCGAGCGCGGGCCGGTGGAGCCCATGCAGCCGCCCAGTACGTTGACGCAGACGACGAAGAACCGGTCCGTATCGATCGGCAGCCCGGGCCCGACCAGGCGGCTCCACCAGCCGGGCCGCCCGCTGACGGGATGGGTCTCGGCTGCATACTGGTCGAGGGTGAGCGCGTGGCAGACCAGCACGGCGTTGTCGGCGGCGGGCGAGAGCGTGCCGTAGGTGCGGTAGGCCAGGGTGACGGGGGCCAGCGTCACGCCGCAATCCAGCACGAGGCCGGCCTCCGAAGTGGCGGACTGGTGGGTGGCGTGGTCGTGGCCCGGCGGCGCTGCGGGAGTCTGGTCCATGGGTCGTCGGCTCTTCGGCGCCGGATGGCACCTCGCATCATGCAACAGCCGCGGGCGCGCGTCACCCTGGCGTCGTCCAGGCTTGGCGTGCGACGGCGCGTCACGCCGGTGGGCGAGTCCCAAGAATCATGAAACCGCAACGGAGTGTTGCGGCTGCGCGATGGCAGTGGTTAGGGTCTCTTAACGATAAGTTAATGCTTCACGTCCGGAACCCGGACACGATGATGGGATCGCTGCCATGAGCGCCGCCCAGACGACCGGTCATGAGCCGTCCGACGCGCTGCGGCTGATCGCGCAGTCCGGCCTGTTCGACGTCGAGTACTACGTCGCCTGCAACGCCGACATGGCCGGCCTGCGCGACCAGGCGATGACGCACTACCACGCCTACGGCTGGCGCGAGGGCCGCAAGCCCAACCTCTACTTCGACCCGCGCTGGTACCTGCAGCAGAACCCCGAGGTGGCGGAGGAGGACATCGACCCGCTGCTGCACTACGTCACCATCGGCGAGGCGGCCGGACGGCGGCCGAGCGGCTGGTTCGACCCCGGCTGGTATCGCCGAACCTACGAGGTGCCGGACGGCTTGTCGCCGCTGCGCCACTATCTGCTCCACCGTGCCGGCGGCACCGTCAGCGCGATGGCCGAGTTCGACAGCCCGTTCTACCTGAAGGCCTATCCAGACGTCGCCGCCGCCGGGCTCGACCCGCTCGAGCACTACATGGTGCAGGGCTTCCGCGAGGCCCGGCGCCCGTTCGCCGGCTTCGATCCAGCCTTCTACCGGCAGCGCTACCTGGGCGGCGAGACCGAGTGCAACCCGCTGCTGCACTACATGGCGCACCGCAACCGGCCGGGCGTGCATCCGAGCCTACCGTCCGGCGAGACCACGGTGCCGCGCGAGGTGCGCCGCCACACCCAGGCCGGACCGCTGTTCGAGACCCGGCGCGCGCTTCCGGAGACCGCGGTGCGGCGCGCGCGCGTGCTGGCCTATTACCTGCCGCAGTTCCACGCGGTGGCCCGCAACGACGAGTGGTGGGGCCAGGGCTTCACCGAGTGGACCAACGTGGCGCGCGGCCTGCCCCGCTTCGCCGGCCACTACCAGCCGCGCATCCCGCGCGACCTCGGCCACTACCGGCTGGAGGGCACGTCCGTGCTGCGCCAGCAGGCGGAAATGGCGCGGGCGGGCGGCATCGAAGGCTTCGTGTTCTACTTCTACTGGTTCAACCAGGAGCGGCTGCTCGACGGGCCGCTGGAGGCGCTGCTCGCCGACCGCTCGATCGAGCTGCCGTTCTGTCTGATGTGGGCGAACGAGAACTGGACCCGGCGCTGGGATGGCGCCGACGAGGATGTGCTGATCGCCCAGGACCACCGCCCGGAGGACGAGCTGCCGCTGATCGCCTGCTTCGCGCGCCACTTCGCCGACCCGCGCTACATCCGCGTCGGCGGCCGGCCGCTGCTGATGATCTACCGCATCGGCTTGATCCCCGACGCGCGCGACACCATCGCCCGCTGGCGCCGCCTGTTCGTGGAACATGCCGGCGAGGACCCGCTGTTCGTGATGTCGCAGAGCTTCGGCGATGACGACCCGCGCGACTACGGCATCGACGGCGCCGTCGAGTTCCCACCGCACAAGCTGGTCGGCGGCCTGGCTACCATTAACCCGTCGCTGAACGTGCTGGACAGCGACTTCGACGCGCAGGTCTACGAGTACGACGAGGTGGTGGAACAGGCGCTGGCCGCAGCCCCGGCCCCATTCCCGCTGATCCGCACTGCCGCCCCCTCCTGGGACAACGACGCCCGCCGCCAGGGCTCGGGCCTCGTGCTGCACGGCTCGACCCCCGCCCGCTACGAGGCCTGGCTCGAAGGCCTGGTGCGGCACGCGCAGGCGCATCCGTTCCACGGCGAGCCGATCGTCTGCGTCAACGCCTGGAACGAGTGGGCCGAGGGCGCCTACCTGGAACCCGACCTGCATCACGGCGCCGCCTACCTGAACGCCACCGGCCGCGCGGTGACCGGGTTCGGCCGCCCGTCGGCGCAGGGTCGCATGCTGCTGGTCGGGCACGACGCCTTTCCCGCCGGCGCGCAGTCGCTGCTGCTGCACCTGGGCCGGCAGCTGAAGCGAGGCCACGGCGTCGAGATCGCCTTCCTGCTGCTGGGCGGCGGCGCCATGCAGGACGGCTACGAGAGCGTCGGCCGCACCACCATCCTGGCCGCCGCCGACCCCCGCCTGCCCGAGCACCTGTCCGAACTGCGCCGCGCCGGCTACTCCAGCGCCATCGTCAACAGCGCCGCCTCGGGCGCCGTGGGGCCGGTGCTGGCCGAGGCCGGCATCCCGTTCGTGCTGCTGGTGCACGAGCTGCCCGCCCTGCTCGGCGAGAAGCGGCTGCTGCCGGCGCTGGAGGCCGCCGCCCGCGTCGCCCGCCGCGTGGTGTTCCCGGCCGAGGCGGTGCAGGAGGCGGTGACGGCACTGGTGCCGGCGGCCGCGGCGCGGGCGGTGCGGCTGCCGCAGGGCCTCTACGCTGAGGTGCGGGTCTCGCGCGCTGTTCGCGCCGGGCTGCGCGCCCGGTACGGCGTCGCCGACGACGACCTGCTGCTGCTCGGCGCCGGCTATGCCGACATGCGCAAGGGCTTCGACCTGTTCCTGCAGCTCTGGCGGCTGCTGAGCGCCCGCACCAAGGCCGGACGCCGCCGCGACCCGCGCATCCACTGCCTGTGGCTTGGCGCCATCGACCCCGCGCTGCGCACCTACCTCCGCGCCGAGCTCGACGCCGCCATCGCCTCGGGGAGCTTCCACATGCCAGGCCACGTGCATGACGCCCCCGACCATTTCAGCGCCGCCGACGGCTTCGTGCTGACGTCGCGCGAGGATCCGCTGCCCAGCGTGGTGATGGAGGCGCTGGCCGCTGGCCTGCCGGTGGTGGCGTTCCAGGACAGCGGCGGCATCCCCGAGCTGCTGCGCCGGCATGGTGTCGGCGCGCTGGCGCCGCTTGGCGACGTCGCCGCCCTGGCCCGCCAGGTCGTGCCGCTGGCGCAGGCCTGCCATGCCGCGCCGCTGGCCCAGCGCACGCGCCAGGGCCGCGCCGCTGCCCGCCGGCTGCGCTTCGACCGCTATGTCGGCCAGCTGCTCGCCCTGGCGCAGCCGACGCAGCGCCGCATCTCGGTGGTGGTGCCGAGCTACAACTACGCCCGCTACATGCGCCAGCGCCTGGCCTCGATCTTCGCGCAAGGCCATCCGGTGCTGGAGGTGATCGTGCTCGACGACGCCTCCACGGACGCCAGCGTCGCCGAGGCCCGCGCCGCCGCAGTCGACTGGGACCGCCAGGTCCGCGTGGTGGCGCAGGCCGAAAACTCTGGCTCGGTGTTCCGGCAGTGGCAGCGCGCAGCGCGGGAGGCCAAGGGCGACTGGATCTGGATCGCCGAGGCCGACGACGCCGCCGACCCCCGCCTGCTCGAGCGCCTGGTGCAGGCGCTCGACACCGCCCCCCGCGCGGTGATGGCGTTCTGCGACAGCCGCGCCGTGGACGGCGAGGGCGCCACCGTCTCCGACAGCTACAAGCCTTACTACGCCGTCGCCGCCGGCAGCGTGCTGGACGAGGACGGCGTGCACGAGGGCCCGGCCTTCGTGCAGGCGTGCCTGGCCGAGCGCAACCTGATCCTGAACGCGAGCGGCGTGCTGTTCCAGCGCACGGCGCTCCGCACCGCCCTGTCCCGCCTCGGCGACGAGCTGCTCGGCTACAAGGTCGCCGGCGACTGGCGCCTCTACATCGAGCTGCTGCGCCAGGAGGGCGCGCAGGTGGCCTACGTCGCCGAGCCACTGAACGTCCATCGGCGCCACGGCGACAGCACCACCCACCGCCTGGCCGCCCAGCAACATCTGGGCGAGGTGGCCCGCATCCACCGCCTGATCGGCACCCAGCCCACCGTGCTCGACGAGCATCGCACCCGCCAGCGCGCCTACCGCACCCAGTTGGCCGAGCAGTTCGGGCTCAGGCTCGCCGGGGAGTAGAAGGGAAGAAAGGCCAGGGCGCCGCCCTGGACCCGCTGGGGCCGCGGGCCCCAGACCCCATTTTATTTAACTAGATCATTAGAAACTGATTGTTCCAGCGGGATCGCACTGACCATCCTCGTCTCGAGAAGCCCGAGCAGGAAAATCGACATCGACCCGGATCGACCGATCAAAATTGATTGGCTTCGATGCCGATATCAAACGGAGGTTCCCAGCAACGGATCGTCCAACATGAAATTCAAGATGACTTGATGCTGCCCGAAGCAAATCTGTGACAAGAACGCGTCGCTCAAGCTTTGAAGGATGGGATGATCCTTGATCCCATGCATGTTGACGTCCGCACGTCCGAGTAGCTGCTTCCCTCATGCTCTCGCAACCAGCAATCCGAGATGCCGCTCCAGCGGATCGAAATCACGGTCGCTATGCAGGAGGCGGTGGCCGGCCCCAGTGCAATAGGTGCCGATCAGCATGTCGATTGTCTTGCGCACGGTAATGCCGGGGCCGCGCAAGGTCGGATAGTCGGCCGCTGCTTGAGCAGCGGTCTTCGAATCGAACATCGGCTCCACGATGAAGCCGCGCAACGCGGCCTCGACCTGCCGGGCCCGGCGCTCCTCGGCAACACCTCGCACAGCACCAGGTCACCGACCACGATGAGAGCGGCGCGGTCTCGGATGACGCGGCGAAGATGATCGACCTGCGCGGTCAGCCTATCGCGCCCTCGACCGTAGCCTTCTTGGGGCGTTGCCCCGACGCTGCCATGGCCTCGTCCGTCAGCACGTCCTCGATGACGATGTCGGTCCGCACGATAACAACTCGTGTGTATGGATAGAACTTCATACACATCTTCCTAGAAGCGAGGGCTATCCGCTTCGAGGCTGGCCTTGGCCGTTGGCATGGACCCGAAGGATGTGGCCCGACAGGCCGCATGGCGCTGCCGGTTGCGGCGTCCTGGTCCCTGCACGATCCGTCACCGCGTGGCGGCTGTCACGAACGCGATGTCGGACGGGTCCATCCCGCCGACGAAGCGCTTCGCGACGACGCCGTCCGGCCGGATGAGGTACGTGATCGGACGCATGCGCAGTCCCAGGATCGTGCCAGGCAGATCGCGCGGCATCGATCCGGCCAGGACATCCAGTCGCGGATAGGGAACCGGATGCGCCGCGCTGAACGCCCGAAAGGTCTCGGGCGACAACCCCTCGTCGGTGATGCTGACGACGTGCAGCCTCGACCCATCCCCAAGAAGCTTCGTGAGCGTCGGGATCTCCTCGACGCACGAACCGCACCAGGTCGCGAAGTAGTTGACCAGGACCCACGTTCCCCTCGCGCCGTTCAGGTTGTACCGGTCGCCCTGCACGCCGACGAAGACCGCCTCGACCGGTTTCGGAGCAGCCAGGCCCGGAGCGGTCTGCAGCCCGATCAGGACGAAGGTCGCCGCGAGACGTCTCCACATGCCGCTGTCCCTCTCTCCCTGGCGATGAGACCACGGTTTCGTAGCCCGCATCACGTTGATGTACGACACCGACATGACCCGGACCATCGGCGGAGCCGGGTTCACGCCTCACCGCCGTTCAGGGACCGGGACCTCTGCGGCAGCGGATCTCAATCCTCCCTTAACCATGACCGGCGATACTCCGCCTGCATCGAGGGGGAGAGACGCCGCCATGGATCAATGGATCGGGATGCGAGCGCGGTCCGCGGCCATTGACCGATCGCAGGCGGTCGTCGAGTTCTCGCCGCAGGGCCGGATTCTGCGCGGCAACGAGCTCTTCCTGACCACGATGGGCTATGCCGCCAGCGAGGTGGTCGGCCGGCACCATGGCATGTTCCTGCCGGCGGCGGACCGCGACACCCCCGCCTACCGCGCCTTCTGGGAGGCGCTGCGCCGCGGCGAGTTCCAGTCGGGCGAGTTCCTCCGGATCGGCAGGGACGGGCGCGAAATTTGGCTGCAGGCCACCTACACGCCGATCCGCGGCATCGGCGGCCGCATCAGCAGGATCGTGAAGTTCGCGACCGACATCACCGCCGCCCGGCAGCGCGCGGCCGACCATGCGGGCCAGATGGCGGCGATCGACCGCGTGCAGGCGGTGATCGAGTTCGGCCTCGACGGCACCATCCTGACGGCGAACGCCAACTTCCTGTCGGCGCTCGGCTATACGCTGGAGGAGGTGCAGGGCCAGCGGCACGCGATGTTCATGCCGCCCGAGGACCGCGACGCGCCGGCCTACCGCGCCTTCTGGGAGGCGCTGCGCCGCGGCGAGTTCCAGGCCGGCGAGTTCCGGCGCATCGGCAAAGGCGGTCGCGAGGTCTGGATCCAGGCCAGCTACAATCCCATCCTCGATGCGGCCGGCCGGCCGTGCAGGATCGTGAAGTTCGCGACCGACATCACCGCCGCCCGGCAGCGCGCGGCCGACCATGCGGGCCAGATGGCGGCGATCGACCGCGTGCAGGCGGTGATCGAGTTCGGCCTCGACGGCACCATCCTGACGGCGAACGCCAACTTCCTGTCGGCGCTCGGCTATACGCTGGAGGAGGTGCAGGGCCAGCGGCACGCGATGTTCATGCCGCCCGAGGACCGCGACGCGCCGGCCTACCGCGCCTTCTGGGAGGCGCTGCGCCGCGGCGAGTTCCAGGCCGGCGAGTTCCGGCGCATCGGCAAAGGCGGTCGCGAGGTCTGGATCCTGGCCAGCTACAACCCGGTGCTGAGCCCGAAGGGCGACCCGATGAAGGTCGTGAAGTTCGCGACCGACATCACCGAGGACGTGCAGAGGCGCCGCAGCTTCGCCCTGTTGTCCCTGGTGGCCAACGAGACCGACAACAGCGTCATCATCTCGGACGCGCACGGCGTCATCGAATACGTCAACCCCGGGTTCACGCGGCTGACCGGCTTCACCGCCGAGGAGGCGATCGGCCGCAAGCCCGGCGCCCTGGTGCAGGGCCGCCATACCGATCGCGAGACGGCGGACCGCATCCGCGACCACCTGCGTCGGCACGAACCGTTCTACGAGGAGATCCTGAACTACACCAAGGCCGGCGAGCCGTTCTGGGTGTCGCTGTCCATCAACCCGGTCTTCGGGCCGGGCGGCGCGATCGAGCGCTACGTGTCCGTGCAGGCGAACATCACCGAGACCAAGCAGAACGCGGTGGAATCCAGCGCGCGGCTGGAGGCGATCGAGCGCTCCAACGTCGTTATCGAATGGAACGCGCAGGGAGGCGTCGCGCGGCTGAACGACCTGGCGATCAAGCTGCTGGGGATGTCGGCCGCCGACGCCGGGCATAGGGCCGACCTGTCCAGCTTCCGCGTGTTCTCCGACGCGGACCGGTCGGCGCTGGCCGGCGGCCAGTCTTTCGGACGGGACGTCGAGCTGGCGCGGGGCGACGGACAGTGCCTGTTCCTGTCGGGCACGGTGCAGCCGCTTCGCGACATGGAGGGCGCGCTGCGGCGCATCGTGCTCTACGCCACCGACATGTCGGCTCGCCGCAACGCGGTGCGCGAGACCGAGCGCGTGATGAGTGGCATGCTCGACCGCATCAGCCGGGTCGCGTCCGACATCTCCGGCATCTCCGGGCAGACGAACCTGCTGGCCTTGAACGCCACGATCGAGGCGGCGCGCGCCGGCGAGGCCGGACGGGGGTTCGCGGTGGTGGCCTCCGAGGTGAAGACGCTGGCGCAGCGTTCGGCGAGCTCGACGGGCGAGATCACCAACCTTGTTGCGGACACCCGGTCCCATATCGAGCACCTGATCGCCGCCGCCTGAGGGTCCCCACCCCCGGACGCCTCCCGCGCCGGCGCAGCGGCGTCTTCCACGGCAGCCACGTTGACCGGCAGCTCCCCGCGCCCAGCGTCCTTCAAGAAGCGGGACCGACGCCGCCGCCGTCGGTCACCGGCGCGAAGCGCGGCACGGTCGCGCCGTCGTGCCTCAGGGTCTCGGCCCACATCGTCAGCGGCCGCATCCAGACCGTGCCATCGGCCTCGGCGCGGTAGGTCACCAGCCACTCCTCGGTCTCGCTGTGCCGGCCGACGCAGAGCACCGTGTAGAGCCCGCCCTTGTAGTGCTGGTACAGGCCGGGCCGGGGGACGTCCGGCCGGATGTCGGACGGCGCATTCATCGGCATCCTCGGTCTCCTGTGCGCCCCTCGTTACGCGGGACGATCTCGTCTAGCATTCGGTGCCCGCTTCCGCACGGAACCCAACGCATGACCCGCCGCCTCGCCGCCCTGTGCCTGCTCCCGGCTCTCACGGCGCTGCCTGCCCCGGGCGCCGATGCCGCGGCGTCTCGCCGCCCGCACGGACCACCCGCCGCCAGCCCGGTGATCCTGACCCAGCAGACCGGGACTGCCCTCGACCACGCCGCGCGTCAGCTCAACGCCGAGGATCTCGCAGACGCCGCCAAGCGGGGCGAGCAGCCGGTGGTGCTGATCGGCTCGGCGCCGCTCGCCGCCCGGCGCGGCGCGGCCGCGCTCTTCGTGCAGGTGCAGTCCGCCAGCCTGTGCGGCTCGGCCGGCTGCTCGACCTCGGTCTACCTGAAGCGCGGCCCGGATTGGGACAAGGTGCTGGATTCCGTGAGCGGCCCGATCAAGGTGCTGGCCGCCACGCACGACGGCATGCACGACCTGGTGGTGGGCGACCGGGACCGCTGGGTCTGGGCCGGCGACACCTATCGCGACACCCTGCCGGCCGAGCCGATCGGCAACTTGAAGCGCGACGTCGAGCGCCACCAGGAACGCGTCCGCGATGGCGCGACGCCCCCCAACTGAAGGCCGGCTGGAGCGGATGGAGGGAATCGAACCCTCGTATGCAGCTTGGGAAGCTGCCGTTCTACCATTGAACTACACCCGCACCCGGTGCCGGCACCCGGCGTGTCCCGATTATAGGGGAGCACGCCGGGGCTCCGCAACGCCTCCGATCCGCTCCGCCGACGGTTGACGGGACCGCCGATCCGCCTCAGAACAAGAGATCACCGCGACGTATCAGGCTGAATCGCCGGCGAGGTGATGCACGCCAGAGAGGCCCTGGCGGCCATCATGCGACGCGACCGGTCTCGGCGTCCAAGGGTCGGGCAACCGCCACTCCGGTCCATCGGGGAAGCCCAGATGAACGACGACACCCGCCAAGCCGGCCTCCGTCCCAGCACCCTGCTGGTCCATGCCGGCACCGAGCGCACGCCGTACGGCGAAACCAGCGAGGCCATGTTCCTCACCTCCGGCTTCGTCTACGACGACGCCGAGCAGGCCGAGGCCACGTTCCTGGGCCAGGTCGAGCACTATCAGTACAGCCGCTTCGGCAACCCGACCGTGGCCGCCCTGGAGCGCCGGCTGGCCGTGCTCGAAGGTGCCGAGGCCTGCCGCGCCACCGCCACCGGCATGGCCGCGGTGCACGCGGCCCTCCTCTGCCACCTGAAAGCCGGCGACCGCCTGGTCGCCTCGCGAGCGCTGTTCGGCTCCTGCCACTGGATCGTCGCCAACCTCCTGCCGCGCTATGGCATCGAGAGCGTGTTCGTGGACGGCGCGGACCTGGCCGCTTGGGAGCAGGCGCTGTCCGTCCCCACCGCCTGCGTGCTGCTGGAGACGCCGTCCAACCCGATGCTCGACATCGTCGACCTGCGCGCGGTGTGCGACCTGGCCCACGCCGCCGGCGCCGTGGTGGTGGTCGACAACGTGTTCGCGACCCCGCTTCTGCAGCACCCGCTGGCCTTCGGCGCCGACGTGGTGGTGTATTCCTGCACCAAGCACATCGACGGCCAGGGCCGCGTTCTGGGCGGCGCCGTGCTGGGCACCAAGGCTTGGATCGAGGGCGCGCTGCAGCCCTTCATCCGCAACACAGGCCCGGCGATCTCGCCCTTCAATGCCTGGGTGCTGCTGAAGGGCCTGGAAACGCTGGCGCTGCGGGTGGACGCCATGACCCGGAGCGCCATGGCCCTCGCCGACCACCTGGCCCAGTCGCCTGGCATCGCCCGCGTCTGGTATCCCGGCCGCGCCGACCACCCGCAATCCGCCCTGGCGATGCGCCAGATGAGCGCCGGCGGCACGTTGGTCACGTTCGAGGTCGAGGGGGGCAAGCCGGCCGCCTTCCGGCTCATGAACGCGCTGCGGCTGATCGCGGTCTCCAACAATCTGGGCGACAGCCGCTCGATGGTGACGCACCCGGCCACCACCACCCACATGCGGATCGGGCCTGAGGAGCGTGCGCGGCTCGGCATCACCGACGGCGTGATCCGGCTCTCGGTCGGGCTCGAGGACCCGCGCGACATCATCGACGATCTGGAGCGCGGCCTGGCCCGCCCCGACCGGCTGCAGGCCGCCGAATGACCCCCCCGGCTCCGCAGGAGAGCGCGCGATGAAGGACAAGGGACCGGTCGCGGTCGACATGCCGCTGGAGTCCGAGCTCGGCCCTGGCGATGGCGGCGGCGAGGCGGGCGACTACACCACCACCACGCGCGGCATCAGGGTCAGCGTGCGGTCGTTCTTCCTGGAGGACCAGTCGCAGCCCGACGACCGCCAGTACCTCTGGGCCTACCGCATCCGCATCGAGAACCACGGGTCCGAGACCATCCGGCTGCTGCGCCGCAGCTGGCACATCACCGACGCCGGCGGCCATGTCGACCACGTGCAGGGCGAGGGCGTCGTCGGCGAGCAGCCGCAGCTGAGCCCGGGCGAGGCGTTCGAGTACACCTCCGGCACCCCGCTCAGCACGCCGTCCGGTTTCATGTCGGGCGCCTACCACATGGTGGCCACCGCGTCGGGCGAGCGCTTCGACGTCGAGATCCCGGCCTTCAGCCTGGACAGCCCGCACCAGCCCGGCATCGTCCACTAGGGGCGGGCAGGGGATGGACGTGAACCCGGTCGCCGAGCCGGACCAGCCCGACGCCGTCTCGACCAGAAGCCCGGACCGCCCGAGCCGTGAAGAGGCCGAGGCCGCCGTGCGCACCCTGCTGCGCTGGGCCGGCGAGGACCCCGATCGGGAAGGCCTGCACGACACCCCCGGCCGCGTGGTGCGCTCCTACGAGGAGTTCTTCCAGGGCTACGCCGACGACCCCGCCGCGATGCTGGCCCGCACCTTCGAGGAGGTCGAGGACTACGACGAGATCGTGCTGCTGCGCGACATCCGCTTCGAGAGCCACTGCGAGCACCACATGGTGCCGATCATCGGCCGCGCCCACGTCGCCTACCTGCCGGGCCGCCGCGTGGTCGGCATCAGCAAGCTCGCCCGGGTGGTGGATGCCTACGCCCGCCGCCTGCAGATCCAGGAGCGTCTGACCGCGCAGATCGCCAACACCATCGACACCGTGCTGCAGCCGCACGGCGTTGCGGTCATTCTCGAAGCCGGCCACCAGTGCATGACCACCCGCGGCGTGCACCGCCCCGGCGTCTCGATGGTGACCAGCCGCATGCTGGGCGTCTTCCGCACCAACTCCGACACCCGCCGCGAGCTCCTCTCGATGCTGCAGCGCCCATCTGCCTCGACGCCGTTTGAGTAACGTTGTCGTGCCGGTAGTACGAAAGTGGCATGAGTTAGTCCGACTGATTTGGCCGGAAGCAGAAGGTCTGCTTCGGAGCGAGTTTCACGAAAGAGCGGACGTCTGGAATGGCCTAATGATCGCCTAACATAGACGTCCAGACAAGCAGACTGCTTAACTGGACTTACCACTGAGATAGGCCCGCAAGCAGACTTCTGCTGCCTGGCGGCGGTTAATTTCGGTTCGCACGAAGGATAGTGTTCAGAGTCCGAAGGCCGTCGATCAAGGCCAGCAGTCCAAACCGCATCGACAGGCCGGACAGAAGACTGCACTCGACCAACGCTAGAGCGTCGAATCATCTTGCAACGCGGGAGCCATCTACAGATGAGCGGTCCGGTCTGAAGAGAGACGGAACAGAAGACGAACGTCCTGACGTATTTACACACCGAGGAAAGGCCTAATCTTGAGGCCGCAAGTTTTTAGCCTCTGCAATAGCAGCTGAAAGGCTGGAATAATATGCCTTATATATTGTCGAAAACATCGGTTTTTCATCTTTCGGAAATAAAGGAAGAACATCTCGGCAAAGCATTTCAAACAAATGCAAATTCTCTAGCATCATAGTAGGAGTGATATGTGGTGACTTCCACTGCGCGATTGTAAAATCAACCAACTCTTCTAATGCTTCGAAACAAACAACACCGCCACCGGGTCTTTTGCCGACTTCACATAAGCGTTCTCCTAGTGTTTCTTTGAATGCTTCATGAGCTCGGGTGTAAGCATGCTTCGCTAGGCGCTCCACCCGTTGTTTCACATCCAGGTAAAGACTGTCGTCACCAAGTTTGTGAGTTTCCGCCCAGCGGACATCACTGATAAATTCAGTGTCTATCGCGGCATTAAGTTCCTGTCCGGTCAGAAGGTCGACTGCATAGGTGATTGGAATATCTTTGTCTCCATGGTACGGTAATAACACACCTACCCGCGCTATATTAAATAACTCAAAATATAGTAGCGCCTCTCCTCGTTCTTTATTTGGCAAAAGTGCAATAATATGACTAACCTCCGCCGAGGTTGAAATCCAACAGTGAGCTGGCATAAAGTAAAATGTATCGGGCGGCAATTTAGGCTGACTGGGATCTAATTCGGTAACATAGCTTCGCAGACTAGGGTGTGGGTCTAAGCCATGTAATGAAGCGAAAATGGACGCAGATCCGAACAATGCTGGAAAGACTGACACTGGTCCAATCTGGAAATCTGCACGCAACTTGCTTGTTGGCCAATATCGCTTTGTGATTGCATGTTTGAGTGCATGATCGACATCAAACTCTGGGTAATCTTTTTTGACTCGGCCGAGAATTGTCTTTGCTTCTTTCAAAGTCCTGGCTTCGATCCGAAATTCGGTCTGATTTCCGTTCTGGACTTTCGAGAAAGTCGGCTCTGCGAGTTTAATAGGTTCGTTAAACTCAACTATGTATCTGCGTCCTTTTGGGTCTGTCATGGACACCGGTTGATTCTTTCCACGATCGCGAGAGCCGTTTAATAATGTCATAAAAGATTGAAATGCCTCAATTAACGGCAAATCGACCTTGTCTCCAAGAACGCTATTTCCAACTTTTGAAAGAATATTCAACGGCTTTAAGCGTCCACCCAAAGCGCTGGGAATTACATGGGCGCGCGAATTGTTGCCGCCGTGGATTATCTCACCGGTAATTATGCAATTTGGCATTTGTTCGACCTCATTACCTTTGGACCTTTGTATATAAGACTTGTGCGAGCACTACATTCAAAATCGGCTATATCGAGACTGATCCTGACGAGCCGACATGCATTCGTAACAGGAGGGTCCCATTTGATGTCCGCTATTGGGAAGCCTACTAGGTCCTCCAGACGTTTGAGATGAGGCGCAAAGCAGCCACTCATCGAATAACATTATCGGTCCGCGGTCACGCGCAGGGCATGATGGACCATTTCAGCCATCCTCCTCACAAGGCCGATGGCTGGAACCTCATCGTCCCCACCAGCCGTCATGGCCCTTGCACGGACATGGAAGCATACTCCCTGACCGACCCGCCGCCGACGGCGGCACCCGACGCAGACAGCCGGCGCAGGTTCATGACACCGCGCCTGGTCACCTCCCGCGCCCGGTCAAACCGCTCTGCTTCGCGATTTCGCTGCACCGTCGCTCTTGAGACAGCGTAGCCTTCGCTCCCAGCACCGAGGTGCACGAACCGAATGCCGACCCGTCACTGCCGGACATTTCGGCTTCAAGCTAGCCGATCCCCCCGACCCGCCCCGCCATACGCCGGATGAACGCGACGCTCCGTTCCGGCGCCGCCACCGGGATCATGTGCCCGCCGTCGAACAGCTCCAGCTCCAGCTCCGGAACCCGCCCCTGCATGGCGACCCCGTTCAGCCGGTGATCCAGGATCGGGTCGCCGGTGCCGAACAGGATGCCGACCGGCACGTCGAGCTCGCCATAGCGCGCCGCCATCCCCGCCATGTCGCCGACCTCCAACGCCGCCAGGTCCGACGAGGTCGCATAGAAGCTGGACGGCCGCAGGTTGAGCACCCCGCCGCCCTCGACCGCATACGCCGGCGACGGCGCATCGGGCGCGAACATCGCCGCCGCCACATGGTCGCGATGCCGCATCGCCGTCGGCGTCACCAGCGTCCACGACACCAGGAACCGCGCCAATGGCGAGCGGATCACCACCCGCTCGAACATCTTCGGCATCGCCTCGTACGGATGCGTCAGCGGCGCCAGCAGCGCCAGGCCGCCGACCAGCCCCGGATGGTCGAGTGCCACCCGGATCGCCACCGCACCCCCGAACGAATGCCCCGCCAACAGCGGCCGCCGCAGCCCCAGTGCGGTGATGAACGCCGCCACCGTTTCCGCCTGTGCCGCCAGCGTCGCCGGCCTGCCGGACGCCCGCGTCGAGTAACCGCTGCCTGGCCGGTCCAGCGCGATCACCCGGTAGTCCCGCCGCAGCGGCCCCAGGCTCTCCGGCAGGAAATTCAGCAGCTGCGCGCCAAGCCCATGGATCAGCACGATTGCCGGCCCCGATCCTTCGTCAACGTAGTGGATGCGGCCTCCGTCCAGCTCCAGGAACCGCCCCGCCGGCGGCACCGTCCGCTCCGCCTGCCGCTTGATCCACCACGTGTAGCCCACCAGCCCGGCCACTACCGCGCCGACCCCGGCGCCCCCGGCCGCCAGAAGCACCCCCGCCAACTGCAGCACGAGCCTCACGCCGCCGCTACGCAGGCGGACCGGCGATGAAGGGGAAGGCGGCATCGGTCACTCCATCAAGAAGGGGGGGGGGGGGGGGGGGGGGGGGGGGGGGGGGGGGGGGGGGGGGGGGG
>CALMVO010000064.1:0-3517 GCA_937873205.1 uncultured Acetobacteraceae bacterium
ATCCCCGACCCGGCGCCGCACCCTTGTCCGGAACCGGCCCGGCCACCCCGTCGGCAGCGCTCCAGGACGCGGCTCGGGCGGCGGTGGCGCGGCAGGTCGGCGCCGTGGTCAGCCACCGCCGCGCCCTGCCGCTGCGCGTCGGCACCCGCGGCTCGCCGCTGGCCCTGGTGCAGACCCGCGCCTTCCTCACCATGCTCACCCGCTTCTGCCCGGTGCTGCGCGACATGGGCGCGTTTCAGGAGCATGCGATCGCCACCACCGGCGACCTGGTTCAGCACCGGCTGCTGTCCGAGATCGGCGGCAAGGGGCTGTTCGCCAAGGAGATCCACGAGGCGCTGGCGGACGGCCGCATCGACTTTGCCGTGCACAGCCTGAAGGACCTCGAGACCGCCCTGCCGCCCGGCCTGGTGCTGGCCTGCACGCTGAAGCGCGAGGATGCGCGCGACGTGCTGGTGCTGCGTCCGGAGCTGACGATCCCCGATCCCGCACACCCTTACGCGGCGCTGCCGCACGCCGCGGTGATCGGCACCGCCTCGGTGCGGCGCCAGGCGCAGTTGCTGCACGCGCGCCCGGACCTCAGGGCCGTGATAATCCGCGGCAACGTGCAGACCCGGCTCGACAAGGTCTCCCGCGGCCAGTGCGACGCCAGCCTGCTGGCCCTGGCCGGGCTGCGCCGGCTTGGCATGGAAGACCGCGCCGACCTGGTTCTGGACCCGGAGCTGATGGTGCCGTCCGCCGGCCAGGGCATCGTCGGCGTCACCGTGCGCGAGAGCGACGCCGAGCTGCGCGAGCTGCTGGGGGCGATCGAGGACCCCGAGGGACGCGCCGTCTCCACCGCCGAGCGGGCCCTGCTGGCCGAGCTCGACGGCTCCTGCCGCACCCCGATCGGCGGCTATGCGCGCCTGCTGCCCGCGACGGACGGCGAGGCGCCGCAGCTGCGCCTTACCGGGCTGGTGGCGCGCGAGGACGGCTCGTTCCTGCTGAAGCGCGCGGTCGCCGGCAGCCCGGCCGACGCGGCGCGCCTCGGCCGCGAGCTCGGCGCCAGCCTGCGCGCCGACAGCCCATCCGACATCTTCGCGGCGTGACCGCGCCCGGCCTGTCGGTGCTGGTGACCAGGCCGCCGCCCGGCCTCGACGAGACCATGCGGGCGCTGGCCGTCCTGGGCCACCGCCCGATCGCCGCCCCGCTGCTGCGGGTCCGCTCGCTCTCGCCCGCGGTGCCGGCGCACGCGCAGGCGATCCTTCTCACCAGCGGCCAGGCCGCTCGGCCGCTCGCCTCGGCGGCGCCGCACCTGCTGGCCGTGCCGCTGCTGGCGGTTGGAGACCGTACCGCCGCCCGCGCCCGGGAGGCCGGTTTCCTCCAGATCGGCAGCGCCGGCGGCGATGCGAACGATCTGGCCGCCCTGGTTGCAGCGCGATGCCGCCCGCCGGATGGCCCGCTGCTACTGGCCTGCGGCGCCAGCCACGGCCTGCCGCTCTGTCGGACGCTGCGTGCGGCTGGTTTCCGGGTCGCCCGGCGCTGCCTCTACGCGGCACAGCCGGTGCGTCGTTTGCCAGGCCCGGCGCTGGAAGCCCTCAATCCTGCCGCACGACTCGATGTCGCCCTGTTTTTCTCGAGAGAGACCGCTACGGTCTTCGCTCGGCTGCTATCCCCCCGTCTGCAGCCTGCGCTTGTCGCGACGAGAGCGGCGGCAATCAGTCATTCTGCCGCGGAACCGCTGCTGGGGTTAGGCTGGCGCCTGGTCGAGATCGCGTCCGCTCCCGACGCTGCCTCATTGCTGTCGTTGCTTGACCCGGCATCGGTCTCACCAACGTGTGGCCGCTGAAGCAAACTCTACATCCGCCCGTGGCGTCGGCGGAAGCAAGCGCGACCTCGCACTCCTCCCATTCGATGTCAAACACGCAGGAAGCCGCATGACTGTCGTTTCCGGTCGCTCATTGGAACTGTACTACATAGACGGCCGTCCGGGCGGCATGCTTACGGCCGAGTTATTCAACTGGACTGGGCACGTGCTGATGGTGCCGCGGACCCAGATCGCGGCGGCACTTCGTCGTCCTGAGACGGGTTATGCCGGCGTCTACCTGCTGATCGGCGAGCAGGAGGGCGAGGCACGGGCCTATGTAGGCGAGGGCGAGGACATCGGCGCGCGCATCAAGGCGCACGACGTGGCGAAGGACTGGTGGACCAGCGCGGTGATGGTCACCACAGCGGGCAACAAGCTTAACAAGGCGCATGTCCGCTATCTTGAGGCGCGATTGATTGCGGAAGCGCATGCGATTGGCCGCATCGCGCTGGATAACGGCACCAGGCCACCACGCCCCTCCCTCAGCGAGGCTGACGTGGCAAAGATGGAGGCGTTCTTGGAGAACCTCCTGATCGTTCTGCCGGCGGTGCGGGTAGACATGTTCATTCAGAACACGCGTCCCGATCCCGTCATCGTGGCCGGAGCTATACCGAGCGCGGCTGCGTCACCGTCCTCATCGACGGCGCGGTTCGTGCTCAAGGTGCCACGCCATGGACTGCGGGCGACTGCCGTTCTCGTGGATGGGGAATTCGTCGTGCAGGCCGGCTCGCTGGCACGGCGGGATTGGGCTGGCCAGAACGGGCAGAATGCCTCGTATGTCGCCCTTCACGCCGAGCTCGTTCGATCAGGCACCCTGGCGCTGCATGGCGACCAGAGAGTCTTCACCAAGAGCTATGCGTTTCGAAGTTCCAGCGCCGCCGCCGCGGTGATCACCGGCCGTAACACCAGCGGACCAGCCACCTGGTACGTCGAGAATACCGGCTCGAGCTATAAGGATTGGGAGGCGCAGCTCTTGGCCGCGCCTCGGTCCTCGCCGACCTAACTCCCCTCAGGCGTGCCCCACCGGCTGCGCCATCGCGTTGGCGCCGCCGCCGGCCTGGGCGCGCTTGGCCTGCCAGAGCGCCACGAAGTCGATCGGCTGCAGCACGACCGGCGGGAAGCCGCCGTCGCGGGTGACCTCGCTCACGATGTTGCGCGCGTACGGGAAGATCAGCCGCGGCACCTCGACCAGCAGCAGCGGCTCGAACATGGTCTCCGGGCTGTCGCCCAGCGTCACGATCGCGGCATAGGACAGCTCGGCGATGAACACCGTTCGGCCGCTGCTGGCGGACGCGGCGCTGCCGCCCTCGCCGGCCGGCTCGACGGCCTCGGCCTTGATCGACAGCACCACCTCGAACACGTTCTGCTCCTGCTGCAGCCGGTTCGCCTGCACGTCGATGTTCACCGACACCTGCGGGTTGGCGCGCAGCGTGGCGAAGATCTCGGCCCCCGATGGCACCTCGAACGACAGGTCCTTGGTGTACTGCAGGTTCATGGTCAGCGGCAGCGCCGGTGGACCCGGTTGCGTGGGGGCGAGTGTATCGGACATCGGGGTCTCTCCTGGTGCGGCTCGACGCGCCGCTAGCATGCCGCAGGGTGGCGCGCCAGGACCGCTTCCCAGAGTGCCGTTCCTCGGAGCCTTCTCAGAATGGGGTGGGCCGGGCGTGCCGCGTC
>CALMVO010000064.1:3527-18661 GCA_937873205.1 uncultured Acetobacteraceae bacterium
CCCGCCGCCCCCCCCCCCGGGGGGGGGGGGCGGGGGGGCCGCCCCCCCCCCCCCCCCCGGCATGTCCCTCGAGAACCGGAGCGCAGCGGCCCCCCTGGCCGCAAGCCTCGGCAAGCGCGACGGCACCGCGGCCTGGGCGCGTCGGATCGCCGGCACGGCGCATCTCAGAATGGCTCTCAGTGCTGCCAGACGATCGGCTGCAGCAGCGGCAGCGACGGATCGATCCGCACCTCGTGCCCGTTCTCAATGCTGTGGCCGCTGAGCGCCAGCAGGAAACCCCAGTGCGAGACGACCAGCGCGTCCTCCGATCCTGGATCCTCCGCCATCTGGCGCCGGAACCGGCCGGCCCGCGCGATCACGCTGGTCTCGGTCTCAAGCGCCGGCGCGCCGGCGCCGTCCAGCTCGCCGGCATGCCACCAGACCTCGCCCAGGCCGGAGAAGTCGAGCCCTGGCCAGTCCCGTGCCAGCGCCCGCGGCGGCGAGCCGATGTCGCAGGCGAACGCGTAGCGCTCGCGCACCAGGCTGCTCACCACCGGCACGAGGCCAAGGCGGGTGGCGACCGGTGCCGCGGTCTGCAGCGCGCGGCGATAGGGAGAGACGATGATGCGGGCGATGCGGGCATCCCCGGCGGCGGCGCAGAGGCGCTCGGCCGCCGCCTCGGCCTGCGCCTGGCCTGCCTCGGTCAGCGACGGATCGACGATGCCCGGATCCTGCCGCGTCCGCGTGAAATGCAGGTTGAATTCGCTCTGGCCGTGCCGCAACAGGATCATCGCGCCCGGAATACGCCGGCCGCCGAGCCCCGGCAATCGAGCGGTGGCCAGCCCGATTGTGTCGGCGCACCGCTGCACCTATGTCTGGGACGCGGTTGCAGGGCCAGCTCCGCCTGGAACCTCGCGCGTCCGCGCCGGGACCACCGGCCGGACGCTCTCCGAGGCCCTCCACGAGGACGAGACACCGATGCACTCCTTCACCGGCAATTTCCCGGTCGGCCTGGTCCTGCTGGGCCTGGCCGCGGCGCTCTTGGTGTTGCGGCTGCGCAGCATCCTCGGCAAGCAGACCGGGCTGGAGCGGCCGGCCAGCCCACCAGCCGGCCTGCGGCCCGTGGGTCCGATCATCGATACCCGCGCCGAGCACGTGCCGCCGCCGGCCGAAAAGCGGCTGCCCGATCCGTCGAGCCCGATCGGCGTGACGCTCACGCGCATCCGCGAGCGCGAGCGCGGCTTCGATCCCGCTACCTTCCTGATCCAGGCCGAGGCGCTGTTCCGGCGCATCGTGCAGGCCTTCGCGGAGGGCGATCGCACCGCACTCCGCAGCAGCCTGACGCCCGATGCCTATGCCGCCTTCGAGGGCGCGATCGTCGCCCGCGAGGAGGCCGGCCAGACCCAACGCGCCGAGATCCGCGCCATCACCCAGGTGCAGCTCATCGACGCCGCGCTGACGCAGGCCAACGCGATCTGGTCCGCCTCGCTTGAGGTGCGATTCGTCTCCGACCAGGTGAGCGTGCTGATGGGCCGCGACGGGCTGCCAGTCTCCGGCGCCGACGCGGTGACCGAGCTCGCCGACCTGTGGACCTTCGAGCGCTGGATCGGCGGCCCGAAGGGTGCCGATGCCGGCCAGGGCTGGCGGCTGTCGGCGGCCCGCAGCGCCTGAGGCCGCGGCCTGACACCCTCCGCGACCGCCCGGCGCCCGGGCCGTGGGCCGCGGCGACGTCGGACTCTCTCCGGCCTGCTCCCGATCCTGGCACTGTTCGGCTGCGTGGAGCAGCCCGCCGGGCCACCGACGCTCACGCTGCGCCCGATCGGCTTCGCCGAGATCCCGGGCTGGGGCAAGGACAGGGTTGCCGCGGCCCTGCCGGCGCTGCTCGCCGAGTGCGAGCAGCTGGGCCGGCTGCCGGTCGAGACCAGGCTGGGCGGCGCCGGGGTCGCGGCTGCCATGGCGGGGATGGCCGGGCTCTACCGTCCGGCCTGCCGTGCCGCGCGCCTGCTGCCGCCCGGCGACGAGGCCGCCATGCGCGGTTACCTCCAGGCCTGGTTCCTGCCCTACGAGGCAGGCGACGACAGCGCGCCGGACGCCAGCCTGACCGGCTACTACGAGCCCGAGATCCCGGGCGCGCTGGCGCGCAGCGCCGAATTTCCGGTTCCGGTCCTCGCCAGACCGGCGGACCTGGTGAGCGTCCCCGGCACCGGATCGGATGCCCGCCCGGTGGTCGGCCGCGTGGCCGGCGGACACGTGGTGCCGTACTGGAGCCGCGCCGACATCGATCGCGGCGCGCTGGCCGGCCGCGACCTCGAGATCGTCTGGCTGCGCAGCGCCATCGACCTGTTCTTCCTGCAGGTGCAGGGCTCTGGCCGGATCAGGCTGCCGAGCGGCCAGATCGTCCGGCTCGGATATGGGGGCCGCAACGGGCTCGGCTACGTGCCGCTGGGCCGCGTGCTGGCGGAGGAGGGCCAGCTGGCGCCTGACGCGGTCAGCATGCAGACCATCCGGGACTGGCTCGCCGCCCACCCGGCGCAGGCGCAGGCGACGATGGAGCGCAACCCGAACTACGTGTTCTTCCGCGTGCTGGACGACGTGGCGCCGAACCAGGGACCACCGGGCGCGCTCGGCGTCGACCTGGTGCCGCTGCGCTCGGCGGCGGTGGATCGCGACTTCCTGCCGCTCGGCGTGCCGCTGTTCGTCGAGACGACGCTGCCCTCGGGCGCCGCCCTCGACCGGCTGATGCTGGCGCAGGACCTCGGGTCCGACATCAAGGGGCCGACCCGCGCCGACCTGTTCTTCGGCTGGGGCGCGCAGGCGGCGCGCAACGCCGGCGCGCTGCATGCCGGCGGCCGCATCGTCGTGTTGCTGGCGCGCCAGCCCGCCGCGCCGGCCCCCTGACCCGCGCTTTACAACCTGTCGAGGCTGGCCGGACCGTTCCCGTCCTGGCGATACTCGGGGGATGATGCCTTTCGACTCGCTACAGGCCGATTCGCTCGTCCATCATCTCCCCGACCACGAGCTGGAGCCCGGTCCTGAACCGGGTCCCGAACCCGGCCCAGACCTCGGCCCGACCGGGACGCCGGCGGTGGAGCCCGCCGTGCGGCGCAGCGCGGTCGGCCGGCACCTGCTCTACCGGGGTGATTGCCTCACCGTGATGGAGCGCCTGCCGCCGGACTCGATCGACGTCGTCGTCACCTCGCCGCCGTACAATCTGGGTCTGTCCTACCGCAGCTATGCCGACCGCCGCGCCGAGGAGGATTATCTCGACTGGATGGTCGCGGTTGCCGCCGGCATCCGCCGGCTGATGCGCGCCGACGCCTCGTTCTTCCTCAACATCACCGGCTCCAGTTCCATGCCCTGGCTGCCGTTCGAGCTCATCGTGCGGCTGCGCAGCCTGTTCCGGCTGCAGAACCACATCACCTGGGTGAAGTCGATCTCGATCGGCGACCAGTCGGTCGGGCACTTCAAGCCGATCACGAGCCGGCGCTACCTGCACCGCAACCACGAGCACGTGTTCCACCTGACCCGCGACGGCGCGGTGCCGCTGCAGCGCCTGGCGGTGGGCGTGCCGTTCAAGGACAAGTCCAACATCGCCCGCCGCGGCCATGCCCAGGACCTGCGCTGCCGCGGCGACAGCTGGTTCATCCCCTACGACACCGTGCGACGGCGGGCGCAGAAGTTCGACCATCCCGGCACCTTCCCGGTGATGCTGCCGCGCATGTGCATGCGCCTGCACGGCAAGCCGATGCCGGTGGTGCTGGACCCGTTCATGGGCACCGGCACCACCCTGCTGGCGGCCGAGCAGGAGGGGGGGCGGGGCGTCGGCATCGAGCTGGACGCGAGCTACGTCGCCGTCGCGCGCACGCGCCTGCAGGCCTCGATGAAGGCCGCGCGCGCCGCCTGACGCCGTCCGTCCCCGGGGCTGCTGGTCCTGTGGCATCCGCGCAGCCTGGCCTGTCCCTACCCGTATCCCAAGGCCTTTCGTCCCGTATCGCGCGGGCGTGGCGCGCATCGCCAACAGATGGCGTGTCACGCCACGAGATGCTGGTTATGAAGTCGTAACGGTTCTAAAAAAAACTTAATCGATGCAATGGGTTCAGTCGCACCACGAAGCTGGCACGTTTGCTGCTGTTCCGGCATGAACGGCGGCGGTTCGGATTTGGTGATGCGGCGACGAGGGGTCATGAGCGAGACGGCGCTGCCGCACCACGAGCGGATCGGCCGGCCTGGCACTTCCGCGCCGTGGGTGCTGGCGGCGGCGCTCTGCCTGTCCGTGGCCGGCTGCGAGGTCGGCCCGGACTTCCATGCGCCGGCGATCGCCACGCCGGGCCGGGTCGGCGAGACCGCGCCCGTCGCCGTCACCGCGTCCGCCCCCACCGCCGGCGGCGCCGCGCAGCGGATCGAGGTCGGCCGCGACATCCCCGGCGACTGGTGGGCCGCGTTCCGCTCGCCGGAGATCACGGCGCTGGTGGCCACCGCGTTGCGCGACAGCCCGACCATCGACGCCGCCGAGCAGGCGCTGCGGCAGGCACAGGAGCTGCGGCTGGAGCAGGCCGGCACGCTGCTGCCGACGGTGACCGGCTCGGCGAGCCGCACCCGCCAGGAGCTGCCGATCTCCGACGAGGGCGGCCAGGCGCCGCCGCTGCTCTACAGCGACTACGGCGTGCGGCTCGACCTCAGCTACACGCTCGACGTCTGGGGGGGCCTGCGCCGCGCCGTCGAGCAGGCCGGCGCCGAGGTCGAGGTGCAGCGGTTCCAGCTCGAGGCCGCCTATCTCGGCCTCAGCGCCGGCGTCGTCGACAGCGCCATCCTCGCCGCCTCGCTCGCCGGCCAGATCGACGCCCAGACCCAGCTGATCGGTTTCGAGCAGAGGCAGCTCGACACCGTCCGGACCCAGTTCACGCTGGGCGGCGCCACCGGCACCGACGTCGCCACCCAGCAGGCCCAGGTGGCGGAGGCGCAGACCACCCTGGTGCCGTTCCAGACCGAGCTCGCGCAGGCGCGCGACCAGCTCGCCGCCTATCTCGGCCGGGCACCGTCCGAGGTGGCGATTCCCCGCCTCGACCTGGACCGGCTGACGCTCCCGGCCGCGGTGCCGCTGAGCGTACCCTCTGCCCTGCTGGAGCAGCGCCCCGACATCCGCGCCGCCGCCGCCACCCTGCACGCGCAGACCGCGGCCCTGGGCGTCGACATCGCGATGCGCCTGCCCAACGTGACGCTCACCGCCTCGGTGGGCTCCGATGCCGCCAACACGCACCAGCTGTTCAGCCCGACCAACGGCATGTGGTCGCTGGTCAACCAGGCGGTGCAGCCGATCTTCGACGCCGGCCAGCTGCTGCACCGGCAACGCGCGCAGCGAGCGGCGATGCTGCAGGCGGCGGCGCAGTGGCGCGGCATCGTCGTCTCCGCGTTCCAGAACGTCGCGGACGTGCTGGCGGCGCTGCAGAACGACGCCGTGGCGCTGGTCTATGCCACCACGGCGCAGACCGCGGCGGCGCGCGGGCTTTACCTGGCCAGCCTGCAGTACAAGCTCGGCGGCGTCTCCTATCTCAGCGTGCTGAACGCCGAGCAGATCTACCAGAATACGGTGATCACGCTGATCCGTGCCCGCGCCGCGCGCTACGCCGACACCGTGGCGCTCTACCAGGCGCTGGGCGGCGGCTGGTGGCGCCGAGACGACCTGCCGCCGCCGCCGCCCGGCCTGCTGAACTCGCCCCTCCCGTGATCGATCCGCCATGACCGACATCCGATCCCCCGTGCAGGATACAAGAGCGATGACCCGGAAACTCGCGCTGCTGCTGGTTGCGGTCGTGGTCGCCGGCCTGGCGCTGGCCGGCTGGCGCTGGCTCGGCATCCCCTTGGGCCGGCCCGCCGCCGCGGTGACGCCCGCCGCCGAGCAGCCCCAGGTGGTCTCCGCGGTCACGGTCCGGCGCGCGCCCTGGCAGAGCCGCATCGAGGCCTTCGGCCAAGTGCGCGCGGTGCAGGGCGCCGACCTGTCGGCCGAGCTGTCCGGCATCGTCGACAGCATCGATTTCCAGTCCGGCTCGGACGTCGCCGCCGGCACCGTTCTGCTGCGGCTGCGCCCCAACGACGACGACGCGCGCCTGGCGACGCTCCAGGCCACCGCCGACCTCTGGGCCGCCAACGTCGCCCGCGACCAGAAGCAGTTCGAGGCACAGGCGATCAGCCGGGCCACGCTCGACCTCGACCAGGCGAACCTGCGCAGCTTCCGCGCCCAGGTGGCCGCCCAGCAGGCGCTGATGGCGGAGAAGGTGGTGCGCGCCCCCTTCGCCGGCCGGCTCGGCATCCGCGCGGTCGACCTCGGCCAGTACCTCGTCGCCGGCACGCCGATCGTCTCGCTGCAGGCGCTCGACCCGATCTACGTCGACTTCAACCTGCCGCAGCAGCAGGTGGCCGAGGTCGCGGCCGGACAGCCGGTCGCGGTCGGCGTCGACACCTTCCCCGGCCGCGTGTTCGACGCCCGCGTGCTGGCGGTCGACAGCCGGATCGACGCCGCCAGCCGCATGGCCTCGGTGCGCGCCAGCCTGCCCAACCCCGACCACGCGCTGCTGCCCGGCATGTTCGCCACCGTCGGCCTGGTCCAGGGCCCGCCGCACGAGGCGGTGACGGTGCCGCAGACGGCGATCAGCTACAATCCGTATGGGGATTTCGTCTACGTGCTGGAGCAGGCGCCGGGCGGCCCGGCCGGCGCGCTCGCCGCCAACTCCCGCGTGGTGACGCTGGGCGAGGCGCGCGGCGACCGCGTCGTGGTGCTGACCGGGCTGCGGCCCGGCGAAACGGTGGTCACCGCCGGCCAGGTGAAGTTGCGCCAGGGCGCGCTGGTCCGGGTCGACAACAGCGTACAGCCGCAGGATCAGCTCAACCCCGATCCGCCCGAAGAGTAGGAGGACCGGATCATGCGCGTCACCGACCTGTTCATCCACCGCGTCGTGCTGTCCTCGGTGGTGTCGATCCTCGTGCTGGTGTTCGGCCTGCGCGCCGAGCAGCTGCTGCCGGTGGAGAAGTTCCCCCATACGGTCAGCGGCGTGATCGAGATACAGACCGCCTATTACGGCGCCGATCCGGCCACCGTCGCCGGCTTCGTCACCACCCCGCTCGAGGGCCGCATCAGCCAGGCCCAGGGCATCGACTACATGACCTCGACCTCGTCGCTGGGCTCGTCGGACATCGTCGTCTACCTGAAGCTGAACTACGACCCGGCGCGGGCGCTGGCCGAGATCCAGGCCTACATCAGCGCCGCGACCTCGCAGCTCCCGGCCGGCGTGCAGGCCTCCTCGATCGGCTCCTACGCGTCCGGCGGCGACATCATGGAGATGCTGGTGGACAGCGACGCGCTGCCCGCCGCCCAGGTCAGCGACTACGTGAAGCGGGTGGTGCAGCCCCGTCTGCAGGCGGTGGCCGGCGTGCAGACGGTAGATACCGAGGGCGCCCCAAACCTGGTGATGCGGGTCTGGCTCGATCCGCACCGGCTGGCCAGCTACGGGCTGACCCCGGCCGACGTGTACGCAGCACTCGGCAACAACAACTTCGTCACCGGCGTCGGCAACACGCTGGGCAGCACGGTCAGCGTCAACCTCGACATCAACTCGAGCCTGCACACCGCCGCCCAGTTCCGCCGCCTGGTGGTGCGCCAGGACCGGCTGCGCATCGTCCGGCTGGGCGACGTCGCCAGCGTCGGGTTCGGCAGCGACCCCGACAACTTCGAGGCGCTCGGCGACGACCGCTCCGGCGTCTACATCCAGATCAAGCCGACCCCCACCGCCAACGCGCTCGCCGTCTCCCGCGCGCTCGGCGCGCAGATCGCCTCGCTCCGCGCCACCATGCCGCCCACCTTCCGCATCACCGTGCTGGACGACGAGGGCGACTACATCCGCGCCTCGATCGGCGAGGTGGTGGTCACGCTGGCGGAGTCGCTGCTGATCGTGGGGCTGGTGGTGTTCGCCTTCCTCGGCTCCTGGCGCTCGGTGCTGGTGCCGCTGGTGACGATCCCGCTGTCGCTGATCGGCACCTTCGCGCTGATGTCGATGATGGGGTTCTCCATCAACCTGCTGACGCTGCTGGCGATGGTGCTGGCGATCGGCCTGGTGGTGGACGACGCCATCATCGTGGTCGAGAACGTGAACCGCCACCTGGCACGCGGCCTGGCCCCGATCGCCGCCGCGTCCGCGGCCGCGCACGAGCTGCTGCAGCCGATCCTGGCCATGACCGTGGTGCTGATCGCGGTGTACGTGCCGCTCGGGCTGCAGGGCGGGCTGACCGGCGCGCTGTTCACCGAGTTCGCCTTCACGCTGGCCGCCAGCGTCACCGTGTCGGCGCTGCTGGCGCTGACGCTCTCGCCGATGATGAGCTCGCGGCTGCTGCGGGCCCGCACGGCCCAGGGCCGCCGGGTGCCGCTCGACGAGCGCCTGGAGCACGCCAGCGAGCGGGCGCTGGACGCGGTGCAGCGCGGCTACAGCGCGGTCCTGCACGTGAGCCTGCGGCTGCAGCCGCTGGTGCTGCTGGTCGGCCTGCTGGTGCTGGGCAGCACGTTGTACTTCTACCAGCACTCCAAGCACGAGCTGTCGCCGCCGGAGGACATCGGCGACGTCACCATCTCCGGCAGCACCGCGCCGAACGTCACCCTGGACGACCTGGCCCGCTACACGCCCGGGATCGTCGGCATCTACAAGTCGGTGCCGGAGATGAAGGACTGGTTCCTGTTCGCGCAGGCGCCGCAGCTGATGGCCGGCATCCAGCTGGTCGACTGGAGCCACCGCCATCGCAGCGTGTTCACCATCGCCGAAGAGCTGCAGGCTCGCCTCGACGCCGTGCCCGGCATGGAGATCGCGAGCTACGTGCGGCCCTATCTGCCCGGATCGTTCGGCCTGCCGATCGGCTTCGTGCTGCAGAGCAGCGGCGACTTCCGCCAGCTCGACCAGGTGTCGGACCTGTTCGTCGCCAAGGCGCGTGCCAGCGGGCTGTTCGCCTACGTCGACAAGGACCTCAAGATCGACCAGCCGCAATCGACCATCGTGGTGGACCGCGAGAAGCTCTCCGCACTCGGGCTGACCATGACCGACCTCGGCACGTCGCTGAACGCGATGCTGGGCGGCAACTACACCGGCTTCTTCTCCACCGACGAGCGCTCCTACAAGGTCGAGCCGCTGGTGATGCGCCGGTTCCGGCTCAACCCGGACCAGATCCTGGACTACCCGATCAAGTCGGTGAACGGCGTCGCGGTGCCGCTGCGCTCGGTGGCGCGCATCGCCGACAGCGTGGTGCCGGAATCGGTCAACCACTTCCAGCAGCTGAACGCCACCACGGTGAGCGGCGTGCCCGCCCCCGGCGTCACCCAAGGCCAGGCCTACGAGTACCTGCAGGGCCTGGCCGCGCAGATGCTGCCGGCCGGCTACGGCACCGACGCGGTCGGCTCGCTGCGCCAGTTCGTGCAGGAGACCGGCGGCTTCGCCGGCACCTTCGCGCTCGCCGTCATCATGACCTACCTGGCGCTGGCCGCGCTCTTCGAGAGCTTCCGCGAGCCGCTGATCATCCTGGTCTCGGTGCCGATGTCGATCGCCGGCGCCCTGCTCTTCGTCTGGCTGGGCGTGGGCGGCGCCAGCGTCAACTTGTTCACCGAAGTGGGGCTGGTGACGCTGATGGGCCTGATCAGCAAGCACGGCATCCTGATCGTCGAGGTCGCCAAGGAACAGCAGGGGCTGGGCCTGTCCCGCCGCGAGGCGATCGAACGCGCCTGCGCGCTGCGGCTGCGGCCGATCCTGATGACCACGGCGGCGATGGTGCTGGGCGTGATGCCGCTGGTGTTCGCCACCGGCGCCGGTGCCGCGTCCCGCTTCGTGATGGGCCTGGTGATCGCGTCCGGGCTCTCGATCGGCACCCTGTTCACCCTGTTCGTGCTACCCGCCGTCTACCTGCTGCTGGCCCCAGACCGCGCGTCGCGCGTGCGCGTCGAGGCGGTCCGGACCTGAACGACGGGGTCATCTCGCGCCGTGACGGAAGGCCAAGGGCGCTGCCCTTGGAACCCGCCAAAGGCTCGCCTTTGGAAACCTTTTGTCTGGAGCCGGTTCCGGGGCCTCAGCCCCATCGCGGAATCTTCGCCGGCCGTCGCCTGGCGTGGTGGCGATCGACCAGGCCGGCCAGCAGCTGGAACACCGGCGCACGCTCGACGACGAAGTTGCCGCGGCCGTCGTGGGACCCGACATCCATCTCCGGATTGGTGTCGAGGACGATGTCGGCGCCATTGAACAGCATCTCGGACGGCCGCTCCATCCAGGTCGGGCTGTCATAGATGTGCAGGTCACTGCGATTGAGCAGGTTCCAGCGGCTCGACAATACCAGCCCCGGGGTGTTGCAGATCCAGCGATACTTGGCGAGCGCCGCACCCAGCGGTGCAACGAAGGCATCGCATCGGCTGCACCAGAGCACGCTGGCCAGCGCCGAACGGTTGACGTTGTCGACGACCCGCACCCCCAACCCCGCGCCTGCCTCCCGCAGCGCGATGCTGATCGCGAACTCGTCCACGAGCTGGCTGCCGGGCGGGGCGGGCACCCCGGCGCCGCGATCCAGCACGTCGTTCATTCCGTCCAGCACCACCGTGCAGCCGGGATACCGCCGGCCGAGCTCGGCCAGGAGGGCGATTCCGAAGGCTTCGAGGTCGTCGAGGGTCCGGTTGCCGGCACGCAGCCCGAACAGGATAACTGGCGCCGATCCCCCTCGCGCCGCGTCGGCCGCCTCGCGGAGCGCCTGCAGCCCGGGTTCGCGTTCCGCCGCGGCGATGACGGCCGGCCCCATATCGTCCGGGACGGTGCTTGCGGTATGCCGGATGACGCGCTGATTGCGGCGGTAGAAGACCCCGAGTCCGGCATCGAAGGTGCCGGGATGATGCCTCACGCGACCCTCGAACACCGGAAACAACCGCGCAACCGGCCCGAAGAAGGCGGTGTTGCGCGGATTGTCGAACACGTTCAGGACCGGCAGCCGCTCCCGCTCCGGCACCGCGCGCAACAGGCGGGACAGCCCGGCCAGGTCTTGCCAGACATGATGGCCGATATGATCCGAGCACGACCCGAAGAACTTCTGGATCGTCGGATCGCGCGGCAGCATCGCACCCGCCGCCAGGTCGCTGCCGAACGTCAGCAGGTGGCGCAGCAGCGTCGCCCGGGCCTGCCGGAAGGGGCCGCAAGTCTCGGCAGCAGCGCGATACGGCACGACCAGCAGGTCCGCGCCGGCGAAATACAGCACCGGCTGCCGGCAGTGGCCGCCATGGCAGACGACGTGGAACGACAATCCGCTGGCCGTGTCCTCGAAACGATGGGCGGATGTGAGGCGGTCGATCAGCAGCGTCCCGCCATCGCTCCGCAGCATGGTGTCGTCGATCGGCGACGGCCAGAGCATGCAGTCCTCGCGCAGCAGCCGATGCATCTCGCCGTCCGGCGAATGCGCCAGGCACCGCTCGATCCGGTGCGCCTCGAGCGCCAGGAGTCCGCGCGCCGTCGGCACGACATAGGCAAGACCGACCGGCGGCGGCTCGTCCAGCGACCAGATCCGGGTCGGTCCGTCCACGCCGCTCCGCGCCAGGACGTCGGTCACCAGGCCCGCCAGATACGGTGGCGGTAGGCTGCCGAGGCACGCATGCCAGTCCGGTGCCGGGGCACCGCCCTCCACCACCACGTCCTGCCACAGGTCGCGGAGCATCGGCTCGATCAGTGCCGTCGCATGGTTGCGGAATGATGCCGGCAGCACCTCGGCATGATGCCCGATCCTCCGCCCGTGGGGATCGGCATACCAGGCCGCGCCGGTGCCGTCCGCATGCCGCAGCAGCAGGACCAGCATCGGTGCCAGCGAGTTGTCGATGCGCTCGATCCGCCAGCCTTCGCCCAGCTCGGCCGGCGCGTCCCCGGCCATGAGCTCGACCAGGCGGCCGGGATTGCCGATCCGGATGCACCGCCCATCTTCGCCAGCCTCGACGCCGAGTTCCGGCGCCTCGCCGGACAGCAGCAACGATGGATCCGCCCCACCCTGTCGCCAGCTCCTCAGCAGCGTCAGATGCGGCTCGTCCAGAAGCTCGTCGAGCCCTTCGCGAACCGCATCCGGCAGCGCCAGGTAGGCGCGCAGCCGCTGGGCGACGGCTGCGGGCACCGCCAAGCGGATCGGCGCCCCGGCGGCCACGCCAAGCCACAGGGCCAGCGTCTGCAGCCGGTGTCCCTTGGGCAGCCGCTCGATCTCGCGCCGGTGCTGCGGCGCCGCCACCAGGACGCCGTCGCGGCCCAGGTACCAACAGGCGACATCGTCGTTTCGGTGGCGCAGCACCAGCAACCAGAGCGGATCGAGCAGGGTGCAGAGGCTTTCCGCTCGCCATCCCTCGAGGAGCCCGCGGATCAGGCCGGCTCCATTGCGCAGGCGCACCGGATCGCGATCCGGAACATCCAGCCACATCCCGTCCGGATCGTGACGAACCGGGTCCGCCACCAGGATCGGTACATCCCTCACGACATGATCCCTCGATGGCCAGCATGGCCCGAGGGGCGATGCACCGGTTGCGCGGTCCGTTTCGCACGCGTCCTGCGGGCATTCAACTGCGTCGCCCGCGTCGTGCGACCCAACCAGCATCGTGCACAGGGCCGAAATGGTCGGACGGAAGGGCTGGATTCTGCCCAAACCGCCAAAGGCCGAGGTCTGTGAAATAATTGGGTTCTCAGGGCTCTGCCCTGAGCGGGTCCAGGGCAGAGCCCTGGCCTTGACCGGGTCGGCCGGTCACCATCGCCCGCCCGGACGCCTCCGCGACGATCCCAGCCAGGGCGGCGACGCACCCGTCGATCCAATCCGGGCCGGCCGCGCCGAAGCTCAGCCGCAGCATCGGCCGGTCGGCCTCCGCCGGATGCCAGTGCCGACCGGCGCTGACCAGGATGCCGGCTGCCTCGGCCTCGTGCTCGACCGCGAGGTCGGACACCCCGGGCGGCAACGCGACCCACAGGTGCAGCCCGCCGGCCGGCACCCGCCCCAGGCTCTGCGGCCCGAGATGGCGCCGCACCGCCGCTGCCAGCCCGTCGCGCCGCTCCCGCAGCGCGCCCTGCAGCCCCCGCAGGTGCCGCGGCCAGCCGGGCGCGGTGACGAGCTGCAGCGCCGTCTCCTGCAGCAGGCCGGGCACGAAGAAATCGTCGGTCAGCCGCGCCGCGCGCAGGCGCTCCAGCGCGGCACCCTTGGCGCAGATCGCGCCGATGCGCAGGCCCGGCGCCGCCGACTTGGTCAGCGACCGCACCAGGATCACGTGGCCGTCGCGGTCGTCGGCGCACAGTGGCGGCGGCGCTGGTCCCGGCCCCAGGTGGAAGTCCCGCGCCCAGTCGTCCTCGATCAGGAACGCGCCCGCCCGGACCACGCAGGCCAGCACCGCCGCGCGCCGGCTGGCCTCCAGCACGGTGCCGGTGGGAACCGCGTAGGTCGGCTGGCAATACAGAAGCCGCGCCCCGGTGCGCGCGAACGCCGCCTCGAGCTGCCCCGGTCGCAGTCCGTCCGCGTCGGTCGGCACCGGCACCAGCTCCAGCCCGGCGGCGCGGGCGGCCGCGATCGCGCCGACATAGGTTGGGCTCTCGATCAGCATCGGATCGCCGGGCCGGGCCAGCGCGCGGAACGCCGCCGCGTTCGCCGCCTGTGTGCCGGGACAGATCGTGACCTCGTGCGCCGAGAAGCAGCCGCCGGTCCCGGCCGCGAACCAGGCTCGCAGCGCCTCCAGCCCCTCGACCGGCATGCGCGACCACACCCCCGGCCGGCGCAACACGCGCGCCGCCGCAGCCGCGATCGCCGCGGTCGCCTGCAGCTCCTGCGGCAGGTAGCCGGCATTCAGCGCCCGGGCCCGGTCCGGCGCCACCAGGCAGAGCCGGCTCAGCGCCGCGGTCTCGACGCGACCGGGCCCCAGCGCCACGCTCTGCCAGCCGAGGTCCGCCGCCGCCGCCGGCCGTGGCGTCCTGCCGCGGGTGAAGGTGCCGATGCCGGGACGCGCCTCCAGCGTGCCGTCGCGGCTCAGCCGATCGACCGCCTGGCGAACCGTGACCGGCCCGACCGCCAGCTCCCGCATCAGCGTGCGGACCGACGGCAGCCGCCCGCCCGGCGGCAGCCCCGCCGCGAGAAGCCGCAGGTGTTGAGCGAGGCGATCCGAGCTGTTATCGCTGTTCATGTTGTTAGATAGTAACGTTACTCCGATCGAACCGGTAACGCAATCAGGACGCCGTCCCTCGAGCGTGCCGGCCGTGCGATGACCGGCGCGCTGCTGCTGGCCTTCATCGGCTTCGCCACCGCGATCTCGATCACGCCTGGACCGAACAACACCATGCTGCTGGCCTCGGGAGCCAATTTCGGCTTCGTCCGGACGCTGCCGCATTTGGCCGGCATCGCCGCCGGCACCATGCTGATGGTGCTGCTGGTCGGGCTCGGGCTGGGCCGGCTGCTGGAGGCGTCGCCGCCGCTCTACGCGCTGCTGCGCTACGCCGGCGCCCTCTACCTGCTGGTGCTGGCTTGGCGGCTGGCGCGGGCCCGCGCCATCAAGCCCGGCCCTAAGGGCGGCGACGGGCGGCACCGGCCGATGCGCTTCGCGGACGCGCTGCTGTTCCAGGGCGTGAACCCGAAGGCCTGGGTAATGGTGGTCGGCGCCGTCACCACCTACGCGCCGCGCGACGGCTTCGTCCGCAACGTGCTGACGATCGCGGCGGTGCTTCCGCTGGTCAGCATCCCCTGCATCGCACTCTGGGCCGGGTGCGGCGTCGCAATGCGGCGCGTGCTCGACCGCCCGTCCCGCGTGCGCGCCTTCAACATGACCATGGCGATCCTGCTGGTGATGTCGCTGTATCCGGTCCTGATCGACTGAGGTGATCCAGGGAAGGCCAGGGCTCTGCCCTGGACCCGCTTAAGGCGGAGCCTTAAGAATCCGTTTGTCTTCCTGGCCTTCGAGGAGTGTGCGCGTGCGGCGGTGCTCGACGAACGGGGATGCGATCCCCGAAGGCCCATGGCACGCCGGCCGCTGAGGGAGGGCGAGCAGCGCCTGTGGGCGGAGGCGATGCGCGAGGTGCGGCCGCTTCCCGGCCGGCCGGCACCGCCGGAGCCGCCCGCCGCGGGGGCGCTCGAAGCGCTGCTCCTCGACTATGCGG